>CACIUX010000005.1 GCA_902589965.1 uncultured SAR86 cluster bacterium
ATAAGCGCTAGAAGAGATAAAGCTAATGATGAAATCTTAGTTGTTTTTAATGATATTTCTAAATTAAGAAGATTGGAACAAATGCGAGAGGACTTTATAGGAAATGTCTCACATGAGTTGAGAACACCAATTTCAGTAATAAGGGCTAATGCTGAAACTTTATTACATGGAAACTTTGTTAAGGATCCAAAAGCTTTAGTGTTTACAGAAGCAATTTTATCTCAATCGGAAAATATGACAGAAACAGTTTCTGAATTACTTAAATTAAGTTCAATTGAAGCTGGAGAATTTGATTTGAACATGGGCAGACAAAACTTGAAATCTTTTATTGCAGGAATTTTAAAAAAGCACACCGATCAAGCCTTAATAAAAAATATATCATTTGAGGTAGATATTGATGAAAACCTGGATGTATTAATTGACTCATCTGCTTTTGGAATAATAATGAGTAACTTTATTACAAACGCTTTAAAACATTCGCCTGCAAGTTCTACCGTGATAATTAAAAATGATTTAACTGATGATTTTAATTCAAGACTGTCTGTTATTGATTCAGGACGTGGAATTCCTAAAAAATATCGCCAAAGAGTTTTTGAAAGATTTTTCAGAGTTGATAGAGGAAGAGCCAAGCAATCCGGTGGAACTGGATTAGGATTGGCTATCTCTAAACACCTTGCCAGACTTATGGGATACGAGATAGGCATGCAGCCAAACAAACCAAACGGCTGTAAGTTTTGGATAGAGATCAATTATTTATTGAACGAGGAAAAAGTTTCTTTAAACTCTGAATTTAATCCCGCGTAGTTTTCATTTAAGTATCTATCCACTAGGGCATCAGAAATACTCCAAGATGCAGAGTGAAGACTTGCAGTTGGAAAAAAATTCATGATTCTCAAAAAAATTTTACCAGCGCTCTCAATGATATCTGCTCTATCTTTTGAAAGTGAGAGTTTTGTTATCTTTTCTTCGTTACTCAATTTGAGTAAATTGTTCAAACATTTATCTAAATCTATGAGTGATATATCGTGTCCCTTATCTTTTGTTATAATTGAAATTATTGATCTTATATTTCCTCCAACACCTACTATTTTTCTTATTGATGATTTATCAAAAGAATTGAGATAATTTTCAAATTCATTCCACTCAGATAATCTATCTTTATCTAGGTATATTCGAACAGCACCAAGATTGAAAGATTTTGATGTCTTTATTTTATCTGAAGAATAAAAAAATTCTGTGCTTCCACCCCCGACATCAACAAACAAATGAGATCCGTCTTCAGGATATTTTTTTGTTAAGAATAAAAGTAAATCAGCTTCCTCTTCACCAGATAAAATTTTTAAATTTATATCAAAACTTTGATTTAAGAAATCACAAACCTCTTTACCGTTTCCAGCAGTCCTCATTGCAGAGGTTGCAAATCCACCAATAAATTTTACATTTTTTGACTCCAGCTGTTTTAAGAGGGCGCTTAGTTGATTTTCTATTTTTTTTATTGTCTTTTTCTTAATTTTGCCTTTATTAAAAACATCAGTTCCCAGCCTAATGGGTATCCTTTTGTATGTTTCAAGCTCTGGTTTAAGTGAAGCTTCATTTTTTATTATTCTGTACTGTTTGTACTTTAATGCATTTGATCCTAAGTCAAGACAGCCTACCCGAAATAAATTTTTTTTATTATTCATCAGAAAAAGAACTTAGCACTTTGAACTGATCGTAAGATAAGTTTTCAAACTTTACGCCATTTATCTTGAGGTTATAAATATTCATACCTTTTGACCATTTTTTTGGTTTTGGGATATTTTTTTCAGGGTATTCAAATTTTTCTAAGATATATCTTAAGGAATTTAAAGAAGCTACCATTTTTGTATTGGCATTTATTACTACCCATGGTGATTTTTCTGATGAGGTTGTAGCAAACATTTGATTTTTATAAAATGTAAAAGCATCCCATCTGTCTGCAACTTTTAAGTCATTTTCGCTAAATTTCCAAAATATTAATGGGCTGTTTTTTCTTTTCTCAAACCTCTTTTTCTGGATGTCTTTTTTAACAGAAAGATATATTTTTACTATTTCTATATTTTCTTTAGAAAATTCATTTTCCCAAGACAATACATTTTTCATAAAGTATTTGTATTGTCTTTCAGAACAATAATTCATGGTTATTTCTGTTAGTGCTCGGGTATACCAAGATCTATCAAAAAAAACTATCTCACCAACATTTGGCATATGTTTTTCATATCTTGAAAACCAATGTTGCGATTCTCTTTTAGTTGGAATTCCCAACTTAACTAATCGGACATGTTCTGGTATTAAGTATTTAGATAAGACTGATATGCTTCCGGTCTTTCCCGCGGTATCTCTTCCTTCAAAGACAATAGCAATCTTTTTCTTTTCTTGAATCACCCATCTTTGTAATTTCAAAAACTCTGCTTGAAGTTTTCGTAACTCTCTGCGATATAAATCAGGATTTATTTGAGAATATTCAGCTATGTCATATTCAAGCATTTAGAAACTCTTTTATGAAGATTTTGTGAATTTTAATTAAATCATCTTAAAAAGTTTAACTAAAGTAATAAATTCATATATCGTGCTACTACTCAAGTATTTTTATTAATGGCTTTTGTTGGCATAGAAACTGAAATAATTATTTTAGCCTGCGTGTTTGGTTTTATCATGGCGTGGGGTATAGGCGCAAATGATGTCGCCAATGCGTTTGGTACTTCGGTGGGATCTGGCGCCATAACCCTAAGAACGGCATTATTAATAGCTTGCATTTTTGAATTCGCTGGAGCTTATCTTGCCGGCGGCGAGGTAACAGATACCATAAGAAAGGGCATCATTGATGCTGAAGAGTTCACTGGAAAATCAGATGTTTTAGTTTTCGGGATGTTGTCAGCGTTATTAGCGGCTGGAACGTGGTTATTCTTAGCATCTGCTTTGGGATGGCCAGTTTCTACAACTCACTCTATTGTTGGCGGGATCATAGGGTTTTCAATAATTGGACTTTCTTTCAATGCAGTCAACTGGCAAGCAGTTTCCAGTATTGCAACTACGTGGGTTTTATCTCCGCTTTTATCAGGTTTACTGGCCTACTTTGTCTTTAAAAGTATTAAATTTTTAATTCTAGATACTGATAATCCTTTTTTAAATACTCTTAAATATAGTCCTATTTACCTTTTCTTTGTTGGTTTTGTGATTTCAATGTTAACTTTTTTGAAAGGTTTAAAGCACGTAGGAATTGATTTGAATTTTGAGTATGCATTCCTTCTCTCAGCTGCCTTTGGAATAATGCTTACTTTAGTGGGAATAATTCTTTTGAGAGCCAGCAACATCATGAAACAAAAAGATGCAAATATCGAATCATTTTTTGCGATTTTAGTCATATTTACTGCTTGCGCAATGGCATTTGCTCACGGTTCTAATGATGTAGCCAATGCAGTCGGACCGCTTGCAGCGGTAATCAATACTGTTTCAGTAGAAAGTTCAGTCAATAATCAGACCTCACTAACTTCTTGGATATTATTATTAGGATCAATTGGGATAGTTATTGGTCTTTTGACCATGGGCTTTAGAGTTATCGGAACCGTTGGGAAGGGGATAACCAAAATTACACCTTCTTCTGGTTTTGCAGCAGAATTGTCAGCTGCAACCATCGTGGTATTGAGTTCTAGTTATGGATTTCCCGTTTCAACAACCCACACATTAATTGGAGCAATCATTGGCATTGGGCTTGTTAGCAGCTCAAAAAGTATGGATTGGTCAAAAGTGGTTCAAATTTTTTCAGGTTGGATAGTAACAATTCCTGTTGGAGGCTTTCTTTCAATCATTATATTTTTGATTTTTAAATCCATATATTCCTTTTAAATAAAACTGAATGAGGATATTGAACCGATAGCCAATAAAGTTCCAAGAGGTACTTTATCTATTGGATTTTTCATAAGATTTTTCAATGCAAATATTACAATACCCAAAGAGGAAGCAAGTAATAAAGCAAATGAAAACTCTAAAGGAGGATGAAAGAAGCCCAAGCCAAATATTAAAAAAAGATCTCCGTTACCCAAAGTTTCTCTTTTCATAAGTCGGTCCATAATTTGTTTTGCAATAAAAACAGTCGAGGTCATTACCGATGCAAAAACGATATTCGTGAGACTCCCTTCAAAATATAGCGAAAAAAAGCTTATTAAAATAAAAAACAGCAAATAGATTTTTGGTATCAGAAAATACTTATAATCAAATAAGGCAATCGCGAATAAAAAGCTGAAAAATGGAATAGTCAGAATTAAATTGAGAGAATTATCAGACAAGATCAACAAACAAAAAATCAGCCCGAATAACAATTCAGATATTAAGTGATCAATCTTGATTGGCTTTTTGCAATATCTGCATTTACCTTTTAAAAATAGAAAACTAAAAATAGGGAATAAATCTAGCCAAGATAACTCTCTTTTACAGTCATCGCATTGAGAACGTAAAAATCTTTTATTGCTGTCTAAGATTAAATTATCGTCTCTGGCAATTCTTTGATTTGTAGTTTCAAAATAACTCCCAACAATACTTCCAAAGAAAAAGAATAAGAATAAAGTCACACTAATAACTCAGAGATAATTTTTGATTTAATCATATCTCTAATTTCATCGAATTGCTCTTCCTCTAAAAATTTTGGATCAGGAATATTCCAATCAATATTTTTAATATTAGGCACATAAGGGCATACGTCGCCGCAACCCATTGTTATTACGTAATCAAAAGTATAATTTTTAAAGAAATCAATTTTTTTTGGTTCACCAGAATGAGTGATATTGATTCTCTCCAGAGATTGAATTGCTTTTGGATTTATCTTTTTAGCTGGATTTGAACCGGCTGAGTAAGCAAGAATTTTATGCGGATAGAGATTCTGACAAATTGCTTCAGCTATTTGACTTCTACAGGCATTTTCTACACACAGAAATAAGACACTAATCATAAATTCTTGTATAAACGTAGTAGGCAACAAAGCCACCTATTAGCTGAGCCAAAATGAAGTAAAAAATATATTCAGGATTAATTCCTGTAAATGTATTGGTTAGAGATCGAGCTATAGATACTGCAGGATTTGCAAAGGAAGTGGAGGAGGTAAACCAGTATCCTGCTCCAATGTAAAATCCTACGGCATAGGGAGTAGAAAATTTAGAATTCTTCCTGACGAGCAAAATAGTCATCAGCAATCCAAAAGTAGCAATTATTTCACTGAGCAAGATATTTAAGCCATCTCTATCCTTTGTAGATATTTCTACAAAGCTAAGATCAAACATGATGTTAGCTAATATCACCCCTAGAATAGCACCTGAGATCTGAGCAAGAAGGTAAAGAAAAAATTGCTTAAACGGTAATTCTTTCAACATAAAGAACATCGTTGAAACAACAGGATTAAAATGTCCTCCAGAAATATCTCCAAACATTAAAATTAGAACAATTAGACCCAAGACAGTAGCTAACGAATTTGCCAATAAAATAATCCCTTGATTGCTTGTCAAATTCTCAGCCATGATGCCGGAGCCAACAATAATCATCAGCAAAAACATTGTCCCAATAAATTCTGAAAAAATTCTGCTAAGCATTTTTGTACCTTAATATAATTAACAGAGATTTTGATCCAATATTTTTCATCTTCACATTAATGTCACATTACGTCTTCAAAATGCACTCGTGAAAAATTTGGTCCAATGTGCTTTGCTTATAGGCAGCTTTAATTTAGCTTCACTCGGAACTCTAGACGAACGCTTAGACCCGATTGTTATCAAAGAATACGGAACAAGGCTAGCCCAACCGACACTTTCTCACACAGAGATCGTGCCAGGTGCCTATTTAATTGATTGCGACACCATCTGCGGTAATTCTCTGTTAGTTTATGGCAAAGAGGGCGCCATTTTGATCAACTCAATGTTGGCCAAAATGTTGCCTTGGCTTCGCAAGGAAATAAGAGATATATCAGGCATCAGTAACATAAAAATTCTTATCAGTTCTAACCCACACTTTTGGAACACCAACGCAAACGGACTGTTTGGTGGAATGATGGATTTTATGATCTCCCATCAAAATACTCGCGATAGAATTCTACAAGACTCAACCATCGGTGATTTAAATATTCTCCCAAATTATTTTCAACAAAGGCATGTGGATAATGCAGGCGCAAGAATAACTTTTGAAGACAAGGTAAGAATAAATTTTAATAATGAAAAAATTGATCTTATGCATATGGAGAAGGCTTCTACCGACGGAGACTTATTGGTTCATTTCACTGAAAAAAATGTAATTTTTATAGGAGACATAGCCACAAGTAACGGATTGCCTTTTGTGAACAATAATGCGGGTGGATCTGTTGAAGGAACTCTAGCTGCTTTAAAAAAAGCTCTTGATTTAGGTAATGAAAACACAGTTTTCATTCCGAGCTTAGGACAGGCTATGTCTTTTAAACAACTCAAGCGATACATAAATAAGCTGGACAAGATTTATCTAAGAATTAATTCTCTCAAGAAAGAGGGTCTTTCTGTCTTAGAAATACTCAACGACAGGGAAATTAAAAATCAATTAATTACATTTAAAGATAACTTCATGTCCAGTAGAGAAACCTACATAAAACAACACTTAAATTAATTTACATTTTTGACACATTTCTGTCACCTCATCTTATTTTTACAGCACAAATCTGACAAATTCGATTTGTATGATTTTATGGTCAATCTATTAACGGAGTTTTAACATGACAAAAAATAAAATTTTTAATTTATTTCTTTTAACTTCTATTATAGGTCTAGTCATTAGTTGCGGGGGAAGCGATAACAATAGTTCTTCTTCTTCTGCTTCAAGTTCATCAAGTTCTTCGACTCCAGCAGCAGCATCTTGCCCCACAGTTACGAATGCTGCTGGAGCTTCTGTTGTTTCAGGAACAGATGCAGCTGGTGCTTTGACTTGTACTTATACAGGAACTTACAACGATAGTTTTCAAATGAAAGCATCTGCTACTCATATCTTAAGTGGCCCAGTTAAAATAGGTGACGATACTACTTCACCAAGTTTAACTATTGATGCTGGAGTTACCATTAGGGGAGAATCTGGAGAAGACTCTTTGAACATTCTAAGGGGAGCAAAGATTCTTGCAAAAGGAACTGTCTCAAATCCTATTATCATGACTTCTGCTAGCGATGATGGAACTTTAGCTGCTGATGCTAATGCTCAATGGGGCGGATTGCAGATAATGGGTAAGGCTACACAAAATTGTACTGATGCAGAAAAAAATGCAAGCGGAATTTGTGAAAGATCTGCAGAAGGGTTCGATGCTGGAGCAGTTCAATACGGCGGTAACGATGATAACGACGACTCTGGTGAATTATCCTACGTAGTCGTTAAATATGCAGGTTACCAATTTAATCAGGAAAACGAACTTAACGGTATAGCGTTTTATGCGGTTGGTGATCAAACAGATGTAAATTACATTAGAGTTCACAACAATAAAGATGACGGTATTGAGTTTTTTGGTGGGACAGTTAACTTCAAGTACGCTTACCTTACCGGTAACCAGGACGATTCATTTGACTACACAAACGGTTGGAGAGGAAAGGCTCAATGGGTAATTATTGACCAAAACACTCCGGACCCTGCCACAGCTACTGGTAACGAGCCGGATAACGGAATGGAATTCGATAGCAACAGTAAAGCTCCTAACGCCACACCAAGGTCTAATCCGACTATATCTAATTTCTTAGTAATCGGTAACAGTGCAAAACACGGTGAGCTCGTTCACCTAAGAGCCGGAACTTCAGCTACTTTGGTTAATGGAATTATTGTGGATTCATCAAACCTAGGACCTTGCATTGAGATTGATGATGCCGAGACTTTCACTGCTGCAGGTTCAGCTTCTTCTACTACACTCAGAGCTGTCTCAGTAATGATAGATTGCGGTGATAATAAGTTCAGTGGAGAGTCTTCTGGTGATGCATTTAGTACAGCTGCTTGGGCTACTGCGCAAGGAATCACAGAAGGTACTAATTCGTTAACTGGATATAAAAACGGTGCTACAGAGGCATCAGTGACAGTTAACACTGCGTTATTAGGGTCTTTCTTTGATGTACCAACGGAGATCGGTGCAGTTCCATCTACTGGTTCTGACTGGACTACCGTTTGGTCTGATATTTAAGACTAAAACAATTGATAAATTGAGCTACCACCTTAAAATGGTAGCTCAATTTTTTTGGAGCTAAAAAAATGAAACAACTGTCCCTTATATTTTTATTTGTTTTTTACTCTGCTCTCTCTTTTACACAAGATACTGGCAACTTTGAAGAATTAGTAGTTTCAGGAATTTTTATCCCAGACGAAAAACGAACAACTTCTGAAATTTCAAATGTCATTGATTCGACTCAAATGTCTGAGGCAGGCGATAGCAATATAGCTGACTCTTTGAAAAGAGTAACCGGTCTTAGTTTAGTTGAAGGAAAATACGTTTACGTTAGGGGTTTGGGCGATAGATATTCAACTGCTTTGCTAGATGGTTCTTCGATAGCATCACCGGAACCATTAAGTCGAGTTGTTCCTTTAGATTTATTTCCAACTAATATCTTAGAAAGCGTCTTAGTTCAAAAAACCTTTTCTCCTGAGTACCCTGGAAATTTTGGGGGAGGCGTGGTGAATCTAAGAACGGTTGCAGTGCCCGAACAAGCATTTACTGATTTCTCTTTCTCGTTAGGCGGTGACAACCTAACCACTGGTAAAAGTTTCTTAACAGCTCCAAATTATGATTTAGATATTTTTGGCATTGGTTCGGAAGATAGAGAGATACCCAGTGCATATTTAAAAGCACAATCGGAAGGTAAAATAATCAGAAGAAATAATAATTTTTTCTCAGGCGGCTTATCTCCAGTAGAACTTCAAGAAATTGGTGTCGCACTTGCAGCTAACATGCCTACAAGAACAAAATCTTCTTCCTTAGATCCTAATTTTTCTTTGTCTTTGTCGACTGGCGATTCCTTTGATATCGATAGAGGAGATATGGGTTTAATCTTTGCGTTAAATTATTCAAATGCATGGGAATCTCAAGAAAAAATGCGTAACTCAAACTCTTGGAATTCAGATGCTGAAGATCCTGAGGACGTCTTAATAATTCTAGATAGAGAAACGTTTACCAATTCAACCAACACAATAAATCTATCTTCTCTTTTGGGTCTGGGATTCAATATAGATGACGATCACACAATAAAATTAACAAGCTTTTTAACTCGAAAATCATCAGACACAGTGTCCTTTATATACAGCGATTTAGCTCTTTCTAATTTTCCGATGGAGAAAACTTATGTTGAGTGGGTTGAAAGACAAGTCTGGACCAATCAAGCTTCCGGAGAACACTTTTGGGGAGATTTGCAATTCATTTGGCGTACATCCTTTGCGGACAGCACAAGGGAATCACCTAATAACCTTGATACACAATATGAAGTCTACGAAGATGGAACGAGATATTTTGGCAACAGGAATGATAAATTTAGATTAAAGTTTTTTGATCTTCAGGACTCTGTTATTGATATAGGGGCAGATATCAAATACTTTATTATCTCTGGCGATGTCAGCATGGATTTTAAAGCTGGAGCTTCCTATTATTTCAAAGAAAGAGATAATCAAATTTCTAATTTTGAATTTGATCGCTCTCCAACTGCTACGACCGTATTTGATGAGACATTTCTTACTCAGCCTTTAACGGAGCTTTTTGCAGAACAAAATATCGGTCCAGATACATGGGAAATAAACGAAATTACTGGAGCAGCTGATTACTACGAAGCAGATTCAGAAATACTAGCTTTTTACGCTGGTATCGATGGTCAATTTACAGATTCTCTAAGATTGTCAATCGGATTTAGGTATGAAGATTCTGATATAAATGTTTCAAACTTTAATAAATACTCTAAAGTTGAAAATGACAGAAGCGATTTAGCGCTAGATAAAGTTTTGCCTGCGATAACACTTACTCAAACCTTAGATAATAATATGCAAATAAGATTGGGTGTGAGTGAGACTGTGGTGAGGCCTAATTTTAGAGAATTAGCCCAGTCCGTTTTCTTTAATCCCGCCACTAACAGATCTTTCGTGGGAAATCCTGACTTAAAAATAACCGAAATTATCAATTTAGATTTTAGATACGAATGGTATTTTGGTGATGGTGGTCAGTATTTTTCTGCAGGATTGTTTGCAAAAGATCTTAAAAATCCTATTGAACAAGGAATTCAACCAGGGACTTTTTATAGAGAGTTTTTAAACGTAGATGAAGGTCAAATGACCGGTGCTGAATTTGAAATTTTTTATGATTTTTTCCCATTCTTCATAAGAAGCAATCTAACCTTTATGAATTCAGAGGTTGATACAACTTCTCAGTTTGTTCAAGAAGAAAGAAGCCTGCAAGGCCAGTCAGACTTTTTGGGTAACTTTACTTTTGGCTACGAAACGGATGCACACAAAGTTATTCTTGCATATAACTACACAGGAGAACGTATATCTGAATTAGCTCCAATTAAGGGTGCACCTGCCTATTATGAGCAAGGTACAGGAATTTTAGATTTTAATTACACTGCTTATATTTATAACGGAAACAATGATCTCGAAATAGGTTTTAAGCTTGGTAATTTAACCGGTGAAAAATATGAAGTTTTTCAATTGGATGAAATGGTAGAGCAATACGAATACCCAACATCATATTCATTCAGTATTAAGGTTAATTTCTAAAAATTACTATGTTTTTAAGTAAACATATATAATGAAATTTATGATTTTTGGCATTAAGCTCGATTTTCAGAGCTATTTCAATTACGCAACGGAATTTGCACTTAAATTCCGTATAGTTTTTGCTTCTGTTTTTGCCATTTTTATTTCCGTGCAACTTTATTCTTCTGTAAACAGCATATTGTTTCCAGATATAGATTTTAAAGCTTCTACTGTTGTAAATACTTCTCAACAGTACGTCGCGCTTAATTCGGACCCTTTTTCTTCAGCTAAGGCCAGCGCTATCAATCAATCCATAGCTAATTCTTCTGAAAATAATAAAAAAGGTCCTGAAACTGATCTGAATATTAAATTGTATGGAATTGTAAAATCTAAAGAAGAAAATGTTGCCATTATTGGTCTTCCAAATGAAAAACAGAGAAGCTATAAAATTGGAGACAAAATTTCAGGTAATCTCGTAGTGGAATCTATAGATGACACGTTTGTTAATCTCAGAAGAAACGGGAAACTTGAAAGCTTATCTTTTGCCGAAGTCATAAAAAATAAAGGTTTTAAACAATCCATAGATCCAACCAAAGTGGCATCAAAAGATTGGTTAGAAAATCTTGAAATCAAAGAGCTTATTTCATTCAATCCCGTCATTAGAGATGGGGAAGTTTTAGGAATAAGAGTTAATCCGGTGAAATCTTCACCATTTTTTCAAGATGATAATTTAGAACCCGGAGACATCCTTACATCCTTCAACGGTCAAAAGGTAACGACTGTTGATCTAGAACGAGAACTAAACCAAAAAGTTAGAAATATAGAGGTTGGTGTTATCAGAGACGGTAGCCCAATCACCCTTACAATTAACCTAAATTAAAATATGATTTTTACGAGAGGGATATTACTCCTTGCGCTCGCCTGTGCGTCTTTGTCATTGGCGTCTGCAAAAATAAATTTACGTGATGCCGACATCAAGGTTTTTATATCAGATATGGCCGGCGTGACCAATAAAACCTTTGTAGTTGATCCCAGGGTAAAAGGCTCGGTAACGGTCGCATCTGAGATTGATTTAAGCATTGATGAGGCTTACGAAGTATTTAAATCTGTCATGGCTGCCCACGCTTATTCTGTGGTTGATTATGGGAATCTTGCCAAAATAGTTCCTGAAGTCGTTGGTAGAACCGAATTTCAAGCTAACTACTCTGAAAATAGCTTGTCCGATGGATTGGCCATCAATGTTTTTAGACCAAAAAATATTTCTGCAAAGCCTTTAGTAGCTTTATTGAAACCCATCACCAATAGGTCAGGTCACCTTGAAGCTTTTGTTGATGCAAACGCAGTTTTAATTGCAGATAAGGCATCGAACATTACAAAAATCATGAACATTGCAAATGAGTTAGATCGACTTGATCAAGATCTCGTTGAATTAATTTCTCTTAAAAATTCTTCTTCTAAAGAAATGGCTAAGATTCTGAATGATCTGCATTTGAAGAGTGCGTCTAACCGAACAACTGCACAATTTAATGCTTTTGGAATTGATCGTATTAATGCCGTCTTGTTGGTTGGAAATCAAGAAGTTACGACAAAAATGAAATCCATAGCATTTGATTTAGATAACGAAGTTAGTGAGTCAAAAAGTTTAAAAGTTAGATATTTAAAATACGCATCCGCAGAGGAGATAAAGGATATTCTGACCAACGTTGCAGAAAATATAGATAAGAGTCCTCAAGGAAATTCTGGTGGGAAAATTAAGACATCGATATCAGCTCATAAAGAGACAAACTCTTTAATCATTAATGCAGATCCAGATATCCTAGGGCAATTAGAAGATGTCATAGATAAAATTGATATCAGAAGAGCTCAGGTCTTAGTCGAAGCAATTATTGTGGAAATCTCAGAACAACTTACAAAAGATCTTGGTGTGCAGATTCTTTTTCAAGGCGATGGTGTGGAACAACCAGCATTTGGCACAAGATTTGGAAGCCCAAATCCTGATTTAAGTGCTTTTGCTGCTTCTAGCTCAAGTCTCTTGGCAGAAGAGGGATTAGCAGGAACAGTTAAGTCAGTTGCAGCATCCTCATTACTTGGAATTGAGGGTATAGCGGTTGGGATTGGAAAAATTGTTGCGGGTCAAAGTAGCTTTGCATCTATTTTAAATGCTATTGCAAAAGACTCTGATTCAAATGTCCTATCTACACCTTCTATCTTAACCATGGATAATGAAACCTCTTCTATTTTAGTTGGACAAGAAATTCCTATCACCACTGGAGAATCACTAGGGGCAAACAATGCGAATCCTTTCAGAACTATCAATCGTCAAGAAATAGGAATTAAACTTTTGGTAACTCCGCAAATCAATGACGGCGATTCAATTAGGCTTGATATCGAACAAGAAGTTTCCAGTTTATTTGGGCCAATTACAGAAAGTGCTTCAGAGATAATTACAAATAAAAGAGAGATTCAAACTAAAGTCATGGTTGAGGATAGACAGACCGTTGTGCTTGGAGGTTTGATTGATGAAGATATTCAAGAGGTTGAAAGAAAAGTTCCAGGACTAGGTGATATTCCAGTATTTGGTAATCTCTTCAAATCAACGTCAAAATCTAAGGTGAAAAGAAACCTTGTCGTGTTCCTTAAACCAACAATAATTAAAAATGCTGCTGATATGCAAACCATCAGCACTGAAAAGTATAACTATTTGAAAGCAGAGCAAATGTTGTTAGAGAAAAGAGGTAAACCAGTGGTTGATTTAAGCCTCATCGAAACCTTTTTAGACGAACAATAGATTATGGAGAATAAAAATATACAAGATTTTCAATTGAGCTATAAATTTGCTCGAGAAAATGGAATTTTTATTTCGGGTATAAATGAAAACAACTTGGAAGTGTTAGCTTCTGAAGATGTTAAATTAAACAAATTATCTCAATTAGAAGCAAAATTTAAGATGCCGCTTGTAATTAAATCGTTATCTGGAGCTGATTTTTTTAAACACATTTCATCTTTTTATTCAGAAAATACCGATAAATCAGAAGATATTGTGGATGGCCTTGGAGATCAAATTAATTTGGAACAATTGGCTTCCGATTTACCAAAAACAGAAGATCTTCTCGATGACTCAACCGAAGCTCCCGTAATCAGACTAATTAATGCTGTTTTATCGGAAGCAATCAAATCGAATGCATCTGATATACACATAGAGCCTTACGAAAAAAATCTTTCCATAAGGTTTAGAGTAGACGGTATATTAAAAGAAATACTTTCTCCAAGTAGCAGAATAGCCTCTCTTTTAAATGCCAGAATAAAAGTCATGGCTAACCTTGATATTGCTGAAAAACGAGTTCCTCAAGACGGCAGAATCTCATTAAAGCTTGGGGAAAAATGGGTAGATTTAAGAGTATCAACTTTACCTTCTAATTACGGTGAAAGAATTGTTCTCAGACTTCTCGATAAGTCTGAAGCAAAATTTAATTTAGACGATCTAGGAATGCCTGCAGGGCAAAAAGAAGTATTCACTAAGTCCCTTTCTCAAAATAATGGAATTATATTAGTAACAGGGCCAACTGGTTCCGGTAAAACTACAACTTTATATGCTGGATTAAACCTATTGAATGATCAGAGTAGAAACATTTTAACGGTTGAGGATCCTATTGAATATGCCGTAGACGGTATTGGGCAAACACAAGTTAATAATAAAGTTGGAATGACTTTTGCTGCTGGACTGCGAGCAATTCTAAGACAGGATCCAGACGTGGTAATGGTTGGTGAAATAAGGGACAAAGAAACAGCTGAGATTGCAATTCAGGCTTCTCTAACTGGTCACTTGGTTTTATCAACGATTCACACCAATGATACCTTGGGTGCTATTACTAGATTGATAGACATGGGCGTTGAACCTTATTTATTAGCTTCATCGTTAAGAACAATTATTTCACAACGACTGGTAAGAAAACTTTCATCAGATGGAGAAACTTATTCTGGGAGGCAAGGTATTTTTGAAATTTTAGATATCGATCAAAACGTTAAAGAACTTATTAACGATGATTTTTCTGAAAAGAAAGTCAGGGATATTATCGATCCACAGCATGATTTTCTTGAAGAATCAGGTCAAAAACTTATTCAAGAGGGTGTCACAACCCTTGAAGAAGTCAGAAGAGTCCTTATGGAGGCCTGATGCCTGCTTTTAATTACGAAGCTTTATCGTCAGATGGAAAAAAAATTAAAGGCAGCTTAATTGCAGATGATGTCAATTTAGCCTCTCAAGAATTAAAAAGTAGGAGTTTAATTCCTATAGATGTAAAAGAAAGAAAAGCTTCAGGATCTTTTTTAAGTTTTTTGTCTCATAAAATTAAATCAAGTGATTTAGCATTAATTACTCGTCAAATGTCCACTCTTATAAATGCAGGCATACCTGTTGATAGATCACTAGATTCGGTAGCTGAACAGCTTTCAGATAAATCTAGTGCCAACAAACTCAAGGAAATATCCATGCGGGTTAAAGAGGGGTATAAGTTTTCTGAAGCTTTAAAGGAATTCCCTGAATCTTTCGATAGTTTATATGTATCACTAATCGAAGCAGGGGAATCTTCTGGAGAATTGGGAAATGTTATGGAGGAGACAGCTGATTATCTAGAAAAAAGAGCAACCCTTAATCAAGAGATCCTTGGAGCAACAATATATCCAATGGTTTTATTTGCAACTTCCCTAGTGATAATAAGCTTACTGCTAATCTTTGTTGTTCCAAATGTCGTCTCTCAATTTGCTAACTCTAATCAGCAATTACCATTCTTAACAATGGCAATGTTAGGAATTTCAAATTTTTTTACAAGCCTCTGGTTTGGATTGCTTATTGTTTTTTTAGCTTTAATTGCTTTTATTGGAATCAGATTCATTGGCATTAATAAATTTTTTCTTTATGTTGATAAAGTCCTATTAAAACTTCCGATAATTAATAAATTTATCATCGATTCAAACTTATCAAGATTCACTAATTCTCTATCCATTCTCAGATCAAGTAATGTCCCCATAATTAGGTCGCTAGATATTTCTGCAAATACTGTTAGCAACAGAATTTTAAAAAAAGATATTAATTTTGCATCCGTGGAAGTTTCTGAAGGAAATTCTCTTGCAAGATCGTTAAGTAAATCAAAATACATACCTTCATTGATTATTGAAATGATATCAAGCGGTGAAGCAAGTGGAGAGTTAGAAAATATGTTAATTAAGGTTTCAAAATACCTTCAGGATAGATTTAATCATTCTACTAAGATAACTTTAAATCTTTTGGAACCTGCGGTTATTATTTTTATGGGAGGATTTGTTTCTTTGATTGTTTTGGCAATTTTATTACCGTTGATTCAGTTAAATACATTCAGCCTATAACGAGGAGTAAAATATGATGATGAAAAAAATAAAATTAAAAGGCTTTACACTTATTGAAATCTTAGTTGTTTTAATGATTTTAGGCTTATTGACTGCCGTGATTGCAATCAATGTTTTACCGAGTCAGGAAAGAGCTAGAGAAGATAAAGCTAAAGCCGACATTAGACTTTTAGAACAAGCACTTGAGCTCTATCGTCTTGATATGATCTCTTACCCAAATTCCAGAGAGGGTCTTCAAGCTCTTGTGACAGTTCCTGAAAATCACAGATTTAAAGAAAGATATAGATCAGGAGGATATGTAAGAAGATTAGAAAAAGATCCCTGGGGTAATGATTACAAATACAGAAGACCCGGAAGATTTGGAACTTTTGATTTATATTCTCTAGGAGCAGATGGTGAGGAAGGTGGAGAAGGATCGGATAAAGATATTGGAAACTGGGAATAAAACATTATCTGGTTTCACAATAATAGAAATCTTAGTTGCTTTCTTTATTCTTGCTATTGCTGCACTGGCTTTCTCTTCTTTAATCACTGATTCTTCAAGATCCATTAACTTAATCGAAGAAAGATTCTTGGCAAATAATATTGCAGAAAACTTAGCTTTGAAAAACTTAGTCAAGGATGATTACCTTACTTCTTCGCAATATGACGAAGGAGAGGAAACATTTCTAGGCATGCCGTTCATTTGGGAAAGAGAGTTAGCAACTTCAGTTGAGAGAAATAGAATTGAAATTGAAATAAAAGTTTTTTCAGAAAATGGTGATTTATTAGGAAAATCAAAGGTTTTTAAAGAGGTTTTCGTCCAATGAAAGGCTTATCTTTAATAGAAATGCTCATTGCAATATCTTTATTTGCTCTTTTGGCATTATTAGGTTCATCTTTATTAAATATATCTGTTTCTTCGAATCTTTCTATTCAAGAAAAAAATGATAGGTTAGATAAATTGGTTCTTTTGAATAAATATTTAAGACAAGATTTTATGCAATCCGTAAATACAATCCCAAGAGATCAAATGGGCGCTTATGAATTATCAACTATGGAGTTAAATTCCTCAGATTCTGACGAAATTTTGCTAAGGTTAATAAAACTCTCGGATACAGATGGATTGGAAGATACCGGCGCTCTTAGAAAGATAATTTATAAATTAGATAACGGAGAACTGATCAGAGAATCCTACAGGTACATAGATAATGAGAATCCCTTTCAAAGTGAAATCCTTCTTGATGATGTGGATTATGTAGATCTTGAAATATTTTTTGAAAATGTCTCTTATGAAGCATGGCCTATATCAGAAGAAATATTTTTTGATAGCAGCCTTCCGGAGGCAGTTGAAGTCAAAATTGGATTTTATGACCTTTCAATATTCAATAAGATTTTATTGGTGAATTATGGATAAGAGAGAAAGTCTGCCTGGAATAGCGCTCATATTATCCTTATTTATTATAACGATCGTTTCTTCGATCGGAGTAATGATGAGTAATGAGACACAGCAAAAGGTTAAGTTTCATATTTATGAAAATTTTTTCTCTCAAGCATATCTTGATCTTTTAAGTCTCGAAGTAATTGGAAAAGAATATTTAAAACCGGAACAAAATAGACTTCAAATTGCTTTAGCTAGCTCATCAGAGTCCATTGAAAACTCATTAAGTTTTGAAACTGAAAACGGTCGGGTTTTTGGAAATTTTTATGACAGGAATAATTGCTTTAATGTTAATTCTTTGGTTTCAAAAATCAATAATTCTCAAGATAGAGTTAGTAGGATCAATTCGCAGTTATTGAAAAATCTTGGAATTAGTCTAGAAATTCCTGAATATGACATGGATATAATTGTGTCCTCTTTAATTGATTGGATTGATACCAATTCCACTCCACAGGATACTCTTGGCGCGGAAGATATTAACTACACTGCCAAAAAAAATCCTTACCTTCCAACTAATCAATTAATTGCTGACTTGCCTGAAATTAGAAACATTAATGGGATGAATGATGAGATTTATAAGCAACTAAAACCTTATCTATGTGTTCATCCTTCGAGGGAGTTAAACATCAATATAAATGCTTTGTCTCCTAAATATCCTCATCTAATAATTGCCATTACTGAAAATCAATTAGATTTTTATTCGGCTCAAAATGTGCTGTTATCAAAACCTTTTGGAGGCTACAAATCAACTAAGGAATTCTTTGATATGCCAGAATTTGATGGATTGGCTTTATCAGGATCTATAAGAGAGTCGTTATCAACTCAAAGTAATTATTATGAAATAGATGTAGAAATTACTAATGGATCGAACACTTACGATTTAATTTCAAAAATCGAAATAACTTCAACAGGACCAAAAGTTTACATGCGAAAAATCGGAAAATATCTATGATACAAAAAGTAATAGAACTTATTGAGCAAGGTAAAAGTCATTATTTTCTTCAAGATAATGATACTTTTAAATCAGTAAAATTTGATTCCAAAATTCACAAAGTTTCGGGAAGAATATTGCTGACTAATGAGTTCCATAATATTGATCTAAATCTCCCCGATGTATCAGATGCACAGCTTAAGAAAGCTATTCCTTTCATGATAAAAGATGAGCTTATAGAAGTTGATTCTGAAGATGAATGGATCCAATCAAAAGACTCAAAAGAGATTCTTGCTGCATCAAGTGAATATCTTAATTCAGTCAGAGATTTAGCTTTTCAAGAAAATCTTGATTTTTTAACACCATTTCATGGTTATGACTCTGAAGTAAATACTTTAATTTTCTTTGAAAATTTTGTTTACGTTCACTCTAAGAGAAAAAAAATAAGATTGATGATGTCTTTGGAGACCTTCAAATTAAGTAAAGAAAATATTATTAATCAATTAAAAGCTGATCCACTCGAGGTATTTAGCGTCGAAGAAATATCACTCGATAAGGATTTAAAAATTCAATCAAAAGTCTTTGATTCTTATGAAGATCTCATGATCCATTCATTTAAATCGATAGACTTTTCATATTTCAACCTCATGCAAGGAAGGTATGAAAAACGTCTAGATATAGATAAGTTATTCAAGCAAAGCAAAACACCTTTAATTGCTTTAGCTTCAATTTATTTATTTTTTATTAGTTTGAGTTTGATTGAAATTATTTCCTATTCTTTTCAAATCGATAATTCGCTAGAAAAGTCAAAGCAAGTTTTTAACCAAAAATTCCCAAGTCTGAATTATGAGACCGATTTCAATGAAATTAAATACCGCTTGATGAGACAGAATAACGATCAAGATCAATTAAAATTAATATCTACAGTCAGTAATGCTGTTACTTCTCTAAATTCAACTAATTTAAATTCATTTGTGTTGTCTCAACAAAGAACTGCTTTCGAAGTTGAGGCAAATTCATTCGCCGATTTAGAAAGAATAATAGCTAAATTGGAAGGCGAGGGTATTTACGCTCAAATAGGCACATCCAATAGAACTAATAATTTCATCATAGGAGAAATCATAATTGAAAGTTTTTAGCTATCTAAATTCCTTAACTCGACAACAACAAATAATATTTATTTTGACGTTGTCTTTACTTCTTCTTATGGTTCTTAGTTTCTTTTTGAATTTTATTCAAAAGACAGCAAACAATCTTGAAATCGAAAGAAATAAAATACTCACAGAAGAAAGATTAATAAATAAAATTAATTTTTTCCCAGGGTTTGTCAATCAAGATAATGTTTCAATATCCTCCTTAATAACTAATACTTCTGGTGATTTTAAAATTAACATCGATAGAACTCAGGTCATAGACGAAGAGTCAATTATTGTCTGGATAAATGATGCAGATTTTATGAGACTTTATGACTGGCTTTTTTCAATTCAAGATCGAGTTTCTTTAGATAAAACTAGCCTTACTAAGTCTTCAGGCGGGAGAGTGTCTGCTCAATTAAATCTATCTAAAATCTAATGAGTCTTCGATATTTTTTTATCTCGGTAGTTTCTCTCTTCTTTATACTTCTTTTTTTATTTTTACCCTTAAGGATTGCTTACTCCACTGTTGATGATCTTTTTCCAGAAATCTCTTATAGAGACATCAAAGGAACAATTTGGAGTGGCACATTTGAGGAAGTTTTTTATGGCGATACTTTGATCGGGAACCTTAATACCTCTGTTGGTTTTAATAAACTTCATATAAAAATTGATCGTGGGAGGCTTGATCTAGCAGGAGATATTTCAATTGCAGAGCTAATCATTAATGAAATAATTAGTCTTAGCTCCATAAAATTTATATTTGATAGTGACAATTTTGGCTCAAAATTGCCTATGAAAATCCTTCTTTCATCGGATAACTTAAAGTTAGGTTTTGATAAAGATAGATGCATTTCTTCTTCGGGAAGAATTAACGCTATGGTCAATGATCTTGAATTATTTGGTGAAGTTTATGAAACTTCGGTTGAAGCAGATATAAATTGCGAAAATAATAAATTAATTGCTAATTTCATAACTTTTCCAAACGCTGATCTCTTATCAGGCATTATAGTTATAGATAATGAATTAAATTACGAAATATTCGGCTCCTCTAGAATGTTGGAAAAAGTATTAGAACAATCTCTTACCGCCGGAGTTAATGTCAATCCGTCCATAGAGTTTCAAGGAAATATTCACTCCTTACTTAGATAACTAATATTCCGTATAATCGCGCCATGTTAATTGGAAAAAATCCTCTGGGTCTAGCACCAGAATGGTTCATAAATAATATTGAATATCCTTCAGAACAATTATCGATAGATTCATCTGGGGTAAAAATAAATGTAAGGACTTGGGGTTCAAGTGAAAAAAAGTGCCTTCTGTTTTTACATGGCTTTAATGCGCATACGCATTGGTGGGATCATGTCATTCCAGAATTTGCGAATGATTATTTTGTTATTGCCATGGATTTTAGCGGTATGGGAGATAGTGAACACAGAGAAGCTTACTCGCAGGAAACATATGCTGATGAAGTTAAAGACGTTATAGAAGGTTTAAAACTAGATAAACCGATCATAGTTGCTCACAGCATGGGAGGTCATGTTTCCATGATCTTTGGTAATAAATATAAAGACCTCTGCGATGAAATAATCCTTGTGGATTCAACCATTGTTCTTCCGCCTGAAAAAGCAAAAGAAATGTCATCTCGTCGGCCAACTGTTAGATTAGGAGTGGCATCTCCTACTAAAGAAGATGCAATTGAAAGATTTAGGCTCATGCCTCCTCAACCTTGTGAGCTGGATTTTGTCTTGAAATATGTTGCCGAAACTTCTTATAGAGAAACTGAAGAAGGGTGGAAATTGAAATCAGACCCGACAATCATGAAAACTTATTCGTATTTAGATCAACATGAGAATTTAACCAACCTTAACTGCAAACTCTCCCTAATTTACGGTCAGCTTAGTCAACTCATGACCCAAGAAACTTTAGATTATTTCAAGTATGTAAGTGGTTTATCTGATGATAGGTTACATATGATTCCTGGTGCAATGCATCATTTATTCTTGGATAAACCTAAAGAATTTGTCGATTCATTAAAACAAGTTCTAGCATTATGATAGATGGATATTGTCACCCAGATTTTAAAGAGTTAGAGAATCACTTCCGATCTTTAACAGATTCTGGTTATGAAACTGGTGCGTCATTCGCTGTGGAAAAAGATGGTGAAATGATAGTGGATTTATGGGGTGGATTTAAAGATAAGGAAAAAACTATACCTTGGGATAAAGATACTATTTGCAATGTCTTCTCTGTCACAAAAGGAATTATTGTCCCTTGCATGATGCACTTAGTTGAACAAGGAAAAATATCATTGGATGACAAAGTAAGTAAATATTGGCCAGAATACGGAACTAACGGTAAAGAAAATACCTTAATCAAACATTTTTTAACACACAGAGCGGGAATGTTTGGTTTTAGAGAAAGACTCGAAAATCCAAGATGGCAGGATTGGTCTTCATTTATCAAAGCTCTTGAAACTCAAGAACCATTTCATGAACCTGGCACAAGTCAAGGTTACCATGCATTGACTTATGGTTTTCTAAACGGCGAACTCTTCAGAAGGGTTACAGGCCAAACAATAGGATCTTATTTTAAAGAACATATTGCTGATCCATTTGACCTAAATTTTAAGATTGGTTTAGATGAAGAGGATTTGCCAAATTGTGCAGATACAATTTCTATTTCTGATGCTATGGGGCCCTCAAAAGGATTTCAGATATTTATATCTTTGATCCCAGAGTTATTTCTTCCTCAGCCACTGAAAAACATAAAGAGATGGTTCAGAAAGGGAGATTTCAAGGTTGCTTTTGACAGTACTGCAGCTAACGATGATCAGAACTATATGAATTCGACAGATTGGAGGATGGCAGAAATTCCAGCTGCAAACGGACACGGCAATTCAAATGCTTTAGCGAAGTTTTATGGCATCTTATCTAATGGTGGATCAAGAGATGGCAAGACAATCATGTCAAGGGAATCAATCAATCAGGCTTTAACTCCCCATACTTATGGACCGGATACAGTTCTCTTTTTTGGAGATATTAAATTTGGACTAGGATATTTGCTCAATACGCAGCTTTCTCCGATTGGAAGATCTGAAAGTGCTTTTGGGCATGCAGGCATCGGTGGAGCCTGCGCTTATGGTGATACAGATAAAAAAATTGGTTTTTCTTATATCAATAACAAAATTCATAAGGGCTTAAAACTTTATCAATCCTCCAACGAATTATCCGATATTCTCTATAAATTAATTTAAAAGAAAATGATTCTGGATCCATTATTTTATGTGGTAGCAATCATTTCTGTTTTCCTTCATGGAATGGGAAAAGGAGGATTCATTGGAGCAGGATCCTTTGGTTCTCTCTTGGCAATTCCCGTTATGTCTTTTTTTGTTCCACCTTTTCAGGCTGTAGCAATTCTTCTTATACCTTTGATTTTTATGGATTGCGTTACAGTTTGGAGATACAGGCATAAATGGAACATTGAAATTATCAAATTTATAATTCCTCTTGCTTTTGTCGGAGTATTAATTGGGACTTTTACATTTAGCTATCTGACCAATGACCATATAAGAATGATCATTGGACTAATGGCTATTATTTTCTGTTTGGATTATTACTTTCGTAAAGATTCAGATAAACCTAAGAAGCCATCTAAATTTGCCTCATATTTTTGGCCAAGTCTTTCAGGTTTTACTAGTTTTTCAATTCATGCTGGCGGATTGCCATTGAGTTTTTATCTTCTTCCGATGAGGCTAGATAGAACTATGTACGTTGCAACCGCCGGTCTTTTTTATTTATTGATAAATTTATTTAAAATTTTTCCCTATGCTTATCTAGGCGAAATGAATTTTGAAAATATATATACTTCTCTCTTATTACTTCCTTTAGCTCCTCTTGGTGTTTATTTTGGAGCTTATCTTGTTGATAAAATAGGACAAGATTGGTTTTATAAAATTGGATACTTTTGTACTTTGCTCGCAGGTTGCAAGCTATTTTATGATGGATCCATAAAGATTTTTTTATGACAAATTTAAGTATCAATATTAATAAGATAGCTTGGTTAAGGAATGCAAGAGATGGAGATATTCCAAACTTGGTGGATATGACTATGAATATTATAGATTCGGGTTGTCATGGAATAACAGTTCATCCGAGACCAGATTTAAGACACATAACGCCAAAAGACGTTGCAGAAATAAAAAAGATCATACCAAGCAATATAGAATTTAACATTGAAGGAAATCCATTTGAACAGCCAAACGATGAATATCCCGGTTATATGGAACTGATTAACTTCTATCAACCTGATCAGGCAACTTTAGTACCAGACGATACGATGCAAAAAACTTCTGATCATGGGTTTGATTTAACCAAACCAAATCTGGAATTAGAAAAAATAATTAAAACGTTAAAATCTTTCAATATAAGATCAAGCATTTTTATCGATCCGGATATTGAACAGCTAAAACGTGCTAAAGATTTAGGAGTGGATAGGGTAGAACTCTACACAGGACCTTACGCAGCTCTCTACAACAGCCAATCAACAAAAGATACTTATCGTTCTGTTATTGAATTTGCTAATGAGATAAATTTGGATATCAATGCCGGTCATGATTTAAATCTCATGAATCTTCCTTTTCTTATGGATTGTGGTGAGATAAAAGAAGTATCTATTGGACAGGCATATGTATCTGATTGTTTGATCTATGGAATCAAAGAAACCACTAAGAAATATCTTAAAGTGTTAAAATAAAAATCATGGATATTATTGAAAAGATTAATAATCAAATTGCTGACAACAAAATTCTTTTGTACATGAAAGGATCTCCTGATAAACCAGAATGCGGTTTTTCTCAACGTGCATCACAAATACTAATGGCATGTGGAAAGGAATTCTCTTTTGTAGATATTTTAAGTAATCCAGAAATCAGACAGGAACTTCCTTCTGTTTCGGAATGGCCAACTTTTCCTCAATTATTTATCAATGGTGAACTAGTCGGTGGTAGTGACATCATGATGGAGATGTACCAAAACGGCGAACTCAAAGAATTGATAGATTCAGTTGAAATCTAAATTGGAAGAATCCAACTTAAGTTAGCTAATAAGGTAAACAAGGTTAAAACTACAGTTAGGGTATGCAATCTTCTAAAAGCTGTAGACCTGTCTTCATCTCGAGCTTTGTTAGTTGCTGGCACTACTAGGTAAGAAATAATCATTGAAATCGTAGTAACTACAGCGATAACGATCCCCTGGATGCTCAAAAATACTGATGAAACGATTAAAGCGCTAATACCTAAGATAAAAATTACCATAAAAAATCTAGGAAAGATTTTTCTTAAAAACTTTGAGGCATTTTCTGCATCAAGTGTAGTAAAAACTACAGGAGCAACAATAGCAGTTTGAAAAAGAATCATCCCTGAAATTACTCCAGAAAGAAGTTCTATAAAAATCATTTGCTAGTCAGTAATGGTTATAACAGCATCATTAGCCATACCAGAATGTATAAAACAGAAATAATATAGCTGATCGGGAGCATCGCTAGGTACGGTAATATAAATTGTGTTGTTTGTTTTAGAAGTTTTCACACCTCTAATGAATTCCGGTTTAGAAGCATGTAAACCATTTTTTTCTATAGAGAATCTTAGCGGGTGAGAAGTATAAGAATCTGTTTGAACAAAAGCGTATGTCTTACCTCTTTCTAAGGTAAGGTCTTTTGCTAAGTCACCATCAATATAAAATTTATTTCCTGAATCTGTGCTCTGGACGTTTACCGTAAAAGATTGAGTAGTTTCAGGAACAGATTCTGTATCTTCTAGATTTACTGAACCATTTGGAAGAAAAAGTCTCCAGTTTGCATCTTCACAACCTGCATTGTAGTCATATGCATCAGCAGAGCATTGATAACTAGGACGAAAATTTATTCCTACAATATCGTTACTATTTGTTGTGTTGGAAAGCTTTGTAACTTGTGCGGTAACAGAATCAGATTTACTGATCTCGGTTCCAGAAAATCTCACCCTCGGCCATGCATTACCTTCGTAGGTTGCAACTGAATCATCATCATTACTATATGAGTAAACAGATCTTTTTGAACTAGTTGCAGATCCCCCCATATTTGACTCACTGTTAGCACCCATTATCTGAATTATTTCAAGACCATTTATTGTAGTTGTCGATGCGGCAAGAGTAGGTGAGGAGGATTGGCTGCTGCTTGACGAGCTCGATCCATAGCTTGATGAACTTCCATAATCACCAGAAGAACCTGTACCAGTTTCTTCAGAGCTTCCATACATGGAGCCACCGCCTCCACCACAAGAATAGAGAACAAGAATTAGAATAGGTATAAAAATTTTTATAACAACTCCGTAAAGTAAATCAGAATTGATCCTTCTTAGCATTTACGCAGCAATAGGGCCAAATCACACAATTTCATTATAGCTAATTTATATAATTAAAATCCTAAACTGAACTTTTAGAGATAAGCAATTAACTAAAGTCTTTTAACATCTTGCGGAGTTCGAGTTGATGCTGTTCTTCTTGCCCAATTAAATCTCTTGTATATTCTTCGAGATAGACTGATTCACCTTCAACTTTATTGAGAAGTTTTTTGTAGAGATTCAATGCATGCATTTCATGCTCAAGACTTTCTTCTAGAATATCTTTAATTGAGTGGTTATTTGTTTCAACGATATTAGCTATTTTCTGACTTGGATGGCCATCTAAACCCGTTAGTAATTCCCCAGCTTGTTGAGCATGCTGTAATGACTCACTTGCCTGTTCTTTTAAAAAATCTACTATGGGTAATCTATGAGGACCAGTAACCATCAAAGACGAATGGGTATATCTTACAACTCCTGATAGTTCATATTCCATGATTTCATTTAATATTCCACATACCTCGCTTGTATCAAAATTTTCATTTTCCATTTTTATCACCTCAAAATTTTGGAAACTATAGCAGTTAAATCATAGAAAATTCTTGATGAGAAATAGATGGGAATTGATAATCATTTTTATTAAGCATTTAACTTAGCAACAAAGAAGAAATTTTGGATACGGAATGTTTTTCATATTGATTTACATAGGGTAGATGTTTAAAGATATAATCCTCAAAAATTTTTTATATGAATAAGATAATACTAGCTTACTCAGGCGGACTAGATACAACTGTTATCCTTAAATGGTTGCAAGAAAACTATGATGCTGAAGTTATTACGTATACCGCAGATTTAGGGCAAAAAGACTTAAGAGATGACGTGGAAGATAGAGCTTCACAAGCTGGTGCATCTCATTCAATAGTTGAAGATCTTAAAGATGATTTTGTAAAAAATTACGTTTTTCCTATGTTCAGAGGGAATGCTATTTACGAAGGTGAATATCTTTTAGGTACTTCAATTGCAAGACCTTTAATCGCCAAAAGGCTCGTTGAAATTGCAAAAGAGGAGGGAGCTCAGTTCATATCTCATGGGGCTACAGGTAAAGGAAACGATCAGATTAGATTTGAATTAGGAGTTTATGGACTTGCTCCTGAATTGAAAATTATTAGCCCTTGGCGTGAGTGGGATCTAGCATCGAGGAAGGATTTAGTTAAATACTGCAATGAAAATCAATTGTCAGTTGAAGAGGGTAGTGAAAACGAACCTCCTTTTTCAACTGATGAAAATTTATTACATATTTCTTATGAAGGTGGAATCTTAGAAGATATAACCTCGGTACCTCCAGAAAGTATGTGGCGCAATACTAAATCAATTGATGATGCGACTGATTCAGGAGAAGAATTTTCCATAGAGTTTGAAAACGGAGATCCTATTGCAGTTAATGATGAAAAGCTTTCTCCTGCAGAATTATTAACAAAGTTAAATGACATTGGCTCAAGAAACGGCATAGGCAGATTGGATATTGTTGAATCGAGATCTACCGGAATGAAGTCAAGAGGTTGCTACGAGACGCCTGGTGGTTCGATCTTACTCAAAGCAAGAAGATCAATAGAATCAATCTGTATGGATGGAGAATCAATAAAAACTAAAGACGAACTTATAAGTAAATATTCCGGTTTAATTTATGATGGTTTGTGGTGGGCACCTGAAAGGTTTGCAATACAAAGTCTTGTCGATAATTTTTCAAAAAATGTTCAAGGACAAATAAAAATATTAGCCAAGAAAGGTAATGTAATCATTTTAAGCAGACGAAGTGATAAATCTTTATATAAAGCAGATTTAGCGAGTTTTGATGAGAAAGGTGATTTTGATCAGAAAGATGCCGAGGGCTATATTAAGATCAAATCGTTAAGATTAAAAAATAGAGATAATTAAGTATCAATTAAAGCTAGTTTCTCCATTTCTTTAAACTTCCTAGCCATTCCTATTATTGTTTTTCCGGGACCAGAGTCCGTAATGCTTAAAACTTTGCTTTTATCAAGAAAATCTAAAGTTTCTCTCCACCTTACAGTTTCACAAAGTTGATTGATCAAATTATCTTTTATTTCATCGATATCAGAAGTTGGAAGCGCAGTAAAATTAGATATTATCGGAACTCTTGGATCTCTGAATTCTATTTTTTCTAACTCATAGGCTAATTTCTCTTGAGCATCTTTTAGCAAATAACAATGCGATGGCACAGACATATTTACGTATTGCGTTTTAACTCTTCTTAATTCTTTGCTTTCAAGCAAAGTTTTACATTTTTCAATATTTGCAGTTTCGCCCGCAAGCACACCCATTCCATCAGCAGTATCTGTGGACAAATTTACTGTGCATCCATCATCAGAAAGTTCTTTTATTAAGGATTGAATATCATCATGATTCATTCCCATGACAACCAGCATTTTAGCTTCACCGGGTGCAACTGAATTCTGCATTAGCTTTCCTCTAATATGAACTAACTTTATTGCATCTAAAAAATCTAAGCATCCTGAATAAACTAGCGCAGAATATTCACCGAGAGATAGACCTGCACAGAAATTATAATTGGCTTTATCTGTGAAGTGTTCAGCAAAGGCAATGCTTGAAGCCAAAATAATTGGTTGAGAATATTCTGTTAAATCAATCAAATTATTTGAATCATCTGAAACTAACTCAACAAGATCAATATCAATAGCATCAGAAGCTTTGATGAATAAATCTTTTGCTTTTTCGCTTGAACTGAAAAGGCTATCCATCATGCCTACAGTTTGAACTCCCTGACCAGGGAACAAAATAGCATTCATGATCCAGAAACTTTAAGTTTTTCTTGCAAACCTTTATTCGAGGTTGTGTAACCGAAAGGAACTCTCTCACCTGGATTTATTCTTTTAAAGGCTTCTTGTACAGCTAGGGTAGTTTCATGAAACCCGCAAAGGATTAGGTCTAATTTTCCAGGATAAGTATTGATATCGCCAACAGCGAAGATGCCTTTTTGATTCGTTTCAAATTTTTCTGTATCTACTTGAACTTTTCTTTCGTTTAAATCAATCTCCCAATCATTTATTGGCCCAAGTTGCTTACTTAAACCAAAGAAAAATAACGCCTCATCGCAGTTAATAACTTCTGTCTCTTTGGTTTCAAAATTCATGATTTCTACTCCCTCAAAAGACTTACCACCAACAATAGATTTTATGACAAAAGGAATTTTTAACTCTATTTCACCGCTTGCAACAAAATTTCGCATTTTGTTTTCGGTATGTTCTGCGCCTCTAAAATCATCTCTTCTGTGAACAAGTTTTATTGATTTCGCTTTATTTGCTAATTCTACTGACCAATCTAGTGCACTATCTCCTCCACCAAAAATAACAATATCTTTATCTTTGTATTTGTCTACACTTCTGACTGCATAATCTATTCCTTTGCCTAAAAATTTATCCGGAGACTCAACAGGGGGTTTTCTAGGTTCAAAAGACCCAGCACCAGCCGCTATAAAAATATTTAGCGTCTTAAAAGAAATTCCATCAGTCGTTTCGGCAATCCAATAATCTCCTGACTCTTTAATTTTATCCACTCGTTGATTTAGATGAACTTCGTAATCAAAGGGCTCGATTTGTTTTAAAAGTGAATCTATATGCTCCTTACCTGTTTGATTTGGTACACCGGGTATGTCGTAAATAGGTTTTTCTGGATAAAGTTCAATGCATTGACCGCCAATTTTATCTAGATTGTCTACAAGATGACATTTGAGACCCAGTAATCCTGCCTCAAATACTGTAAATAGTCCTACCGGACCAGCTCCAATAATTAAAATATCTGTTTCAATGCTTTTAGTCATTAACTCACTCTCATCCCTGGTTTTGCACCCTGATCAGGATGCAATATAAATACGCCTTCTTCATCGTTACTTGCAGCAAGAATCATACCCTCAGATACTCCAAATCGCATCTTCCTAGGCTTTAAATTAGCTACACATATAATTTTTAGACCTATTAATTTTTCTGGATCATAAAATTTTTTAATACCTGCAAATACCGTTCTTTCTCCTAAATCTCCTAGGTCTAGAATTATTTTTAGGAGTTTATCTGCTTCTTCCACGTTTTCAGCGTTTTTGATCTCAGCAACTCTCAGATCTATTTTTATAAAATCTTCTATAGAAATTTCATCCATTTGAACCTCTTTGAATAAGTGCTTCTAATTTCTCATCTTCTAATCTATTAAGGATAGGAGAAAAAGAATCTAATTTATGATTTGTTAAAGGAGTGTCAATATCATCGATCGAGCCGCTTTTTTTGTTTAGAAAACTTTCTCCTTTAGAGCATGTGTCTGGAATCACTATCTTGAGATAAGTGTTTATAACTCTAAATAGATTTATTGTGGTGCTCGCAATCTTGATAACCTCATCCCTGTTTTTTTCATCTCTAGCTAAAATCCAAGGTTTTTTTTCATCCACATATGCATTTGCTGAATCAGCTAATTTCATGATTTCTTTAATTGCCTTTGAGTATTCAAGGTCTGCAAAAAGATTAATAATTTCATTTTTTGATGAAATAAAATTTTCATAAAATTCGCGATCGATACTATTTCCTATCTGATTATCATTCTTTTTTAAAAATCCTGCTGATCTACTAGCAATATTCACAAATTTTCCGACCAAATCAGAGTTAACCTTTTTTTGGAAGTCATCATAATTAAGATCAATATCATCAATGGAAGGCGATAACTTTGATGCCAAGTAATATCTTATATAGTCAGCATCAAGAATATCTAAGTAATCTCTCATACTTAAAAAATTACCTTTTGACTTAGACATTTTTGCTCCGTTCAAGCCTAAGAAACCATGAACAAAAACATTGGATGGTTTTTTAAATTTAGAAGTTTCTAGTAAAGCTGGCCAAAATAAGGCGTGGAAATTCATGATATCTTTTCCAATAAAATGATAAATTTCTGTATTGGCAGTTTCCGACCAAATTTCTTCTGCAGACTCATCACTTTTTGCTCTTAAATGATTTTCAAGACTGGCTATGTACCCGATAGGGGCATCAAGCCAGACATAAAAGTACTTCCCTGGCATATCAGGAATTTCAAATCCAAAATAAGGCGAATCTCTACTAATATCCCAATCTTTTAGACCTTGCTGAAACCATTCTTCAAGTTTATTTTTAACTGCTTCCTGAAGAGGTGTAGCTTTCATCCAATTTGCCACTTTAGTTTCTAACTTTGATAATTTAAAAAAAACATGCTCACTAGTTTTTACTACTGGCTTTTGACCGCTGATTATTGACACTGGATTAATTAATTCAGCGGCTTCATATTTTGCACCACAGATTTCACAATTATCTCCATACTGATCTTCAGCGGAACATTTTGGACAAGTACCTTTAACATACCTATCTGAGAGAAATAAGCCTGCACTCTCGTCAAAAAGTTGTTCGATCTGTTTACTTTCAATGAATCCAGATTCTTTTGCTTTGTTATAAATCAATTCACTGAAGTATTTATTTTCTTCACTATGAGTCGTATAAAAATTATCGTGAGAAATATTGAATGATCCCAAGTCTTTCATGTGAGAGGATCTGAATTCTTCAACCATTTTTTCAGGTTCAGTCGCTAATTCCTTAGCTCTTAGCATGATAGGAGTACCATGAGCATCGCTCGCACAAACATAGTGACAAGTAATGTTGTTTGATCTAAGCAACCTTACCCAGATATCTGTTTGTACATGCTCTAAGAGATGTCCTATGTGCAAGTCACCATTTGCATAGGGCAAAGCACTCGTAATAATTACACGGTTGTTTTTTTCAGGAAGAGGCATATGCTTACGAAATGGTTATTCTGTATATCAAAAGATTGAGTGCTATTTTAGCACTTTTCTTTCTATTTATAGGGTGTGCCGCCTCTCCCGAATTAAGAGATTCTCTAGATCCTTATGAAGAGCAAAATAGAAAAGTTCATGAATTCAATGAGAGGGTAATAGAAAATTTAATTGAACCTGTTACAGGAGCATATGTAGAAGCAACTCCACCATTTGTTCGAGATCGTATTACAGATTTTTTTGAAAATATTGATGACGTAAAGTCAGGCTTAAATAATATTTTGCAAGAGAACTTTTCTAAAGCATTAAATGATTTCGGAAGATTTATTTTCAATACAACTTTTGGAATTTTTGGTCTCTTTGATGTTGCTACTCCAATGGGATTTGATAAGAACGATGAAGATTTTGGACAGACACTTGGAAAATGGGGTGTTGAATCTGGTCCTTATATAGTTTTACCTTTTCTAGGTCCAACTACTGTGAGGGATGGTTTATCCAGAGGAATAGATTCTGTTATATCTCCTTTAGCTGTAGCTGATGATCATCCAACTACATCAGGTTTATTGACTGGATTAAATATCCTTAATCAAACAACTGTTTTACTTGAGCTAGACAATTTTGTCAGCGGAGATAAATACATATTTTTCAGAGACGCATACTTACAGCGTAGAAAATATGAAATCAGTGACGGAGAAATTGATGCTGATGACTTCGTTGATGAATTTGAAGATTTTTAATCTTCGAAGGCTCCATAGACCATAGCTTGCATTTGTCCTCTGAACGGAAAAGTTGTTGAGGGCCTTAATTGGGTCATAAAAATACCTAACAAATTCTCCTTTGGATCTATCCAGAAGAAGGTACTTGCCATACCACCCCAATTATAGGAACCCGCGGTTCCAGAGATTTGTGTGGCAGCTTGATCGACGGTTACAGCCATACTCAAACCATAACCCATTCCTTGGTAACGTACCTCAGAAAATCCTCCTCCAGCATTCATGTCTAACAAAGTTTTATTGTCCGGAAGGTGATTCATAGTCATCAATTCAACAGTTTTTCTTGAGAGTATTCTTTTGCCATTTAATTCACCGCCATTTAAAAGCATCTGACTGAACTTAAAATAATCTTCTATGGTAGATGCGAGACCACTCCCACCACCTTTGTAAACTTTATCTATTAACATGTTGCTTTCATTTCCAGAGGGATCTTCTAAGACTAATTTTTTTTCTGGTGTTCTCCAATACAAAGCTGTCAATCTATCTGCATCCTTTTTAGGCACAATAAATCCTGTATCCTTCATACCTAAGGGATCAAATATGTTTTCTTTAAAGTAATCATCTATTTTCTCCCCTGATATGACTTCAACAATTCTTGCGCAAACATCTATGGAAACGCTGTAAAGCCAGCCTTCGCCAGGCGAAAATTGAAGAGGAAGGGTAGCTAAAGTTTCGCATACATCTTTTAAATCCAGAGAACGTCTTTCTCTATCTGGCAGTAATTCATCAAATACATGTCTGTAGGCACTATCTAAGTGATTTTCAAAATTAATTGAATAGCTGAGACCAGAGGTATGGGTTAATAAATCTCGGATGGTCATTTCTCTGTTCACTGGTCTGGTATCAAAAGCTGGATAGATTCCACTTATATAAACTGATTGATTTTTAAATTCAGGAAGAAATTTACTAACTGGGTCTGCCAGATGAAAGTAACCTTTTTCATACAACTGCATTAAGGCAACTCCAGTTACAGGTTTCGTCATTGAATAGATTCTAAAAATCGAGTCATCTTCCATCTTAAGATTTTGTTCAATATCTCTTAAACCTTGAGAGTGACAATGAACAATTTCTTCATTTCTTGCTACTAGGGTTTGCGTTCCGGATATTTTTCCTGTTGATATGTATCTATCCATGAAAAGTTCATCCATGAACTGGAGTTTTTCCTTGGATAAATTGTGTTTGTTTGGATTAACTATTTTCATTATTTTCCTTTTGATTTAATTTGGCATTTATAAAATCTTTATGATTGAGGTATAAAAGATCAGCAATTCTTCTTATCAGATGCTCCTCATGCTTATCCATTTCACCATCTGCAAACGCAATTGCCCAAACTGAATTAAGGACTTCTTTTTTTTGATCGTAATCAAGTTGATCGTTAAGTATTCTCGTGTGTTCATAAAAAGAAATTGATTCTTTAGACTTAGCAAGAGTTGCATCAACAATTTCTTGTATCTCCTCTTTTTCAATATCTAATTTACTGAGGGAATTTGCCATTGCTTTTAATTCAGATTCATCTAGTTGATCATCAGCATAAGCAACTTCTATCATTAATGAGCAAATTGATTTTTGAATGCTGCTATCTTTACTTTCTTCTTCAATCTCTTTTGTTTTAAATAAATTTTTGAAAAGTTTCATGCGACTAATAAATGTTTTTTCTTCAGTATTCTTATTATCTCATCTACGTTCAGGTTATCCGACATAATTATTTGCCTAATTTTTTTTGAATAACTAAAACCTTTAAAAAAATTTACCATATGCCTTTTAATCAAATAGCCTGAGAATCCTAAATTTTGATTTTCTATCAAATATTTTTCCATCATCATTACAAGAGTTTCAATATCAGTTTCATTGCTAGATTGATAAAAAATTTTATCTACTTTTGTTAATTCATAAGGTTTTTCACAGACATATCTTCCGTACATCAAACCATCTACCATTTTTAATTTATTTTTATCTTCTAGAAAGTTAGATAAACCTCCGTTAAGTATTATTTCAATTTCTGGAAAATCTTCTTTTAATCGATAGACTCTTTCATAGTTAAGCGGCGGAATATTTCTATTTTCTTTTGGATTTAACCCCTCAAGCATTCCTTTTCTAGCGTGCACATACAGAGTTTTTATTCCTGATTGCAAAATTATTGCAATGAAATTATCTAAAGTATCTTCAATATCTTGATTATCTACTCCTAATCTAATTTTTGCTGTTATCGGTATATCTGAAGATGCAGTCATAGCAGAAAGGCAATCTCTTACTTTAGTTGGTTCGTACATGAGAAATGCTCCAAAACCTCCTGATTTCACCCTTGGGCTGGGGCAACCAACATTCAAATTAATTTCATCGTATTTGTTTTCATTAATTATCTTAGTTGCTTCTGCAAGATCCTTTGGTTCACAGCCTCCAAGCTGGAAGACAACTGGGTTTTCTATATCAGTTTTTTGGATGTATTTATCTATTCGTTTGTTTTTCAAAAGGGCATTGGAATGCACCATTTCTGTGAATAAAACAGCATGTTTTGAAGCGAACCTACAAAGATTTCTAAAATGCGTATCAGTTCTTCCCATCATTGGGGCGATACAAAAGGTTCTATCCATTAAAAGTAATAAAAAATTGCTGTTAATCCAACAGAGCTCAATACGATTGTATAAGGAAGAGCCAGCTTGACCATTCTTAAATAAGACAGACCAATTAGTGGAGCCACTGATGATGTTAGCAAGAAGAGAAAAGCTGCTTGTCCGTTTGGAGTAGCAACACTTGGTAAGTTTGTACCGGTATTTATCGCAACAGCTAACGCATCAAATTGATCTCTGCTGATTTCTCCAGAATCTAATGCAGCTTTAATTTCGTTGATATAAATAGTAGCAACAAAAACATTGTCACTAATCATGGATAAAATTCCATTTGCTATAAAAAACAGAGGTGCTTGAAGTGCCAAGGCTTGAAGAAACACATAATCAATAACAGGCTTAAATAAATGTTGATCGTGTATAACTGCAACCACAGCAAAAAAAACAACCAGCAGGGCTGTGAAAGGAAGAGCTTCCTCGAAGGCTTTTCCTAATTCTTTTTCTTCAATGATCCCTGTAAATGAAGTCAAAAGTATAATGATCATCAAACCTATAAGACCAACAGCAGCAATACTAAATGCCAACGAGAACATAAGGATTAATCCAACGATTAGTTGAACGAGAAGTTTGGCTTTAACTTGATCTGTTAAGTTAGCTGTTTGATCATCATCAAATGCTTGAAGTATATCTCTGACTCTTTCTGGGAGTTGAGCGCCGTATCCAAAAACCTTAAATCTTTCTAAAAATAATGTAGTGAACAAGCCAGCGATTAAAACAGGCATTGAAATTGGAGCCATCCTCATAAAAAATTCTATAAAGTCCCATTCGGCAATGGATGCAATAAGAAGATTTTGTGGCTCTCCTACAATAGTACAAACGCCACCAAGAGCTGTTCCCACGGCTCCGTGCATTAGTAGGTTACAAAGAAAGAGTTTAAATTTTTCTAAATTAATTGATTCATTATCGTCTAGATGAGAATCATCGTTTAAATCATGTTCATCTAAATAATCTTTTCCAGATGCCGCTTGGTGGTAAACAGTATAAAAACCAACGGCGACGGATATTAAAACTGCTGTTACGGTTAAGGCATCAAGAAAAGCTGATAAAAAAGCGGCAGCGAAGACAAAAAGAAGAGATACAGTTGTCTTGTTTTTTACTTTCAATAAAAGCTTAGTAAAAATAAAAAGAAGCAAGTCCTTCATAAAAAATATTCCAGCAACCATGAACATAAGCAATAGAATTACTTTTAGGTTTAGAGAAATTTCGTAATAAACTTGACTGGTTGTAGTGAGCCCTAAAATAACTGCCTGCAGTGCAATTAGTCCTCCAGGAGGAAGAGGGTGACATTTAAAAGTCATGGCAAGTGTAAAAATAAATTCCGCAAGAATAACCCAGCCTAAAATAGTCCCAGCAGGCAAGGACATTGCAATACAAATGAAGTAAAGAATTGGATTTATAACTAAAAAGGCTAGAATGGTCTGCTTATACCAATCAGGAGCATGACCAAGAAAGTTCTTAAAAATTGCTGAGGACATAGTTTTTTTGTATGAATATTTTTACGCCGGCTAATTTTATAGATGATACGTCCAAAGAGTCAAAGTACTTTCCTGTATATAATTCAAAGTTATTACACTTTTTAAAAGAATCTTCGGTCCGACCAGCTACTGAGGATGAAATGAAATGGTCAGGTCTTGAAGAAAAGAGTAGACACTTTATTGGATATTTAGATGACGCAGCTCTTTATGCTGTCTCTGTCTCAAACGAACAAACAATGATTCCAGATACAACTTTTACTGATTTAAGAGCTTTATTTCCTGTCATGAACATGCATCTATTCGAGGCCATCTCTAGAGCATTTCAGATAGTCAACTGGTCAGACTCCAATAGATATTGTGGTTTTTGTGGATCAGAATTACATCATGATGAAAAAGAAAGGGCTATGAAATGTCATAATTGTCATGCGCCTTTAGTTTATCCAAAAATTTCTCCATGCATAATTACCTTAATTCATAAAGATAAAAGCATCTTATTGGCTCACAACAAAAATTTTCCAGTGAATCTCTACAGCACCATTGCTGGCTTTATTGAGGCCGGAGAAAGCGCCGAGGCCTGCTTAAAGAGAGAAGTTAAAGAAGAAGTTGGAATAGAGGTTCACAATATTAAATATTTTCAAAGTCAGTCTTGGCCTTTTCCGGGCCAATTAATGCTTGGATATTTTGCTGAATATAAATCCGGAGAGATAACCCCAGATAACGATGAGATAGATGATGCTCAATGGTTTGAAGTTGATAATTTACCTAATACTCCACCACCAGGCGTATCTATTTCAGGTGATTTAATTCAACATTTCCTTAATAGTCTCAAATAAATTATTTATTTCTCGGATCGTTTGAAGCCCTAGTATCGCCGGCATGTTGCGTCTGATCTAAAACTGATTCTTCTTTTTCAACCTTTTTGGGTTCTTCAACTTTCTTAGGTCTGGATAATTTCACTGGTTTAGTAGTTTTTTTACTAGTTTCAGATTTTGATTCCTTTTTAGCTTCATTAACCTTACCTGCAGCCGCATCGGCTTGAAGTTTTGCCTTAGAGTCTTTTTTTGCAGCAGGTTTATTATCTTTTTTTGGTTTTGAAATTTTTTTCTTTGGCGCTTCATTTACTGAATCTTTTTTCGCGGTTGCCTTAGATTTAACCTGTTCTCTTTTTTGGTTAGACGGTCTTCTCTTTTGATTAGAATTCCTTCTAGCATCTTGTTTAGGCTGATGTTTTTTATTTTGAGCTTTTCTGGGATTTCGTTTTCTTATATTTTTTGGTTTTTTCTTTCCTTTAGGTTTATTACTTTTAAACAGATTCACCAATTTGGATATCAAACCAGTTTTGGGTCTAGAGGATGGCATCAGATTAACAGCGGCTTTTTCCTCCTTCCTTGCAACAGGAGAACTGATTGAATCTCTCTCTAATTGTTCTTGTATGTGAGAACTTGTTTCTTCTTCAATTATTTCCCCATCTTTTAATCTAACAACTTCAAATCTTGTATCTGGACGAATAGGATCAGCTATAACAGTTACTTTTAAGTTAGCTCTTGCCTCGATATCGTTAAGTCTTATTCTTCTCTCATTCAATAAAAGAGCAGACATTGATGGCGATACGATCGCTCTCACTTCTCCTGTATTTTCTTTACTACTTTCTTCTTCGATTAATCTTAATACAGCGGTTGAGAGGGTATTTATATCTTGAGTCCATCTTTCCTTCAAAGAAGACCTCAGTCTTTGTCTAGAAAGTTCAAGAAGACCGAATCTTGAAATTCTGCCAATTTGTACTCTTGCTCTATCCGCTGAGAGAGAATTTCGCATTTCATCTTCCACTTTTCTTTTATTTTCAAGATTCATCATGTCAATAAAATCAATAACTACCAGGCCGCCAATATCTCTGAGTCTTAACTGCCTGGATATTTCTCTCGCTGCTTCAAGATTAGTATGCGTAGCAGTTTCTTCAATATCTTTACCTGAAGTTGCTTTTGATGAATTTATGTCTATCGCAACTAGGGCTTCTGCATCGTCAATGACTATTGATCCACCTGACTCAAGTTTTACTTCTCTTTGATAAGCAGTCTCTATTTGAGATTCAATTTGATATCGAGTGAAAAGAGGTAGACTGTTTTCATATCTTTTTATGATATTTGATTGTTCTGGCATAACTTTGTCTACAAACTCTATGGCTTGGTCATATGCTTCTTGAGTATCTATCCAAACTTCATCAACGTCTTCCCTAACATAATCTCGGAGAGATCTAATGATTACATCACTTTCTTTGTAAATTAAGAAAGGGCCATTTTTTTGAAGATTTGCTTCCAAAATTGCATCCCAGACTTTCAATAAATAATCTAAATCCCATTCTAATTCAGTTAATTCCTTTCCTTCCCCAGCAGTCCTTACAATTATCCCCATTTCTTCAGGAATGTTCAGAGCAGAAACTTTTTGTTTCAAAGTATCTCTTTCAGAAGGGTTCAATCTTCTAGAGATGCCTTGAGCTTTTGGGTTGTTCGGCATTAAAACTAAAAATCTTCCCGCCAAACTGACAAAAGTAGTTAACGCAGCACCTTTGTTCCCGCGTTCTTCTTTTTCAACTTGAACGATAATTTCTTGATTTTTAGATAGGCAATCAGTTATGGATAATCTCCCTTTTTTGTCTTTGGGATAAAATTGGGGTGCAACCTCCTTGAAAGGCAGAAAACCGTGTCTATCAGCACCAAAATTGATAAATGCAGCCCCTAAACTTGGTTCCACTCTGGTAACAATACCTTTGTAGATATTTCCCTTCCTTCTAACTTCATTTATATTTTCAATGTCTAAATCATAGAGAGAATCTCCTCTAGTCATCGCGACGCGAAGCTCTTCTGGTTGAGTAGCATTAATTAACATTCTTTTCATAAATACCTCGAAAAAAATGTTTTATAAGTAATTAAAAGTCAGTAAAGACTTCAAAAATGTGAGATTTTCAGGATTTACGCCTACTGACCTGAAAAAATATTAATTGTTCTTATAAAACTCTATTATTTAACATGCAAAAAATTCTTTATCTTTGAATAATTTATGTGTTTAGGAGATTAAAAATAAAGATAAAGAGCGAAATTGCTATGTTTTATCTCCTAAAAAAGAAGCTAAACTACCACATTAATAGGATATTTAAAAACAATTCCGCTTAAGATATTGACAGAAAATAGCTATACAAAAGTTTCTATCGAAGAAATAGGCATAAATTCATCAAATCAAAGAGTAGATAATTTTTTGCTGGGAAAATTCAAAGATTTGCCTAAATCAAAAATTTATTCAATTATCAGAAAAGGAGAGGTCAGAATAAACGGCTCTAGAGTAAAACCTCATTTTAAACTTTCCTTAGGCGATAAAATAAGGATTCCCCCCTTATTTTTGGCTAAAAAATCTAATCTTAGTTCACCAGAAAAAGGGCTTATAGAGGAAATTAGGGGACAAGTAATTTATGAAGATGGAGAAATATTAGCTATTAACAAAAAGCATAATTTAGCCGTTCATGGGGGCTCAAGAGTAAGTATCGGATTAATTGAAATTGTAAGAAACTTTGGAAAGGATTATAGAGACGCTCAACTTGTTCACAGGTTAGACAAAGCAACATCCGGTTGCATCATAGTAGCCAAGAATAAACAAAGCACTCGTCTATACAATTCGTTTATCAGATCCAATCAAATAATTAAAAAATATCATTGCTTAATTCATGGCTCTTGGCCAGAGAAACTCGATAACATTAGACTGCCATTGAAAGTTAAAAAGAACGAAAATTTAAAAAAGACCATCGTTTCTGAAGATGGAAAATATTCAGCAACAAACTTTAAATTGATTAAAACTAATCAACACTTTTCTTTACTAGAATGCAGCTTAGAGACAGGTAGAACTCATCAAATTAGAGTGCATACCAGTGCCAGTGGTTTTCCTATAGTAGGAGATTTAAAATATTCCTCAAAGACCTTAAACAGTGACATGGAGAAAAGAATGTATCTACATTGTTCAAGCTTGGAGATTTTAGAGAAGGATCTGAAAATCACTAGCAAAGTACCAAATTCTTTTTTTCAACCCTTTGAAGTTTGATGAGAAACGAAATTTCATCTAGAATCGCATTCTTTTAATTATGGCAGTACAAAAAAGTAAAGTATCTAGAGCAAGAAGAGGAGCACGTAGGTCCCACAATGCTCTAAAAAACACAACCTTATCTACCGATCAGGTTTCAGGAGAACGTCATCAACGTCATGTCATGACTTCAGATGGTTTTTACAAAGGCAAGAAGGTAATGGAAGTAAAAATCAAGGAAGACACTGAAGAACAAAATACTCCAGAATAATTAAGTTTTGAATTCTCAATATGTTTTTGTATCTGGTGCTTCGAGAGGCATTGGTCAAAGCATACTGAAGTTATTTTCTTCCAAAGGGTTTCCTGTGATTGGAACGGCTACATCAGAGGAAGGCGTTAATTTTATAGATGGAATCTTATCCGAATCATCTGGAGGAGGCTTTGGAATACAACTTGATCTATCTGATAAGCAATCAATTGAAAATTTGTTTGATACTTTGAAGGAGAAAGACATCAATCCAGAGATTATCGTTAATAATGCCGGTATAACAAGAGATAATATTTTTCTGAGGATGAAAGATACAGAGTGGGATGAGGTAATTCAGGTTCATCTTAGTTCTGTTTTTTCTTTACTGAAGTTTTTTTCCAAAAAAATGGTGAAAAATAAATCCGGAAGAATTATTAATATCTCTTCTACTTCGGCAGCTATTGGAAATAAGGGACAAGCTAATTACGCAGCCGCAAAATCAGGTTTAGAAGCATTTTCAAGGTCTTTAGCCAGGGAACTGGCACCAAGGAATATAACTGTTAATTGCGTTGCACCAGGTTTCATAGAGACAGATATGATCAAAGGCATGGATGAAGATACTTTAAAGTTTATGTCAGACCAAATTCCTCTGGGCAGGCTTGGTTCTCCCGAAGATGTAGCTGATTTAATATATTTTCTATCTTCAGAAGAAGCTAATTACATTACTGGTCAGACCATTCATATAAATGGTGGACTTTATATGTAGGTTATGCAAAAAAAAATTAAAAAACTTATCTTCTAGGTATATAATTCGACAACTTTTTAACCTTAACGAGGTATTTATGAGCAGCACACAAGAAAGAGTACAGAGAATTGTTTGCGAACAATTAGGCGTAAGTGAAGAAGAAGTTACTACAACAGCTTCGTTTATAGACGATTTGGGAGCAGACTCACTTGATACTGTTGAACTTGTAATGGCTTTTGAAGAGGAATTTGAAATTGAGATTCCTGATGAAGAAGCTGAGAAAATAGCAACTGTTCAAGATGCTATCAGTTACATAGAATCTGCATCTTAATTCCATTCACATACACTCATGGCCGCATCTCGTAGAGTTGTAGTTACAGGCATGGGTATCATTTCCCCGTTGGGAAATGAATTAGAGACAACTTGGCAAAATATTTTAGCCGGTAAAAGCGGCGCTAAGACTGTTACTGCATTCGATGTAACAGAATATCCAACTAAATTTGCTGCTCCAGTAGAAAACTTTGATGATGTAAATCATCTGGATGTAAAGACTAAACGAAGAGTTGATAAATTTGTTCAATATGGACTGGTTGCTTCCAAACATGCAATTGAAAATTCTGGCTTGGAGCTAAATTCCATCGATTCTTCGAGAATAGGAGTTTCGATAGGATCCGGCATCGGTGGTTTAGATACCATTGAAAAAAATGCTCTGACTTTAGATAAGAGAGGTCCTAGAAAGATTTCACCATTTTTTGTTCCAGGAGCAATCGTAAACATGGTTTCTGGCTTAGTCTCAATCGAATACGGATTGCATGGCCCTAATTTATCGATTGTTACAGCTTGTTCCAGTGGAAATCACAGCATAGGATTTTCAGCAAGGTCTATTTCACACGGTGATTGCGATGTTATGATCACCGGTGGATCAGAGATGGCTATCACCCCTCTAGGTTTGGGAGGGTTTTCTGCAGTAACAGCCTTATCTACTAACAATGAAAATCCTACCAAAGCTAGCAGACCCTGGGATAAAGATAGAGATGGTTTTGTTTTAGGCGATGGAGCTGGTGTTTTAGTATTGGAAGAATATGAGCATGCTAAAGCAAGATCTGCAAATATCTATGCAGAAGTGTCAGGATTTGGAATGAGTTCTGATGCTTTTCATATGACAGCGCCTGCTGAAGACGGGAAGGGCGCCAAACAGGCAATGATCTCCGCATTAAAGGATGCAGATCTAGATAGCTCTAAAATTGACTATATAAATGCTCATGGAACATCTACTCCTTTAGGAGATATCATAGAAGCAAACGCGATAGCTGAAATTTTTTCTACTTCTCAAGAACAAATTGCTGTTTCATCTACAAAGTCCATGACTGGTCATCTATTAGGGGCAGCAGGTGCAATAGAATCAATTTTTTCTATTCTAAGTCTTAGAGATAATCGTCTCCCTCCAACCATAAATCTTGATAATCTTGACGCAGATGCTCCAAAACTTAACTATGTTGCTAATGAATCTCAAGAAAAAGAAATTAACTACGTCCTAAATAATTCATTTGGTTTTGGCGGAACGAACGCATCTTTGGTGTTCTCAAAAATCTAGGTGATAAGACTTTTACTTACAGTTAGCTTTATAAATATATTATTCAGCGTATTTTTATTAATAAAACCGTCTGAAATCAAAGAAGATTTAATTTTTGAAATTAAAAAAGGAGATTCTTACCTAAAGATTATTGAAAACCTAGAAAACATAGATATAACCATTCCCTCATTTGTTACGGTTATCCTTCAATACACTTCTTTGGACAAAAATATCACTTACGGAGATTATTTGATAAGAAAACATGAGAATCTTATCTCTGTTTTAACAAAAATAATTTCATCAGATACCCATTTTAGAAAGTATAGAATCCCCGAAGGTTCCACTATTAGTTCAATACTGGATAGATCGAACGTACCAGTTTCTTTAAAGATCAATGGAATTAAATTCGACAAAACAAACATCCATGCTCTTGAGGGGAGATTCCATCCAAATACCTACTATTATTCAAGCGTTGAAGATAGTGAAGATGTCTTTTTAGAAGCAATCCTTACTCAAGACAGTCTTTTAGAAAAATACTGGAATTCAAGAACTCCTTACGTATCTTTACAAGAACCTCAGGAACTTTTAGTTCTAGCATCTTTATTAGAAAAAGAGGCATGTCCTAATGAACATAAAAAAGTTGCAGGCGTTATTTATAACAGGCTGCGTTTAAATATGCCTCTGCAAATTGATTCTTCGGTAATTTATGGCATTGAGGACTTTGATGGAGATATTAAAAAGCATCATTTGAGGAAAGATACCCCTTTCAATACATATACAAATAAAGGATTACCTCCCATGCCGATATCAAATCCATCTGAATCAGCCATAAGAGCGGCATCAAATCCCGATATACATAGCTTTCTATATTTTGTTGCGAAAGATAGATGTGCTCATCATTTTTCTGAAACATACGATGAGCACAAAGAAGCTATAAAAAAATATCAATAGAATAATCTTTTAGTTTGATAAACTTCACTGAATGTTTATTAGCGTAGAGGGTATTGAAGGATGTGGAAAATCAACTCTAGTAAATGGTTTAGGTCAGTACCTTCAAGAAAGAAATATTGACTATGTAATCACTAAGGAGCCAGGCAGTACCTCAATAGGGAAAATCCTTCGCTCAATTCTTCTAGATAAAAAGCAACAAATTAGTCCTTTAACAGAACTTTTATTAATGTTCTCTGATAGATTGGATCATCTAGATAAAGTGATAAAGCCATCTCTAGAAGAAGGAAAAATTGTCATTACAGATCGCTATATTGATTCAACTTATGCCTACCAAGGCGCTGGCAGAGGTATCCCCAAAAATATTATTGATAATTTAGTCAGCCAAACAGAAATAATGTTACCTGACAGAACTATTCTGTTAGATCTTAGCCCGGAAGTAGGTTTGAAAAGAGCCTCCACAAGAAATGAACTTGATAGATTTGAGTCAGAGAATATAGAGTTCCATGAAAGGTTAAGGAAAAGTTTCTTAGGTGCGGCAGGCGATAATCCTGAAAGGTTCATAACCGTAGACGCTGAACAAGAGCCTGACAAAATTCTTCTATCAGTTATCAATAAACTTTTTTGAAATGACTAAGGATTTAGAGAATCTGATTAATTTAATTTTTATGAGCAGCGCTTCCTCTTTGCTTCTGTCGGGAAATTCAATATCACAACCTGAAAAAATTGCATTGCACGTAGCTCAATCTTTTTTGTGTAAAGATATCAAAAAAAATAATTCGTTCTGCAATGATTGTCATTCATGTAATCTATTTTTTGCCAATTCTCATCCCGATATTAAAGTAATTGAGCGTTCAAAAGACAGAACTCAAATTCAAATTAAACAGATTAGAGATGCATCAGATTTTATATATTCGACTCCATTAATTGCCGATAAAAAAATTGTATTAATCCTTAGAGCTGATGAGTTGAATTTTTTTGCGCAAGACACTTTATTAAAGTCATTAGAAGAGCCGCCAGAAAATTTGAAGTTTATTTTAACCACTTCTTTACCTTACAGACTTAAGCCAACAGTTTTAAGCAGATTAACGCACTATAAACTTAATCCTGAAACGCATAGTCTGAATTCTGATTTAAATAATGATGGATCTAGCGACATCAATAAAAATGATTACCCAGAAGAATGCTGGAATAAAGAAGAAAAAGTCATGAGATTGTTTGATGATTTGGTCTCATTAAAAGGGAGGGAGATAATCAACTACTTAATCAAAGATAAAGATAAAGATAACTTGCTGATAAAGCTTAATTGGTTATCAAAAATAATTGAAGAAAGTATTCTCATTCATTTCACAGAAACTTTAAGTGAAACTCCATTTGCTCAAATTTCCAAAGAAGTTAAAAATACTTTAGATGCAGATACATTGATCTATCTTTACGATGAAATTTTGCCTGTGATAAATTCCTTACAGTCAAATGAAAACCTTAACTATGATTTTCAAACTGCTGCAATTAGCTACTGATTTTTTTAAGAATTAATTGGTAAATTGAATACACAGGGAAAGCTACTAGAATCATTTGTAAGTAGATAGTGATGCAATTACCGATAAAACTTAAAACGACTGACATTTCATCTTGAGACGATATTCCTAAAACTGCATAAAGAATCAAAACAAAAGAAATTGTTACAAGAGTTAATAAAACTCCTGCGTTGAATAAAGACCAGTGTACTTCTCTCGATTCATTCCATAAATTGTCTAAAGAACCTAAGATAGTGTTTCCTTCCAAGACTAAGTAATAGACTGAGTAAGTGAATCTAAATTGAATATAAAGACCAGGAACAATAAATAAAACTAAACCTATGATTGTCATAATTCCAATGATCACTTGAAGAATAAAAATCTTTAAAGCTAGTTGGGCTGCAACTATCACATAACCGATGAGTTTATTTAGAGATCCATTTCTTAAATCTCTACCTATTAAGATTGCCATGCCGGTGTACAGAGGAGTCAAGAAAATAACCTGAAAAACTAGAATCAATGCGGCAACAACAAAGTAATCTTCTCCTAAAGAGAATAAATAATCTGCCGCAGTAGAAAAAAGGCCAATAAATAGGATTGGAAATAAAAATATCTTAGAAAAAGCTAAAAAATTATTAAAATATAATGTGAAGCCTGATGTGATAGCGTTTAAAATCATATAAAAATAAATGTAGGAGACATTATGATAGAAATTTGGTCAAAACCACAATGCCCATTCTGCGATGCAGCCGTTCAAATTTGTGAAACAAAGGATTTAGAATTTAAAAAATACATGCTTGATGAAGATTTCAATCGAGAAGAATTCACAGAAAAATTTCCAAACGCCAGAACCTTTCCTCAAATTATTGTAGATGGAGAGTTAGTTGGCGGCTATCAAGAATTTAATCAATACGTCCAGACTAAATCTATTTAGCAGTGGATTCGATAAATTCAGCAATTCTGCTGATAGATAGTTACTTTGGTAGCTCTCCGTGGTTTCCAGCTTTACTTTTGGGAACAGGTATTTTTTTTACTATCTATCTTAAATTCCCACAAATCATTTTTTTTAACAGAGCTTGGAAAATTCTTTTTTCTGGAAATAAATATGAAGATAACAAAGGAGAAACCACACCTTTCCAAGCTTTAAGCACCGCTTTATCCGGAACAGTTGGAACTGGAAATATTGGAGGAGTGGCAATGGCAATCTTTATCGGTGGACCTGCTGCACTTTTTTGGATGTGGATTACTGCATTCTTAGGAATGACAACTAAATATGTCGAAGTATCTTTAGCCCACAAATACAGGATCTCATTAGGAGACGGATCTATTGCCGGCGGTCCAATGTATTACATGCAAAATGGCTTAAAGTCTAAATGGTTGGGAATTATCTTTGCGTTTTGTTTATTAGTCACTACATTTGGTTCTGGGATGATGCCCCAAATAGACAATATCAGCAGTACGTTATTTTCCAGCTTTTCTATCCCTAATCTTACGACGTCAATTGTCATGACTTTCTTAGTTGGACTAGTGATAATTGGGGGGCTTAAAAGAATAGCTTCGGTTGCTGCTTCCATTGTGCCAACAATGGCCATAATTTATTTTATCGGTGCACTGAGTGTAATTTTTTATAACTATGAAAATATCCTTCCTACTTTTCAAATGATATTCAGCGATATCTTTACGGGGACTTCGGTAGTCGGTGGATTTTTAGGTGCAAGCATAGCTACGGCTTTCAATTATGGAGTTGCAAGAGGACTATATTCAAACGAGGCGGGTCAAGGCTCAGCACCTATTGCACATGCTACTTCAAAAACGACAGAATCTATTGAGGAAGGTTTTGTATCTATTCTCGAACCTTTTATTGACACAATTGTAATCTGTACCCTCACCGGGCTGGTTATCCTTTCTTCAGGCGCATGGATAGAGAAGTATGAAAATAAATTCGAAAGAACAACTTTTTTTATTCTTGAAGGAAGTTTTGATGAAACTGACTCGGAAGAACTAATCGATTTCTTTCAAGGAAATAATAATTCCATCAACCTTCATTCTGGAGAAATAAGCATTAAGTCAGGAAGGATTGAGGGAAATTATACTTTTATAAACAATAGATCGTTCGCTGAAGATATTATTATCTATGAAAATGAAAATTTATTTAACGGTGAAATTATCGTAAACGATGGCCTAGTTTCATCTGATGTAGATATCGTTGGAAAATCTTTAGTTAAATCCGCTGTGCTGACCAGTAAAGCATTTAATAAAGGTTTTTTTGGAGATTATGGAGAATATATTGTTACTTTGGGTCTTTTGTTGTTTGCGTTCAGCACAGTGGTGTCATGGTCTTACTATGGAGATCGATGCACCATTTATTTATTCGGTAAAAAGTACGTTTTTCTATATAGGATTGTTTATATGTCAGCTTTTTTTATTGTTGGCACAGGTTGGATTGATACAGAAATAATATGGAATTTTGCCCTGATTACTGTAGCTGCAGCTGCTTTACCAAACTTAATTGCCATTTTTCTACTTTCTAAAGAAATGAGAACTCTTCAAGATAATTACACACAATACAAGTAGAACTAAGATAAATATAGAGGTTGGTGTTATCGTACTAAGGTAATCAGTAATTTAGGAACCCACTAAGCTTATAAAGAAGGTAAAGTCTTCCGAAGTTTCCTTTAATACTGAAGTCTTTCCACTTAAGCCTCCATGACCACCTATTAAGTTTATTCTAAAGAGAATTTTATTATTTGAAGTAGAAAGGTCTCTCATTTTAGCAACATATTTTGCAGGCTCGTAGTATTGAACTTGTGAATCGAATAGCGAAGAAGTTACCAGAATGTTCGGATACGGTAGATTGGATAAATTATCGTAGGGTGAATAACTCTTCATATAGTCGTAATCTTTTTTATTATTTGGATTGCCCCATTCATCGTATTCGAAAGTTGTTAATGGAATAGTTTCATCAAGCATGGTCGTAACAACATCCATGAAAGGGACTGCAGCTAAAATACCCTTATATAAATGCGGAGCTTCGTTTGCTATAACACCCATTAATAAACCTCCGGCACTGCCTCCCATAGCGAAAACATTATCTTTATCTCCAAAACCTTTTTTTAAACATCCTTGAGTTACATCGATAAAATCATAAAAGGTATTTTTCTTCTGATGCATGCGTCCATTTTCATACCAATGTTTACCCATTTCAGATCCGCCTCGAATATGCGCTAAAACAAATATAAAGTTTTCTTCTAATAAGGGCACAATGCTGGAACGGAAATTAGCATCAATTATGTGGCCGTAAGATCCGTATCCATAAAATAGTACGGGTTTTTTATGTAATGGGATCCCGTTATCCTTATAAACAAGAGATGCTGGAACTTTTGTGTTGTCTCTAGATTTTAATGAAAGTCTTTCAACTTTTAAGCCTTTTGTCTCGCACTTAATTTTTGATTTCCAAATAACGGATCTTCTACCAGAAACTAAAAATTGCTTATAAACAGTCTCTGGTTTATTGAGCGATGAATACGCAAAACAAAAATAATCAGCATTTGGATCATGATTGCCCGCTAGAGAAACGTCATAACACGGCTCATCAAATTTAATGTATTCATGGGTCCTGTTTTTGGTATTAATTTTTAATATCCGAGGAAGACCGTTTTCTCTTACATCAAGAAGAATATGATCTTTAAATATTTCGAAATCCAATAGATATCTTTTTTTACTTTCTTTGAGAACCGTTTTCCATTTTTTAAATTGATGACAAACGGATAAATCAGAATATTTGAGTGAAAAGTTATCCTGACCACCCATGTTTGTCATGACATAAAAAGTATTATTAAAAATATCTACGTAATATTTATGTTTTTTCTTTCTTTTAAGAATTAATTTTAATTTGGTTGGATTATTTAATGAGAAGAATCGAACCTCATTTGCATTAGTCTGGCTTGAATAAATAAAGCCATATTCTTTATCCCTTGAAATTCCTAAACTGCAATGAAATTGTGGATCAGTTTCTTCAAATAAAAGTATGTCATTTTTTTGAGAGGTTCCAATTGTATGAAGAAAGACTTTATTGCTTGTTAATGTCGTTTCATCCCTTTTAATGTAAATAATATTCTTTGAGTTTTTAGACCAAATAAATTGTCCATCCGTTCCGGAAATTTTATCTGGAAGGTTTTCTCCGCTATTTAGATTTTTAACTTTGATCGTGTATTCTCTGCGACCATTTATATCTTCAGCGTATGCCAAAGATCGATTATCCTTGGAAGGCGAAACACCTGAAACTTGATAGAACTTTTTATTTTTAGCTAACTTATTGATATCTAAAATTAATTCTTTCTTTGAATTTCTTTTTTTTGATCGATAGTATTTTCTGTACTCATTTTTTTTTAGAGATTCCGAAAAGTAAAAAAATCCATCTCTTTCTATCTTTAAAGACTCATCTCTAGTCGGAATGTAGTCCTTTAGTTTTTTGAAGTATTTATTTGAAATAAATGTTTGAGTTTTGATCCAATCATCATGGTAAGCGCGCTCAGTTTTTAAATAATTGAGGACTGCTTTATTTTTTCTAGTATCATCTCTGAGCCAGTAATAGTTATCAATTCTTAAGTCGTTATGTTTTTTTAAAACTTTCTTGACTTTTTTTGCTTTAGGTAATGACTTCATAATATTTAATTGTCTTTTATTCTTTGATCTCTATAATCCGCAAACATTAAGGATGATTATTTTAAAAACTTTCACTTTCTAAGGAGCTTTATATGAAATTTTTCCATCACCTCTTAATTGCATTCTTTTTATTTTCCGCAAACTTTTTCGCACAATCTGACAACGAAGATTATACGCTTGAGGAGATAATTGTAACCGCTCAAAAAACAGAAAAATCACTTCAAGATGTTCCTATAGCTGTTTCCGCTTTATCAGCCGATGATTTGGCATTGAGACAAGCAGTGAGATTTACTGATTTACAACTTAACGTTCCTAATCTCAGTTATTCAGAGACTAACTTTGGAGGTAGTTCCGTATCAATCAGAGGTATAGGTAGACTTGCTACAGGAATTTCATTTGACCAATCAGTGACCACTCACATTAATGAATCTCCTTGGGGAGAAAATACCAATGTTGCAACTATGTTTGATATGGATAGAGTTGAAGTCTTGAGAGGTCCTCAAGGTACTCTTTTCGGAAGAGGAACAACAGCTGGATTAGTTAATTTGGTTACCAAAAGGCCATCCGTTGATACAGGTCTTGATGGCTATGCAGGTTTTACAATTGGTGAATACGATTTAAAAACGTTTGAAGGAGCAATAAATATTCCTTTAGATGAAAATTTTGCTGTAAGGGCCGCTTACACTCAAACAGAAAGAGATGGATTTACTGAGAACCTCTATGAACCATTGGGCGGTACTTTTGATGGTCGAGATCATTATGTGGGAAGAATTTCTCTAAGATATGATTCTGGAAATACTGTAGTTGATTATATGTACCAAGAGCACGAGGAAGAAAGTACCAGAACACTTCGAACAAATTATGTCTGTACTCCCGATACTAATATTGCAAGAGGTTGCGCCTTAGGCGGCGAAGGAATCGGAATAGCTAATCCAGCTGCGACCTACAATGGAATCCTTGGAGCAGTTTTTCTAGAATCAGGGCCCTTGGGTGCAAATACAGCAACTTACACAGCGTTTGGTCTTAATGATGTTCCGAGACCTGCAAACATGACTCTTAGGCAGACTCATAGTGATTTCGCTCCTATATACGATAGGCATTCTGGTACTCATCAGCTTAACATATCTCACGATTTGGAGGATGGAATTGTGTCATTAAATGTTATGTCACGAGAATCATCATCATACACAAGAATGGATACAACTTTGGCAGTTGAACCTTTGATTGGTGTAAAAATTTCTGATGATCCCCTTACTTATCTTGGAGGTTTAGTTTCGGTTGATATGCTTGATCACTGCGTTGGAGATCAATGCGGAAAAAAAGGTCCTACGCAAGTAGAAAGACTGAGCGGTCAATCTGGCAAGTATGTTTTACAGACTACTAACAGAAACTCATTCATTGACGGATCTAGTAATGAACAAGCAACTGAATATCTCGAACTTAAATACAGTTCTGATCTAGATGGTATTTTTAATTTCATAGTCGGTGTAAATCATTATGGTCATTATGAAGATGATAGTTATCTGACAACTTCATCTCCTTTAACGCTTCTAGGAGATGCCCAATTTTTTGTTCCTACTACATTTGGTGATATTAATGAGTATGAGTTAGAGGCCAGCGGTCTATTTGGAGAACTTTACTTTGATGTCAGAGATGATTTGAGAATTACTCTTGGTTTGCGATACGGAGAAGAGAAAAAAATTAACGATATCGTAACGACAAATTATGGACAAGCAAGAAATGTCGGCGCATTTGCTGGCGTGCCTTGGTTGTTGGTCGATGGAGATTTATATAACTGTTTCGAGGGTATTGCAGGAGCTTTTGGTCAAGCACCAGACCTTGGCGTTATCGGTCAGATTTTATCTGGTCAATCATCAAACGGTTGTGGAGCAGGTGAGCAAGAAACCATTGATCTTTATCAAGTTTCAGCTCAAGTTAATGCTGCATCTACTGCTTTAGCAGGTGGTATTGCTGCAGCTGGCTTAATTACAGATCCTCAACAACAAGCTTTAGCAACTGGAACGGCTTATGCGACTTACTTTATGAGTGTTAAAGATTTGGTTCCTCCGCTCTATGATAGAAGCGAAAATTATAATATTCCTGGCTGGGAGTCTTATAAAAAGAATAAACTAGATTACACAACAACGGCTGGAAGATTAATCGTTGATTATACTTTCGGTGATGATTCTCTTTTGTATGCTTCTTATTCCAGAGGAACTAAACCTGCAGGCATTAATCCTCCAATTAACCCAAGAATTTATGAAAAGGGTTTAATTCCTGCAAACACAGTAGAGGAAAAAGTTGATGCATTTGAATTGGGAATCAAGTCAATTTTGCTCAACGGTCAAATGAGACTGAATACTTCGATTTTTTACAACAAGTATACCGATATGCAAATATCAAGGATTCTTGCTACTACAACTTTTAATTTCAATATTGACTCAGAAAATTTTGGGGCTGAAATAGAAATGGATTTCGTTCCTGCTGCAATTCCAAATCTGAGGTTAGATTTTATGTTTGCCTACATAAACACAAAAATCCAAGATGACGAGCTTACAATTGATCCGTTCAACATTGCAGCTCAAGGTACGCCTTATTTTGATGCCAGCAATACTATTTACAAATGTATTGATCTTTTTTATGAAGGTGAGGGTTGTGTTGCAAACACCTTTATTGCTGATAAAGATCTTGTCAATTCAGTTCAAGCTGTCTTAGCCAGTTTGGATGCTTGGTTACCAGTTCCTGGAACAACTCAAGCAGACGGCCATCCAATTTATATGTCTAGGGTGGCATTATCAGCTCTTGGAATACCAACTTCTACAGGCGTGAAGCAAAGTATTGATGGCAATCGTCTTCCTAATACGCCAGAAATGACAACTTCATTAGGACTTTCTTACAATTTTGAAATTGGTAACGGCATCTCAATTGTTCCAAATATTTACTACTATTATCAAAGCGATATGTACGTAAATGAATTTAACAATGATTTATACGGTAAGGTTGATGCTTGGGATGAAATAAATATTGGTTTAACGGTAGGAGACGTTGAAAATCAATGGTATTTCAGATTTTTTTCAAGAAATGCTCTCAATGAGGATAATATAACTTGGAAATATAACTCAACTGACGTGACCGGTAATTTCCAAAGTTATTTCTTAAGAGATCCAAGGGTAACTGGAATAGAGTATAGATATAATTTTTAATCTTTAAATAAAAAAGCCTCCCTTATTATTGAAGGAGGCTTTTTATATCTAAATAATTGATCAAATATGTTACAAAAACGTTTAATTTTGTCTATTTTTACTATAAATTAACGCTAATACGTTTAAGAAAGGAGTCTTAAATAGTATTAACAAGGAAGTTATCAACTCAAAACACAAAGGGGAATGTTATGAGTATAAAAAAATTATTATCGCCATTATTGATATTGGCACTCATTTTCACTGGATATTCGATAGCGCAAGACAATGCTCTTGAAGAAGTAACCGTAACATCGCAAAGACAAGAACAAAGTCTTCAAGACGTTCCTTTAGCTGTGACAGCTTTTAATGCAGATGATTTGCTTGAACAGCAAATTGAGGAAGCTTCGGATCTTCAACTTGTGGTTCCTGGATTGACTTTTGCACCCACTGCTTTTTCTGGCGGTGGTGGATTTGATATTCGTGGAATTACTAATTTAGCCGTTGCAGCTTCTGCAGATGCTGGAGTTGCAATCCACATGAATGACTTAGCATTAGGTTCAACAACTTTGCAGGATGGAACATTCTTTGACATGCAGAGAATAGAGGTTATCAGAGGACCAGCAGGAACCTTATTTGGAAGAAATTCAGTTGGTGGCGCCATCAACATGATTACTGCAAAAGGGGACACGTCTGGTTATTACGGTAATGCAAGTATCGATATTGCTGACTATAACGGACTGAAAACAACCTCAACTTTTAATATTCCATTAGACGATAAAGTGGCTTTGAGACTTGCCACATCTACTCTTAAAAGAGACGGTTATATGGAAAACATTTACTCTGTTCAAAAAGATCAAGATGTTGATGGAAGAAATCAAGTAGCTTATCGAGCTACTTTAACTTTTGAGCCAACTGACAATACTACAATCCATATTATCCATAACGCAGAAATTGAAGATTCAACCAGAACATTAGGTGGTAACGTATACTGTAAAAGAGATACATCTTTTGTAACGGGTTGTACTCGTACTTCTGAGCGAGCATTTGAGTTAACCCACCCTATGGGAACTTACGTTGAAAACTTGATGGTTGCTATGGGAGTATTGGATTTTACTACAACAACTGATATGTCTGGTGCTCCTCAAGGATTCAGACAAGTAAATACTCGTGGTAATTCTCTCTATCAAGTTGATCAATACACTACGCAACTTCTCATAGAGCACAGCGTTGATGATATTGATATTTCAATAGGTGCTCACTCAAAAGATAGAACTTTCATGAGAATGTCTGCTTATGCCTCTCCTGAAATGCAAACTTTAAGATTTAAAAATACTCCTGCCACCCCTGGTGGTTTGATCAATATGTCAGGGTACGGTCCAGGATGTGATTTAGACGCAGGAACTCTTGGTGCTTACGGTGGTTGTGTCATGGATACAATAAATTATCCAACAGGCGGAGATAGACCAGAATCAGACGTTGATACAAAAGTACTTGAATTAAAAGTGAGTTCTTCATTCGATGGAAATGTAAACTTCCTAGCCGGTTACACTTACTATGATAATGCTTCCATTACCTTATACGATGTATATGCAAGTGGATTGGATGTCTTAGCTCAAGCACCGCCAGCATTATTGGCGGGTCCTGCTGCTGCTCTAGGCGCACAACTTTATCCAAGTTTATTCAGAACAAATGATAAAGGAACTATTGAATCGCAAGCAGTTTTTGGAGAACTTTATTATGAGCCGAGAGAAGACTTAAAACTTACTTTTGGTCTTAGATATAATGAAGATGAAAAAACAAGCTTAAGTAGAATTGCATTTGTTAACGTTTTAGGTTTTTCTAAAGGTCGAGCTACTGACTTAGGAGTAAATCTTCTGACAGAAGGAGCCATACCAACTGCTGCTGCTTTCGAAGCTTTTGCTTGTGGAAACTTTGAGCAAGGATTTTGTCCCCTTTTAGGAAGTGTTCCTGATTATGGAGAAGCTTATATCGCAACTACAGGTCTGGATCCGTATATGGAATTTAGTGCCATGACCGGAAGATTTGTCGTTGATTATTTTGTCGATGAAAACTCGTTGATTTATGTAAATTTATCTAAAGGTTTCAAAGGCGGAGGTTTTAACCCTGCTCTTGATCCCTTAATTTTCCCTAACACACCTCAAATATTCCCAGCCTCTGATCTTATATCGCTTGAATTTGGGTTTAAAACAGAGTTCCCAGAACAAGGCGTTCGTCTGAACGGAGCTGTCTATGCATATGATGCTGAAAATTATCACATCACAAAAATTATGAATAAAACCTCAATTAATGAAGGTATTGATGTTGATATTATGGGTCTAGAATTAGAGTTGTTATACGCTCCTCCTTCAGTCCCAGGCCTTGCTCTGAATGCTTCTTTAGCAATGACCGAGTCAACAATTGCTGATGGTGTTTCGGCGCTTGATCCAGTACAACCGGATGGAGCATTTTCAGGACATCCAGACAGCAAAAACTGGCATTTAATGAAAGATGAACTTTCAACCATGTTTATTATGAGAAAAGATGCATTGCAAGCTGTTTATGGAGCTTGGTTGCAAGAAACTCTTACAGGTGGGGCAGCTCAAACTGGATTGGATGCTATTGAAGTTCTTACGGCTGGTGCCACAACTACAGCTGATTTAATGGCGGCATTAATACCTGCTGAGTTCCACGGAGATAGAACTTACGGCCAACCAACACCTGTCAGTTATTTGGTTCCTGCCTTAGGTTTAAGTCCTGCTGAGGGTCATTTACCTTCTCTAGGTGTTCAAGCCGGTATGAGAACCATGGCTCAATTAATGGGTTTTGATCCTGCAGCTGTTGTTTCTGAAGGTCTCGAAACAGATATCTCAGGAAATTCATTAGTTCACCCTGACTCATCAGCAAACATAGGTATTTCTTATACAGCTCAAGCAGGAAGTGTGAACGTAACAACAAGACTAGATGTAGCGTATCAAGGTGCAAGGTATGTACGTATATTTAATCTCCCAGAGGATCAAATTGATTCTTGGTTAGAATCAAATTTACAAATTACTGTTACACCTGCAAATGATGACAGTTGGTATGTACAATTTTACGGTCAGAACATTACCGATGAACTTAACGTTACCGGCATTGGCCTTGGTGATGCTTCAGTAGGCCAAACTAGAGGAGTTACTGTTAGAGATCCTCAAGTCTTTGGAATTAGAGTTGGTTACAATTTCTAATTTTAGAAAATATCTGCAAAAAACCCTGATTTTTATCGGGGTTTTTTGTATCTTATTTTCTTGTTCTTACGGACAAGACTCATCAATCATCACTATTCAGCAAGGTAAATTAAAAGGCTTGGAGCATGATGATGGCACTATAAAATATTTTGGTATCCCTTATGCGAAAGCTCCAGTTGGCAATCTTCGTTGGAAGGAACCTTTGCCTCATGAAGGATGGGAGGGAACTCTTTTAGCAGAATCTCATGGTAAAGCATGCATGCAGCCACTTGAATTATTGACTCCTGATGGAAAACTGACTGGCAATAATGGTTTTTACGATCTTATTATAGAAAAGTCAGGCTTAGATATTCCATCTGATGAATCTCAAAATAATGCAGGATTTAATCGTTTTACATACGATGATATGTCCGAGGACTGTTTATTTCTAAACATTGTTGTTCCTAAAGGCGGCGCTGCTAACAAACCTGTAATGTTTTGGATCCATGGCGGAGCTTCAAGGTGGGGGTCTGGGCATGAAAGTAATTACACCAGCCAATATATTCCCACAGAGGGGGACGTCATCGTGGTGAGTATAAATTATCGACTGGGGGTTTTTGCCTGGTTGGCTCATCCAGAATTATCAAGAGAGTCAGAAAAAAACGTTTCTGGAAATTATGGAACTTTAGATCAAATAGCAGCTCTAAAGTGGGTTAAAGATAATATTGCAAATTTTGGTGGAGACCCAAACAACATAACCATTTTTGGTGAATCGGCTGGGGGACAAGCTGTGACGTCTTTGATGATAAGTCCATTATCGAAAGGATTGTTTCACAAAGCCATTGCTCAAAGTGGCACCGGATTACCGAATGTTTTAACTGATATCAGAGAAGATAAAGGGATATTAGTTTCCGCCGAGTCAAAAGGTATCAAGTTAGCTGAATATTTTTTAGGAGAAAATGCCAATATAAATGATTTAAGGGAATTGCCAGCCCTGGAAATTGTTTCCATTGATGATTTCCAACTCGATCAAGACTTAATCATGATGACAAATCAAATTGTTGACGGATATGTTTTCCCTGAATCTATAAAAGATGCTTTTATAAATCAAAATGTCCACGATTTACCTTTTATGGTCGGTTTCAACGGAGATGAGGGGACAAGCCTATTTCCATTGATTATTGATCCAAAAACTTTCAGTTTATTCGGCGAGTTTTGGCCTGAAAGTCTTTGGGCTTTTGTTAACCCTGACCCATCATCCTTCCAAGGTCCAAAAGGAATGAGAGATTTTGCATTAAGCTTGGATGACAATTATTACGATGCTGCAACGGATTTCTGGGGATTTTTATTTTTTGGTGCTCCCTCTTATTTTGTTGCAAAGCAACATTCATTATCTGGAAATCCGACTTATCTTTATCAATTTGATAAGAAACCTAATATTCCTAATGATTATCTTGGCGCCACCCATGCTCTTGAACTTGGTTATCTATTTAATAAAGGCGGATTATTCGGCATAGAAGGATCTTTTGATGATTCTGATATTGAACTTGCTCAGAAAATGCGAGCGGATTGGATTAATTTTGCAAAAAATGGCTCTCCAAATATTGCCGAAAGATTTGATCATATCAGTTCGAATGCAAGAATTTATGACTCTTTCATTGAAGATAAGAAAATAGAGCACTCTGATTTTTATAAGTCCTACTCAAATTTTTGGGAAAATCTAAATTAGATTATTGACTTACTCAAAGAAATAATTTTAGAAAAATATAAATTCATTTAATTTTTCTCTTTTTTAGGATAGATTACTTTTTTAAATTTAACGATTTATTCTAAACAAGGAGCGTTATGCATAAATTTTCAATTAATTTAATACTTTTCTATTTATTTTTCTCTTCACCCTTCGCAATTGTCCAAGATTCTGATGGATTAGAAGAAATTATTGTAACTGCGCAAAGACAAGAACAAAGTCTGCAAGACGTTCCTTTAGCAGTATCTTCATTCTCTGGAGATGATCTATTGGAGCAACAGATCGAAGGAATTAATGACATGCAATTGTTTGTTCCTGGACTTAGGTTTGGTGGAAATATTGGTGAAGGTGGAGGAGATATTGAAATAAGGGGAATGGTGAATGGAGCAGTATCAGGTACAGCAGATTCAGCAGTTGGAGTTCATATTAATGACTTAGCTGTGGGAATAACACCTCTTGATACTGGCCAGCTTTTTGATATGGAAAGAGTTGAGATAATCAGAGGTCCTGCAGGAACTTTATATGGAAGAAATGCTATTGGTGGATCATTGAATATGATTACGGCAAAAGCAGATCCAACTTCTTTTTCTGGGAAAGTTAGTGTTGATCTTGGAGATTATGGAAGATTTGGCACTACTTCAGTTATAAATATTCCTCTTGATGACAATGCAGCCTTTAGATTTGCTTCAACAACTTTGAAGCAAGATGGTCTAGTAGATAACATTTATAGCAAAGGACTCGATTATAACTTGGATAACAGAAATCAAATGGGATACAGAGCTACCCTAAGTTTCGAACCTTCTGAAAAAACTACAATTCATATTGTTCATCAAGCTCAGATTGAAGATTCAAAAAGAACGCTTACTTCAGGAACTTGGTGTGACAGAGATCCTTCCGCAGTCTTTGGTTGCACAATGCAAGCACCTGAAAATCAAAAATTTGAGATTGCGCATCCCATGTCCACGTTAGTTGAACAACTTCTCATAGCACAAGGAGTTTTAAACTACACTCCGATAACTAGTCTGGCTGGAGCTCCTCAAGAATTATGGACGATGAACGTCAGAAACGAACCTGTATATACCGTTGACGAATATATTACTCAATTCATCGTAGACCATGATATTAATGACGAACTATCCTTATCTGTTGCTGCGAGCAGAAAAGATAGAAAGTTTTATAGGTTAGAGGCTTACGAATCTCCAGAGTTAGATACATTAAGATTTAACGATACTCCTGTAACTCCTGGCGGTATTGGAACTATGTCTGCAAGTATCGATTCAAATTGCTCAGTCGAAGGCTACACTGCTGGTTTTTATGGTGGATGCATTTTGGATACACTGAATTATCCTACAGGAGCATTTAACTATAGTTCTCTGGCTGATACGGATGCAGTTGAAATGAAACTAGTTTCTAGTTTTGATGGACCTCATAATTTTCTATTCGGTATGAATTATTTTAAAAATTATCAAGATACGGATACAGATGTTGTGGCTTCTGGTCTAGATGCATTAACTGTGGCTCCACCTGCAGCAATGATAGGTACTCAAGCAGCTAGTCTTGGAGCACAACTTTACGCACCATTTTTTAGAACAGCCAATATCGATGTAATAGAATCAACCGCCGTATTTGGTGAATATTACTTTGATGTGCGTGACGACTTAAAATTAACCGTTGGCATGAGATACACAGATGACTTTAAAGAAGCAGGTCCAAGTAATCCGTCATTTAATATATTAGGTTACGCCAAAGGTAATATCACAGATGCTGCAGCTTCAGCTTGGACTGGTGGATTAGTTCCATCTGCCGCAGCCTGGGAAGCTTTATTTTGTCCTATAGGCGCCACTTTTTGCCCAGTTCCAGAATCCGCTATTCCTGGCAACAAAGTTCCCGCACCAGGAGAAGCTTACAGAGCAGCAGGGCTAGAAACCACTAGAGAAACTTCAGAATTTACTGGAAGGATTGTTTTAGACTACTTTATAAATCAAGATTCAATGATGTTTGTTTCCTTTTCCACTGGATTCAAAGGCGGTGGGATTAATCCTGGGTTTGATCCTACAAGTTTTGCTGGCGTTCCAACTGGATTTCCAAATTCAGAAGTAAATAATCTTGAAATAGGTTTCAAAAATGAATTTCCTGCTCAGGGAGTAAGACTTAATGTTTCTGCTTACTATAGTGATATTGAAAATTACCATATCACACAAATTAAAAATAGAACCTCAGTAAACGAGGGTATTGATGTTGAAATCATGGGTGCCGAGGCTGATTTGCTTTACATGCCACCTGAAGTCCCTGGTTTTTCCCTGAATGCTTCTCTCAGCTACACATCTTCTGAGATCAATGATGGAGAAGGCTCTATAGATATGGTTAATAGAGATTTGCAATTAACAGGAGGAGTAGGCTCAACTGATTGGCACACTGTCAAAGATCAAGTTTCAGAAACCTTTATTATCAGAAAAACTGCTTTGCAGGCTATGTGGACCAGTTATTTGCAAGAGATTGCAACCTCTGGTGCAGCAGTGACTCCTGCAGATGGCATATCTGCCTTAAATCCGACTCTTGACGGTTTAACCCTCGCAAGTTTGGTGTTTTTTAATCCTGTAGAACATCACGGTGACAGAACTTTTGGAGCACCAACTCCAGTAAGTTATTGGAATCCATTAGCTGGTCAAAACCCTGCTGATGGTCATCTACCCTCAGTACTAAATAGAGCTTCAGGTCTTCATCAAATTCTAGCTCAGCTACATGGATTTGATCTAGTTCCTGGTTCTGATATCAGTGAAGGTTTAGTGAGCGATGTTTCAGGTAATTCTTTATTTCATCCCGAACTGCAAGCAAATCTTGGTATAGGTTACTTACAAGATATTGGAAATCTAAAAATTAATTATCGTCTGGATTATTCATATCAGGGAGAAAGATATTTAAGGGTATTTAATCTTCCAAGTGACGTCTTAGAGGCTTGGGATGAGTTAGGCGCCCAAATTACTCTATCTAGTTCAGATGATTCTTGGTTTGTTCAATTTTATGGACAAAACATAACTGACAACAATAGCTATTATTATAGAGAACTTCAAAGTACCGCTGTAGGAAACTACCAAAGGATAATGGCTAGAGAAAGGGCTAGATATGGAATAAGGCTTGGTTATAATTTTTAATTGAGATTAAAAAAAGACCCTGCTTCGGCAGGGTTTTTTTATTTAGAGGGTATATTTATTATAAAATATATCTAAAGTCTTTTCTGAATGATTAAACACATCAACAATATTGCTGGAATTTTAATTCTTCTTAATATTTTTGATCAGATTTTGTCGTCTAGCAAAATTATTCCTGAAAATATCTATTTTGATATATTTGTTATAGCTTCTTATCTTTTTTTTGGTGCTGAATTTATTACAAGAATTATCATTGAAAGAAGATTCTCTTTCCTGTTAGTTTTCGATTTTATCGTTTTAGCAAATTATATTTTCTTTGGATTTTACGATTTAAGAATTTTAAGAATCTTTAGGGCTTATTCAATTTATAGCAATCATAAAATGTTACTTCCAACTAATACATTGTTGAGAACGGTGTATAACCAAAGGTTGGCGTTACTTGGTTCTCAAATAATGGTTTTTTCCGTTTTACTTATTTTTTCGACTTTAATTCACTTCATTGAAAGAGATATTAATCCAGAGTATTTTGGTTCTATTCTCAATTCAATGTGGTTTGGAATTGCTACGCTAACCACAGTTGGTTATGGAGATGTAACTCCATCATCCCCATTAGGCCAAGTTCTTACTTCTTTAACTATGTTTCTAGGTATCGGAATGTTTGCTTTGCCTGCTGCAATCTTAGCCTCGGCTTATTATGAGGAAATCCAAAAAAGAAACTTTCTCATAACAATGGAAACAATTTCTAGTATCCCATTATTCTCGATGTTGCCCATAGGGGCTTTAAGTAAAATTAACGATAAGTTAGTTGCTGAAATTTACCCGGCTAAAAGAAAAATTATAGAAAAAGGTGATGAGGCAGATTGCATGTACATTATTGAGTTTGGATCTGTTCAAGTAGAAATAGAATCTCCTGTGACTTTGGGACAGGGTGATTATTTTGGTGAAAAAGGAATTCTTTCTAAAGAACTTCGTAATGCATCTATAAGCTCAATAGAGGAAGTTAAATTACTTTCCCTGTCAAAAGACGATTTAGAAGAACTAATGGGAGAATATCCTCATCTTTTTGAAGAGCTTGAAAAAGTTAGTTTAGACAGAAAAGGTTAATTAAAAGAATAAGAAAACTTAGTACTAAGACCTTGATCATCTTCAACGGCATTAGTTATTGGATCCGAATCATATGCGATGTCATATTGAAGGCTGATACTAAATTTTTTATTTACCAGAAAGTTAAAAGCCATAAGAAAACTTGCCTTGTAGTCACTAAAATCAGTGACTCCTGGTTGGTAATAAATCGTAGTATTAAAGTTAATATTTTCAGCAACTGCAAAATTATCGTGGAAATAAGCGGAAAGCCTTGTTGTGTTTGTTACAAAGTCGTCTAAATCAGTTTCTTCTTCATATATCACTCCAGCTCCAAATCTCATTTGATCATCTATAATCATTCTAAGACCAGTCCCAAATAAATTTCTTTCTCTAAAAAGCCTAAATGGATTTTTCGCTGACTGAATAAAGAATTCTGTATTGTACTGATTGTAAGTTTCGAAAACTGATCTTATATGAATGAGTTGAGAAATATCCGTGACGTTTTGATTTATTTTCCTTTCAGATTTTCTCAAAATCATGAAGTTTTCAACGTCATCAAGGTTATAGTCAAACCTTAAATCAAAAGAATAGAAATCTCTGTCTCTGTTACCTCTGGAAGCATTTAAAGAAAATCCAAGGCCAGCAAAAAATCCTTCCTTACCCTCATTTCTTAACTCTTCAATATTCACTATAGTCTGAGAAATAGCAAATGAGGGCAAGAGTAATGAAATAAAGAAGAATTTATTTAGTTGTTGCAACATACGCTCCATTCCAATTCGGATCAGTTAAATTAAGTTTCATATCCTTAATCCTGTCTTTAAAAATAGCGTAGTATAAATCAAACTCCACAACTTGTTCTTCCCATTTTTTAATAAAGTTTAATGCTAGATCCCATCGTTGGTTTCTATAATTCTCTAGAAATTTATTATGATCATTTTGAAATTCAATTAATTCTTCATCATCTAATGAGAATTTATCAAAAGAAGTATAAATTTTAACCGGCTCAGTTTTCCCTTTAACTTGAATCAAGTCTAGTTCAAAAAGATTAGATTTTGACTTGAGGGTATTCACAGTTTCTTGTCCAAGAATTCTTTGAAAACCATAAGTTCCTGATTGACCTTCTAATCTTGACGCCAAATTAACTGGATCTCCTAAGACGGTATAATCAAATCTTTTTTCTGATCCCATATTCCCAACAATACATTCACCAGTATTAATACCAATTCCGATTTTAAGTTCCATTCCTTTTTCTTTTTGGAATTCAATATTAAAGTTTTCTAACGCCTTTTCCATATCAAAAGATGCTTTTAGAGCTAAATCCGTATGATTTTCTTGATCTGTAGGTGCATTCCAGAATGCCATGATGCAATCACCCATATATTTATCAATTGTTCCTTCATTATCCAAAATTTCATTAGACAAAACTGTAAGAAGTTTATTTATCAGTTCAGTTAATTCTTCTGGATTAGATTTGTAACTTTCTGATATAGCTGTGAACCCTCGTATGTCAGAAAAAAGAAAAGTCATAGTTTTCTTCTCTCCTCCCAATTTAAGTGATTCACTTGATTCCGCAAGTCTCGAAACCATTTCTGGAGCAAGATATTGAGAAAAAGCTGTTCTAACTTTACTACGTTCCAACTCAGTAAAAAGAAAATTAAAAAATGTGATTATCAAGTAACTCAATAAGCATATTATTAATGGAGAAATTGGATCTATTAAAAAATCTAATTGATTGAAACCATAGAAAGAACCATAGAGACTACTTAAATTTGCTACTAAGAATGTAATTAATCCCCCGATAGGTCCAAAATATTGAATGACCAAGCAAATCAAGATGGAAAAAAGTAAACCAAATAAAAATTCTGCTCCTTCCATCCAATCTGGTCTTACTAAAAAATCTCCATTTATAATTTGTTGAATGCCTTGAGCTATGATTGTTACGCCAGGTATATCTCGCTCTAAAGAGGTATTTCTTATGTCGAGCAGTCCAGACGCGCTAGTTCCTATAAGAACAATTTTTCCAGCAAAGAAATCTTTATCAAAAGAATTATTTATGACTTTAGCCGCAGGAATGATATTCAAGTTTTCCTTATAAGTAGAATATAACCAAAGGTAACCATTTGAATTGGTTGGAATAATTACGTTTCCTAATTTTATGTTATTAACTCCAGTACTCTCACCAAACGCTAACTCTCCTGATGCATTTGATGACTTGATTTGATAAGTACTTGCTCCGATAGCAACCCTAAGGGTCTCTAGCATCAAGGAAGGTACTATCTGTCCATTCACTACTTCAAATGTGGGGAGGCTTCTAACAATACTTGAATCACCCCCAATGCTCATCGACCCTACGCCCGCTGCAGAATCTACTAGAGCGGGTAAGTTGTTTTGCATTCCTGTGTAATTAGGAAGAAATTCTTTTGGTGAATCTCCCTGAATTATTAGACCGTATTTAGGTTTTACTTCTAAGGTTCTTAATTTATTATTTGGCGCACTTCCTAAGACAACAGTGGAGTGTGACTCCATAGATTCAGCAAATATTTTGTCATTTGGCTTTATCTTTTTTAACTCTCTAATTAGTTCAGTATTTGTTGAATATTGTTCAGTTAGAACATCACTTCCGGTTCTATCTCTTTCTGCAAAAACGATATCAAATGATGTAGTTAAAGCTCGCTCTGTTTTACTCACTAATTGAGAAAGTAGATCTCTTGACCAAGGCCATTGACCTAAATTATTGAGAGACTCATCATCAATATCAATTATTACAACTGGATCATCTTCTAAAGGTTCTCTTGGACTTATTTGTTGTAGAGTATCAAAAGCAAATAATCTTAAATCATTAAAAATATTTAATGGATTTGTCAGTGGAATTAGACCAATTAAAATGGCTAAAGGGAGAAGTATTTTTTTTTGAATGTTCTTCATCTTTTTTTGATAAAACCTTTATAATTGACGCCTTGTCATGTTTGTCAGATATATTTTATTACTATTTATCTTTAGTTTTAGTATTTTTGTTTTAGCGCAAAACGTACCTCCGACTATATCGGATCCTGAGCAATTAGAAACGATTAGAAAAGAAAGGCAAGCTATTTTTAATGAATTGATAGAGGATCCAACTAATCAGGGAAATTTATTTAAATATGCCAATCTATCAATTATTTTAGGAGATTTAGAAGCGGCTATTGGGGTTTTTGAACAAATGCTTATTTATGATCCTACTTTGGCAAGAATTAGGCTAGAACTTGGAGTACTTTACTTTAGGCTAGAAGCTTATGCTCCAGCAAAATTATATCTTGAGAGCGTTAAAGACTACGACCCTCCTGAAGAAGTGATTACGAAGGTTGAATCTTTTTTAGCTGCCATTGAAGAGCAAGAAAAGCCTGTAACGGTAAATCAACTAATGACTTTTGGTTTTGCCAGTTCTTCTAACGCAAATGCTGGTATAGATGCCGACATTATCGAGATAGCAGGTTTTCCTCTTGAGGTATCTCCAGATTCAAAACCTCAATCGGATTCAAAATTTTCTGTCAATTACAATTTGTCTTTAACTCAGAATTTGAATAATCCCCGTGGTGATGCAATTAATTATTTCCTGGCAGTTGCTACCACTTATCAATCTAGGTTTACGCAATTTGACCAAAGAAGTTTCGTATTTGGTTTAAATAGTCGTTTAGATGTAGAAGAGGGCAGATTTGGATTATTGAAAAATCCATCGGTCACACCAAGCTTCACAAGAATTCAAGTTTACTTATCTGGAGAGCCTCTGCTTGAATCTAATGCTTTCAGCGTAAGTCATTCTGGATCCTTAACAAATGGTTCTGTTTTTGAATACGGTTTTAACGTAGATAAAAGGAATTTTATAGGCTTAGATGCAAAAAGCGGTTACAGATACGGAACTTTTGTGAATAACACTTTTAATTTACCAAATAATAACTCTAGTTGGACTATGAATATTTTCTCTGATAAATATGAAGCCAACCAAAAATTTGAATCCTTTAGACAATGGGGTTTTGGTTTTAATTACAGAATGCCTCTTCCAGATGCATGGGTTATGGCTGCTAATTATGATTTCTCTACTAAAAATTACCTTGCACCAAACGGACCACTTGGAACAAGAAAAGATATTAACGAATCATCAGATTTAACCTTTTCAAGACTTTATATAAATTGTTTATCTATGAATATTTTTATTAAACCTTTTGATAATAGAAGCAGCATTGATATCTTCTCCAGAAGTAACACCGATGTAGGTGTAAATCTTTCTTATCTTTGCTTAAATAACTAACCTTAAATTTTACTTGAGTATATAATCCGCAAATGAATCAGATAGTCCAATTTTTTCTAAAAATAAGAAACAGTAGTTTTTTTAATGGAATTGTAATTTTTGTAATCATTGGCTCTGCTATTTATGCAGGAGTTAGCTCTTATGACCTTGCGGAAGAATACGTTGGACTGCTGAATTTTCTTGATACCGCCATAACAGTTTTTTTCCTAGTAGAGATTATTATAAGAATAGTCGCAGAAAGATCACTGATTAAATTTTTTAAAGGTGGTTGGAACGTCTTTGATTTCATCATCGTTACGGTCAGTTTAATTCCAATCACGGGAGGAGAGACAGCATTCGTTGCAAGATTACTCAGAATTGTCAGGGTATTAAGAATTATCACCGTAGTGCCTGCATTGAAGAAAATTGTCGATGCGTTGTTTGAAACGCTTCCAAGAGTTGGTTTTGTGGCTCTTCTAATGTTCATTTTCATATATATATGGGCTGCTATAGGAACTTTAGTTTTTGGAACAACAGATCCAGAACATTGGGGTAATATTGGTCTTGCTATGCTTACCCTTGCACAAGTTGCTACATACGATGACTGGGCTGCAGTTATGAAAGATATAATTGAAGTTTTTCCTTGGGTATGGATTTACTTTATTAGTTTCATTCTTCTTAATGCCGTAATCATGTTGAATATGGTCATTGGTATCATTGTTGATGTTATGTCTAAGAAATCTAGCAGCGGCCAATTAAGTGCAGATGAGAATCAATAATTTTCTGATCCTTTTTCTATTTTTATCTTTATCTTCATGCACCTATCAAAAGGTAATTAAGAACTCTATGTATGATTTAGATGAGTTTGATGCATGTTATTTAGATCATAAATCCGTCCTAGACTCCGATAAACAGAAGTATCTAAACATGCTCATAGAGTTAAGAAATTATAATTGTTCTCGTTATTATGAACTTTTTATGAGAGGGACAATTATTCAGGGCAATTAAAACCAAAATATCAGGAGCAATGGTGTTGAAATGGCTATTATGAGTAATTCTAATGGTAGACCTAATTTCCAGTAATCTCCAAATTTATAATTACCTGGTCCCATTACCAAAGTGTTACATTGATGTCCGATAGGAGATAAAAAAGCACAGCTTGCACCTATTGCAACACACATCAAAAATGGTTCAGAAGGATGACCTAACTGATTTGCAATTGTGACTGATATAGGTCCCATAATAACTGCAGTCGCTGCATTATTAATGACATCAGATAGACACATTGTGGCTACCATCAAAATAACAAGGGTGCCAACTAGACCAAATTGAATAGATTGAGTCGCTATTACGGTTGCTAATATATTTGTAAGACCACTGTCATATAGTGCATCGCCTATAGGAATCATAGCTCCAAGCAATACAATAACAGGCCATTCAATATGACGATAAAGCATATTTGGTTTTAGTAGTTTAGACGCAACAAATGCTAAAACGCATAGTAAAAATGCTATGACGACATTTAAAAAATTTGTGATAACCAAAAGTAAACTAAAAGAAAATAACCCTAATGAAAGTAAAACTTTAGAATCATCCTTTATTACATCTAACTCTCTTTGCCAAAGAGGCATCAAACCAAGATCTTGCATTTTATCACTGGTATCTTTTTGTTCTTCTCTAGTAGCAATCAACAACACATCTCCAGCCTTGAAATGTTCGTTTGAAAGGCTTCCTTGAAAATTTGTACCTTTCCTCCACAACCCAAGAACAGCCATCTGTCTCCCAACCATATTTGAAAAATAGCTTATAGTTCTACCTATTAATCTTGACCCTGGAGAAATCATGGTTTCAATTTCACCAAAGCTTCCTGAATCAAGATCTTTAATTTCGGTTCTGAGAGAAAGACCATACTTATCTTGTAGTCCTGATACTTCCTCTGGATTTATTTTCAAAAGTAGAATTTGAGATTCTTTTAATTCCTCAAAATTACTTAAAATTTCCCTAGCATCAGATGTTTCATTTACTGAACCAATGAGTACTGTGTCAGAACCTAGTTCCTTCCTGAATTCTTGAGTTTTTTTACCTATAAGATCGCTATCTTTATCAATCACAAGTTCAACTAAATATTCATTAATATCAACTAAAGAAGATGAATCACTGTCACCAGATCTATTTTTAACAAGAATGAAACCAAGTAATGCGATAAAAATTACGCCTCCGATACTCACAGGCAACCCTGCATAGGCAAAATCAAAAAATTCGAACCCTTGATCGGAATATTGGTCCCTAAATTCGGAAATAATAATATTTGGAGGCGTTCCAATTTTTGTATTCATACCCCCAAGAATTGATGCGAAGGCAAGAGGCATTAAAAATTTAGAAGGGGACCAGCCCATTTTCTGACATATACCCAAAGTTACAGGTAATAACATCGCCATAGCACCAATGTTATTCATAAAAGAAGATAGTATGACTGCAATACCCATCAATATGACTAAGAACTGAAATTCACTATTAGCAATTTTCTGTAATAGATTGCCAATTTTCCCTATCAATCCTGATGCCTCTAGGCCTTTACTAATCAATAAAACAAGCGCAACTGTTATAACTGCGGGATGTCCAAACCCTACAAATGCTTCTTTAGCTGGAACAAAACCAAGAACCACTAAAACTGCAAGACTTGTTAATGCTACTGCATCGTATCGAAATCTGCCCCAGATAAACATAACAACCATAACCAAGAGTACGGCTGAAAGGATGATTTGATTGATATCCATAAAAGAAAAGATACTTTACATTAAGTTATTTTAATTAGCATGATAGATTTTGGTTTTTTTAAAAATCTTATCTATGTTTTATAAATTAAGGCTTTTTAACCTCAAATATAGTAAAATTTATGAACGAAGTAAGTTTTTGTTAGTTTGACTAAGTGTCATTTTGACAATAAAATTCTTTTTTTCTTAATAATGAGAAAAATAAAGGAAAAACTTCATGGAGTGGGTTTATGAAGATAATAAACATGAAAAAATTTAACAAAGTATTGATCCTTCCTTTGTTAGTCTTTGTTTTAGCAAACTGTGCTGGAACAAATGTCACAACTTATTCATCTGCATCAATTATGCTTGATGACTTTATAGAACAGAATGGCGGTAAAGGTGCAGTAAATGATGAAACGTTGCATTATCCTTTAGACATTCAAACTTTGTCATGTTCTGAGATGCAAGCTAACAGAATAAGAATCTCTAATTTAATCAATAATTTATCTGAAAAAGTAGTAGAAAACGCAAATAGAAGTACTAGTTACTCCACATATGGATTAACAAAGCATGATCCCTTGGTTGGAACTAGTTTTATTGGAATCAGCTCTGTAGGCTTAAATCCTGAAGTTACTGAATACAGGAAACTAAAATTAGTGTTAGAAGAACTTAACACTACTTCAATCCTCAAGTGTACTCCACCTGAGGTAATGAGAACTCCGTAAATCTTTTCTAATTTACAGGACTCTATGGCTATATAATTAATTATGGCCATTCGTCTTGCTTATCTAATCAGTTTCTTATTTCTTTTTCTTTATGGAATTTTTGCTTTTCTTGGTATAGGTATTTCTCTTGAGCCAGGAATGGAGATTGGAGGGGTATCAAGATGGTGTGAAAGAGTTAGTGATAGTATTTTCAGAGAGCCTGTAAATACTATTACAAACTTAGCCTTTATGGTAACTGGCTTGATAATGTTTCATGTCCTTAATCGAGATGAAGAAAATGTAAATACTTTCCATACTCTTACTCCAATAGCAATTTTATATGCATCTGCAGCCATTTTTTTAGGACCCGGATCGTTTTTAATGCATGGAACTCACACAGAATGGGGCGGTTGGGCAGATAACTTAAGTATGGTTATGTACATCATTATCCCTTGGCTCTACAACTTCAAGCTCATGGCTAATTGGAGTACGAGTACATTTTTTAAAACATATTTAGGAATTGTCTTTGCCTATGGTCTTGGAAGGTGGTTCCTAGGAGATGGAATGGGTATTGGTTTCAGCGTTTATGGAGTCTCTATAGGAGTTTGGATAGTTTCTGAATTTTTATTTAGATTCTGGAGTCAAAGGATGAGATTCTTTTCTGGTTTTATTGGATTTTTAGTCGCAGCTATATTTGGAATTTTTCCCTCAGAAATATTCAATAATTTAGATCAATATTGGTGGATAGCATTTTTCTGGCTTCCAGGATTATTATGTAAATCAAAACCAACATACGAAAGAAAATATTCTTGGTTTTTTATTGGCATGATTCTCTATATATCAGCTTTCATTGTTTGGCTTCAAGGATACCCAGACCAACCTTTATGTAATCCTGATTCGTATATACAAGCTCATGGAATTTGGCACATTCTTTGCTCATTAGCTACTTTAAGTTTTTTTATATTCCTAAGAACTGAAAAATTAAAAAAAAGAGAGGCTTAACCTCTCTTTTTTTTGATAAATATTTATCTTTTCAACCAGGCCTTAATTGGTGAACCATATGATATGTTTACTACTTCTCTCATACCTTTAACTTTTTTTAAGAATTTAGCTTGCGCATCTGATTGGGATTGTGCCATTTGATTCTTTGTTAGAGATGCAAAATCACTTCCACCTATATAGATGAAATGAGTGAATTCTGTAGATCCATAAATAACAGCATTTAAACCATAGGAACTAGTAAGTTCATTCTCATTTGAATTAGCTAATTCGATAAATTCTTCCAGATAATCTCCTGCTTTTCCAGATTCAACTTTAAGATCAAATCTCATAAAAGCCCTATCTTTTGTCCAATCTCCTACCTCTAAAGCCTGAAAGGTAACAAATTCTGAAACGGGAGTTGCTACAGGTAAAATCTTGCTAAAAAAAGCAGCTGCTGCAGGGCATGTAGCTACTAGAGCCTGACCCACTTCATAATCTTCCATACTTTCATATGAATTTATAAAAAAGTGTGTAGATGGACTGCTTCCATTAAAAGCATCATCAAACAAGACAACATCAGCTGGATATTTTTTTCCACAATCTGAAGCATAAAACTCATCCATTGCCTCAACTACTTGAGGCGGATTAGTTACGGCAAATTGATAAAATGCATGCATTTCATGTCTGCCAGTTCCATCATCTGAAAGTAAATTTATAGATGAAGTAACCATTAAAATTAATAATATTTTTTTCATTCTTTTCTCCTTAAAAAGAAATTAGTTTTAGTTCCTTGCTTTTAACTACTGACTAGGTAACCAGTCTTTTACAACTGCACTCATATTTATAGCTTTTAAAGTCCTTGCATCAGCAACCTTTGATGCAAATTCCATATATGCATCAGTTGGTGTTGAATTACTCATGTAGGAATCTAAAAATGAATCCATATTCTTGAAGCCACAGTAAGCAAAGTGTGTGCCATATTCTTCAATATCTGCTCCAGGTCCCATTGCGACAAGTGAGTATGAACTTGGACATTGTCCTGTTGCCATTAGTTTTGCATATTCGGATGCATATGTAGAAGGATCGCTCACATCCATCAAGAAGACCTGAAAGAATTGGTCCCCATTAGGATCTCCCTCTGTTAAAAGTGGCAATCCCATGAATTGAAATGTTTGCTCCGAAATCTCACTCATAGTTTGTAAGAATTTTCCTGCAGCTGGGCAAGACGTAAAATTATTAGCCCACATCATGTATGACATCTTGTCTGGATATGTAATTATGATGGTATGAGTTGTCTCCTCACCACCGTTAAAAAGTTCATTCATAAGCCTCGCTGATGATGTTCCAGGACAGTTTGCTGCAGCCAAATCATCCATAGCTGATACAACTGCTAAAGGGTTACTTGTTTTGATCCCAAAAAATGCTTGAAAAGGTCTCTCTTGTGCCATTAAAAAAGATGACCCTAAAAACACAAAAAGAAAAATTAATTTTTTCATAAAATCTCCTATTTATTAATAAATTATAATATATATCATTGATATCAAAATAATGTTAATTTTTTGAAAATTCATCACAATTCACGCACATATTTAAGGGAGATTAAGATATGCAAGAAGTATTAAAGATAAAAAATCTTGATAATGGAGTAAGGCTTTTAACTTTGAATCGACCTGAAGTTCTCAATAGTTTAAATAAAGATCTTGTAGATTCTCTAATCGATGCATTTGATGATATTTATCATGACAAATCTATTAGGTCAGTAATCCTTATCGGTGAAGGAAGGGGTTTTTGTAGCGGTGCTGATTTAGCAGCTGGCGGATGGCCAACTGATCCAAGTTGGTCTCCTGGAGAAGCTACTGCCAATGCTATGGAGATTGGATTTAATCCCTTGGTTAGAAAAATTGTAAATTGCCCTAAGCCTGTAGTAAATGCATTAAATGGTATTTGTGCTGGTGGCGGCGTTGGTCTTGCTTTATGTGGCGACTTAATAATTGCTTCTGAATCTGCAAAATTTAAATTAGTTTTTGGCCCTCAGCTTGGAATCATTTCTGATGTAGGGGCTTCATGGTTAGTTCCCAATTTGATTGGACGAGCAAGAGCTAACGGTATGGCATTATTAGGTGAAGATATAAGTTCTAGCCAAGCATTAGATTGGGGACTTATTTGGTCTGTTTTTCCAGATGATACTTTAATTCAAGAAGCAATTAGTTTAGCTTCTCAATTAGCAAATGGTTCCATAACTGGATTAAAAGCAATAGTGAAAGCTCATGATTCAGCTCTAAAAAATACTTTGAATGAGCAATTAGATTACGAAAGAGACACGCAAAGAGTTTTATGTGACGGTGAAGTATTTAAAGAGGGCGTCACTGCATTTATTGAAAAAAGAAAACCAAATTTTAAAGATTTAGAATAATTCTTTTGTTACTCAATTAATAAATTTAGTTCATAATTAATTCTTTAATATAGGAGATATTAATTATGAAAAAACTATTAATTTTAGTTTCTTTAATCGTCTCTTCTTATTCTTACGCTGCTCCTATTTGGGCAGAGTTTCAAATAAAAGTAGATGATCCAATTAAAGCTGCAAGTATTGCGGCTGCGACAGACAGATACATGAAAAGTGATTTTGTAAAAAATAATTTTAATGGTTCTGTTCACTTAAATGTATATGTATCCAATGGAGAAAATCCTGCAACACATTCCTTAGTGTGGTTATTTCCAAGCATGACTGATGCATCTGTGTTTCAAACTAAATCTCTTGATCCTACTAATAGAGCATCTCAAGAGTTTTTTGGAGCTTTATCGCAAAATTCTGAAGCTACATCAGATTTAATGCATACCTTTGTCACCACGTGGGGAGATGTTTCTAATGATGATAGAGTCTGGGAGGTTCACAATTTTTATGCAACTGATGCAGGAAAAGTCGTTAATCTAACCAACAAAATGATGGCATCTATGGATGGTTTTCCTGGACAGCTAGGACTTTCACAAAATACTTATGGAAATGGTGATACTTCTCACGCATTCACAGTTGGATTTGAAACTGTTGAAGAAATGGAAGGTTGGCAAGATAAGTTAGCTACTGATCCTGTTTTTAATAAGTGGCTTGTTGACATGGGCGATGTAGTTGAATGGAAAGGCTCAGAACTCGTTGTGAATGCAGCAGTTTATGACTCTGCTTTGACTATGGAAGAGTTTGTTGAATAAGACCTTTATATAAATCATTATTAAAATACCCGCCTCTGAGCGGGTATTTTTTTAATTATTTTTTTCCCAGTGGAATTTAGGTAACTTTCTTACACCTTTATCAATCTGTTCTGCCCAAATATCAGATAATTCTTTAAAGAACGGTGAATCTAGCTTTAATTGTTCTTGAAAATTTAAATTAATTTCATCTTTTTTAAATACAACCAAGTCTATTGGTGGTCCAACGGTGAGATCTGATCTCATAGTTGAATCTAAAGATAATAGTGCAACTCGAGCAGCATCTCCAAGTGAAATATTTTGATAAATCATTCTATCTAAAATTGGTTTTCCATATTTTATTTCACCTATTTGCAAGTAGGGTTGGTCATCAGACATGTAAATAAAATTACCTTCCGGATAAACCAATAACAAATTTGGATCTTGTCCCTTTATTTGACCGCCAACAATAAAAAAAGATCCAAGCATTGGCGAGCTTTGATTTAGGTTTTCACTAGCTTTAGATTGATACTCAATATTTAGCTCACCAATATAAGATGCAACCTCTTCAATATCTGAGCAAGTATTCAGACTCTTTAAAGAATTCTTTGATGATAAATCTTTTTCGATTCTATGATAGACAGCTTGAGAGGTTGATAAGTTACCCGAAGTAAGAATAACAAAAGCTCTATCTCCTACATTGAAAGTAAACATTTTTGAATAAGTGCTTATATTATCTAATCCAGCATTTGTTCTTGAATCCGAAGCAAAAACTAATCCTTCATTAATTTTAATTGCTAAACAATAGGTCATAATTAAATTTAAATGAATGATATTCTAAAGATAACAAAAGATTGTAAAAGAGAGATGAAACTGACATGGTCTAAATACGAGCTATCTAAATCGTTTGATGAGTATATTACATCAAAGCGCACCGTTAGAGGTCATTTAAAAAAAATTGGCAACTTCTTAGAATCTTTGTCTGAAAATGACCTTCAAGAGTTAGATAGCGCAACTAAATCTGCAATAAAATCTCTGGGAATTAATTTTAGAGTTTATTCTGATGAAGGATCAGAAGAGCGAAGTTGGCCACTAGATTTCATTCCAAGAATTATAAAAAAGAAAGAGTGGAATCTTGTCGAAAAGGGCTTAAAACAAAGAACTAAAGCTTTAAATCTTTTTATTGAGGATTGTTATAACAATCAAAATTTTTTAAAAGAAGGTCTCATGGATAGTTCAATGATATTGAGCTCTAAGTACTTTTTAAATTTTTGCAAGGGATTGAAGCTTCCAAATAGTTCATGGGCCCATATTTCAGGTAGCGACTTAATAAAAGATGAAAAGGGAGATTTTAATGTATTAGAAGATAATCTCAGAGTTCCTTCAGGAGTTTCTTACATGTTGGAAAACAGATATGTTATGAAAAGAGTATTCCCTGATCTGTTCTCTCATTATGGAGTCTCAAAGATTGACGAATATCCTCTTAAACTCTACGAAACGTTAGTACAAGCATCTTTTACTAAATCAAAAAATCCAGAAATCGTGCTTCTCACTCCTGGAATATATAATTCAGCATATTATGAGCATTCCTACCTCGCTCAACAAATGGGAATTGACTTAGTGGAAGGCATTGACTTGATAGTAAAGAATAATGTTGTTTATAAAAAAACAATTGAAGGCCTTCAAAAAGTAGATGTGGTTTACAGAAGGGTAGATGATGACTTTTTAGATCCAGATGTTGGAAATTCTAAAAGCGTAATTGGAGTAAAAGGACTCATAAAAGCCTGGAAAAATAAAAATGTAGCAATTGTAAACGCACCTGGATGCGGAATTGCAGATGATAAGGCGGTATATACTTACGTACCCGATATGATTAAGTATTATCTGAATGAGGATCCAATATTACCGAATATCAAGACTTTTATACTTAAAAATAAAGAAGACAGAAATTATGCTTTTGAAAATTTTACGAATATGGTTTTTAAGCCAGTCGCTGAATCTGGTGGATATGGAATTGTCATCGGTAGAAATATTAAAAAAGATGACCGTTCTATAATTAAAAAAAATATTTTGAAGGATCCAAAAAACTTTATTGCACAACCACTCATATCTTTATCAACTACTCCAACATTCAGGAAAGATTCTATTTTTCCGCGTCACTTAGATTTAAGACCTTTCATACTTTCAGGGAAAGAAACATATGTAACCGTTGGAGGACTAACTAGAGTAGCCTTAAAGAGGGGTTCAACAGTTGTGAATTCTTCTCAAGGCGGCGGAAGTAAGGATACTTGGGTCGTGGATGCATAATGTTAAGTAGAAGTGCTAAACATTTATATTGGCTAGCTAGATATATTGAACGAACTGAAAATATAGCAAGAATGATAGATGTTAACTTAGAACTAATTCTTGATTTTCCAGATGATCATTCGCTTAATTGGAAGCCCTTAATTGATACTTTGGATATTAACGATCTCTTTGAGAATAAATATAAGAAATATAATGAGAACAATGTATTAAATTTTCTTTTTGAGGATTCAAGGAACTTAAGCTCACTTAATAATTGCCTTGAAATGTCAAAATATAATATTGAAACTATAAAAGACGATTTACCTAAATCAGCAAATATTAAACTTAATGAACTCTATGATCATGTAGTCGGTAAAAAGATTTCAAAAATTCATAAAAGAAAAAAGCTTCACCACTTAACCCAGATTGTTTCAATGACTCAAGGATTTTTTGGAGCAATAAATAATAACCTTTCTCGTGGTTATGAGTTTGAATTCATAAGATTAGGAAGATTCATAGAGCGGACTGATATGATTTCTAGAATAATTGATTGTCTCTGTATTTCTAAAAGCGAAAAACAAACTCATGATTTCTCTACAATGGAATGGTTAAGTATGTTGACTACATTATCTGCACAAGATGCTTTTAGAAAAGTTTCTAAAGGCGAGGCAGATAGAGAAGAAGTAATTTCATTTCTGTTAAAAAATGATAGCTTTCCAAGATCAGTCTATAGGGCTTTATTGATCATAGAAGAGTGCTTAAAGAATTTACCCAAAAGTAAAAAACTACTTTTAATGAATTCCAAAATCATAAAAAAATGTGAGAGATCAAGGTTAGATAATTATGACGATCTAAAATTACACTTATTTCTAGAAAACTTGGAAAAAGATTTATCAAAAGTCGATCTAAAAATCCAATCAATTTATTTTTAAAAATTATTAATATTTGATCCCATTTCATTCATAATTAATAAAAATTTAAGGAGAAATTTATGAGAAAAATTTTATTTTCGTTTTTATTTGTATTTTTTACTACAAATCTAATATCTGACGATCACGGTATAAAACCAGGAAGCCTGGTAGCAGAATTTCATTATTTTGATGTTACAGATCCTATTTCTTTTGTTGGTGCTGTTGATAAATTTGATGTTTCTTCATGTGCAGACAATTGGAGGGAGCAATCAGGAGTAAATGTTGCGCTTTATGCAATTGGAGGCGGCTCTCACTCTCATTTGATTTTGGTTACATATGATGATTACGACAAAATGTTATTAGGAAGATCTATTTTTGGTAGTTGCGCTGATTCAGCTCAAATGATTGATTCTTTGGATGGTTTTTCAAACTCTCCAAAATACTATAATTATGTTTCGGAGTTAGTTCTAGAATCAGGTGATTGGACTACCGATACTGTATTTGCCAATGTTGATATTAAAGTTGAATCTGGTGAGGAAGCTGATTATCTGAATGCTTGGAAAACATTCATGGAATCACAAGAAAGTGTTGGTTCTTTTGGAATTAATAGAATCATGTTTGGTAATAAATATCAGACACATATGATCTTTCTTGGATCTACTTCTATGACTGAACTTACTGATTCAATGAAGACAGCTTTTAGCTCAAGAGCTTATCAGACGTATCTAAACAAGGTAGAGGACATTAGAACAAATGTCCAAACTAGGATGGCTCAATTTGTTAAAGCTTATCCAAACGAAAGATAAACATAGCTCGTTTTAAAAATACCCGATTTCATCGGGTATTTTTTTTATTCAACGTAAATGTATTTTAAAGATCATTAAAAAGGGAACTAAGGTTTCTATCACTTTTAGATTTAAATTTTAGATTTTTTACGCCTTTGTTAAGAATTTTATGATTGTAATTATTAATAGAATTGATAAAACTTTTTTTATTTTTTACTCTTGCATAATATTTTGAAAGAAATGGCTTATCCTTAAATAATATTTTGCTCCAGCCAACCTCTTCAATCCTATGAAGAATTACTGCCCAACTTATATCTGCAAGCGTGAATACATCATTAACTATCCACTCACTATTATTTTCATGAAGATGATCGTTTAAATTCTTTAGATGAATATTAATATTTTTAAGGGATGTTTTAATTAATTTTCTTAATGGTGAAACATTAGAAAATGCTTTATAACCAAATACTTTTAAAATAATAAATAGAATAACTCTTATTTTAAGCGGATGATTAATCAACCCAATTAATATTTTATTAATTTTGATATATTTAATCATTGAAGCAAAAAGGGGAAATGTTAATGCACCTATGCAGTTTCCAGCATATATATCTTGATTTTCCATGGGATCTCCAACCATAGAAGATTTTTTAACCCAATAATCCATTAATTTTTCTTCTTCTAATGATGGAATTATTGAATGATTAGCTGTCATCTTTGATAAATAATAAATTTGTTCATGAGACTCATAAACTGGATAGCCTTCATGAAGTAAAACAGGAACTGTAGCTCCAGGATTTATTTTTAAGAATTTTTTAGAAGCAACTTCATATTTACCAGTTTCAATAAGATCTATATGTTCTTCCTTGTATTCAATTCCTAGTTCTTCAAGACAAAAGCGCACCTTTCGAGAACAAAGTGAAAAACAATTATGATACAAAATCCATTTCTCATTTGTATCCATCACTTTGAAACTTTGCTTACCTATTTTATCCACGTCTTACTCTTCTGAAGATAAAAAAACTAATAATAAAGATAAAAATCAATATCGAAAGTACACTTATTTTGTTTGCTAAAAATAAAATCCAAATAAAAATTAATGCACCAACAAGAGAAGGGGGCTTATCAATTATTTCAAAATCATAATCTAACCAAGGGGAATTTGTTTCTTCTGCCAACATTCTATCTCCATGTAAATAAAGATAACTCGCATCTATATAACCTTGGAGATTTCTTTTTGGAATTGTATTTAATGTTTCTTTCATAAAATTAAATATATCTGGAAAATCTTTTGATAAGTCCTTCGTTTCATAAGGATCTTCTAAAATATTGAATAATTCATAGTAATTTACCGAATTGCTTCCAGCTGGACCTTTTTTAAAATAAAGCTTCCAATCTTCGTTGAATAAAGCAATCTCCTCAAAAGCAACGTTTGAAGCTACTACAGAATTTTTTGGTTTAATAATTTTTCTTTGGCTTAAAGAATTCCATCTACTGGTTCCTTCAAATAAGTTACTCTCATAACTTATATCAGCTGCACTCAATAAGGTTGGCAGAACATCTTGAATGAAAAAAAATTGATCTGAAGATTCTTTTTTGAATTTTCCTTCCCACATCATAAACGCTGGAACTCTAATGCCACCTTCATATGCTGATCCTTTACTCCCTTTTAATCCTCCAGTACTTCCCTTTGCATCTAGTAGATCAGGAACAATTACAGCACCTACAGGATCTATATCAAATACTGGCCCGTTGTCACTAAAAAAAAGGATAAGAGTATTTGATGAAAGACCATTATCTTTTATTGCGTTTATGACTCTTCCTATTTGTTTATCAAGAATACTTACATTTGCTGCATAGATTCTTTCTTTGGGATCATCAATGTAATTGAATTTTTCAATTTCCTCATATGGAGCTTGAATAGGTGTGTGCGGGGCATTAAAAGCAACATATAAAAGAAGAGGTTTATTACTTTGTTTATTCTGAATGATTTTAATTGCTTCTTCGGCTATGAGTTCTGTTGAATAACCTTCTTCTCTTAAAGGATCACCATTTTTATGCCAATCAAGCCTTCCAGACATTGTATGTTTAAAATAATCAATTCCTCCGTTCATAAAGCCATAGGTCGTATCGAACCCTCTTTGGCCTGGTAGATATTCTTCTGAACTCATTCCCAAATGCCATTTTCCAACTAATGAAGTTTTATAACCTACCTCTTTAAAGTATTCAGGTAATATTTTGTACTCAAGTGGCAGCCCTACTGAAGTTGTTGATGGATTACCTATTGGTCTTAGAATCCCAATAGATAATGCTTCCAATCCTGTCATCAACGATGCTCTTGTTGGACTACATATTGGATTTGAATAAAATCTATTTAACTCAATGCCTTCATTTACAAACCTATCTATGTTCGGAGTTGGAATAATACTTTCATGATATGAAACATCACCCCAACCCAAATCATCAGAAACAATGATGACAATATTTGGCTTTTGATATGGAAAAATAAAATTAGAAAAAAAAAGGAAACACAGAAATGTAAACCTAAAATTTCTAACCAATTGACTCTAAGAAGTTAGCTAAATTTTTTCCTATTTGATCAGGAGAAGTTTCCTGAATAAAGTGATTTCCTTTTACTGTTACTTCTGTAAGATTCTTCCAGCTCCTAACAAATTCTCTCTGATCACCAATGAGGATTGATCCTGGATCTGCATTAATGAAAAGTTTAGGAATATCAGAATCTTTGTGGAAATTAGCATTTTTTTGTACTTCATCAACAACCTCAGGAGGTTCTCCCTCTAGAGGAATTTGTCTTGGCCATGTGAGAGTAGGGCGTCTATCCTCACCACCGTATACAAAAGGTCTTCTATATTCATTTTTATCATCTTCAGAAAGATTGGGTGCATCTAGAAATAAAATCTTCTCTACGAAATAATTCTTTTCAAGAATAAGTTCTTCACCTGCTTCAGATCTATAGAGACCAAAGATTTTTCTTGCCATTTCGGGCCATTGATCCCAGGTCATAGGCATTACAATTGCTTCCATGAAAGTTATGGATTTTATTCTTTCAGAATTTTCTCTTGCAAATTGAAAACCCATAGCAGATCCCCAGTCATGGATAACTAAATGAATTTCATTTCCAAGATTTATTTCTTCCAATAAAGAGGTTAGATAATCATATTGTCCATGATATTTGTATCCTGGATCATCTTCATTTTTTAGTTTTTCCGAGTCTCCCATACCAATGAGATCAGGTATTACTATTCTTCCTAATCCTTCCACATGAGGAGCTATATTTCTCCACAAATAAGAAGAGGTTGGATTGCCATGTAAAAAAACTATTGGATCTCCTTGACCTTCGTCAACATAGGCCATTTCTTTCCCTTTAATTTTGATTTGTTTTTTCGGGTACATTTTTTAAATTAATGCTAGTGCCATCATAATAAGGATAATTATCGAAGAAAGCCAAACTAGCGTTCTTATGATACCTATCCCAGCCATATATAAAGCTCCATGAGCTATTCTTAATATTAACCACCACATTGCTAAACCACTAATATCTACTTCGGCTGCAATAGACCAAACTGCTAATGCAAGAAAAATTGGGAGGGTTTCTTTTAAGTTATCTTTTGCTTTTGTAGCTCTGGAAAGCATTAAAGAGGGCGGATGTTCTGGCTCATTATCTCTATTAGAAATTTGCCAATTTACGTTTTTTGAATTTAACATCATTGGAATAAGCCAAATTTGAAATAAGGCCAAGAGTAAGATAAATCCTAATATCATTTCCATAATTTTCTCCTTCTTATGAATTAAGTATAAGTTATTTTTTTTAATAAATTAAAGTAGTTTTCAATTTACTATTTTTCCTTATCGTCTATGATCATTTAATGAAAATTACTCATTTTCTTCTCTCTGTTCTTATTTCAATTAATTTATATGCAAACCAAGAGATAGTTACTTTAGGTTTTGGCTCTTGTCTTCATCAAGACCGAAGCATGGCTATTCTTAATACAATAGAAAAGAAAGAATTAGACCTATTTATGTTCATTGGAGATAACGTATATGGAGATCAAGAAGATGGAGAATTAGATAAACTTATCAGAACTTATAAACAACAATACAATAATTTAGAAGATTTTTTAAAAAATGTAAGTACAGAGTTTATCTGGGATGATCATGATTTTGGATTAAACGATGGTGGTTCAAATTATCGTTACAAAGACAGAGCAAAAGAACTTTTCTTAGAAACTTGGCAAATTCCTGAGAACGATCCGCGCAGACAAAGAGATGGACTCTATTTCGATAAAATGGTTAAAAAAAATGGTCTGAAAATTCATTTAATATTTTTAGATAACAGAACGTTTAAATCTGAATGGAAATTAACTGATGAATTCAATAAAGAAGGAAAAGAGAGATATGTAGAAGATTTCAATCCTGAAAAGACATTGTTAGGTAAAAAACAGTGGAGTTGGCTAAAGGATAAATTGAAAGTAGATAGTAATATAAAAATTATCTTATCTAGTTTACAGATTTTGAGTTTAGGGCACGGTTGGGAATCATGGGATAAGTTTCCCTTGGAAAGATCAAGAATTTTTAATCTCATAGATGAATCTAATGTATCCAATTTTTTCATACTGTCTGGAGATAGACACAGAGGTGGTTTTTATCAGTTTAAGACAGCTGATAATAAAAATATCTATGAATTTACATCTAGTTCATTGAATCTTCCAATACCATTTAATACAGAGGAGGAAGGTCCACTGAGGATAGGTTCAACTTACCGAAAAGCTAACTTTGGTGTTGTACGTATATTTGAAGACGAAGTAGTTATGGAATTAACTTCACATACAGGGGAAGTGGTCAATTCTTTAAACGTAGCTATTAATTAGATTTCTATATATTCGTATAATATATATTATGTAAAGTAATAAATATTAATCAATCTCCATATAAACTACCGAATACCCTTCTTTTATAGTGCTTTCAGTGATTTTTGAAAATCCATGTTTTCTATGGAAGTTAATAGAAAATTCATTAGGTGGATCAATATTTACTTCAGCACATATCGGTATATTAAATTCATGTTTAATTGATAATAATTTGTTATAGAGATTGCTTCCAATACCTGACGACTTAAATTTATTTGCTATTGCAATACGGTCAATATAGAAAAATTTTTTATGTCTTTTTTGAAAAAATTTATAATTGATAGATTGGTAATTAGTATTCTCTCTAAGACAGATCACAAAACCCAAACATATACCCTTCCTTATAAATCCATAAGAAATATTTGATATTTGAATTAGATTTATAAATTCTTCTAAAGATACAGAGCCAACTTTAGGAACTTGTTGTTGATTGATTTCATAGAATGAAGAAAAGATTTCTACGTCTTGATTAATCTTTAAGTCAATTAACCCCAAATTTAAGATCTATTGGACTAACAGGAAAGATTTTTTGAATTTAGTCATTCTCCGAAGGTATAACTGTTTCAATATTTAACTGCCCTTTTAATCCAGCAACTCTATGTTGTGCACTTTTTATGTAATCTGGATCAGAAATCATTTCTAACATTGCCTTTCTATTAGGATATGTAGCTATCGCAACAGAATCCCAAAGTTCTTCCACCTCACCCAACATTAATCTCTTTACGGAGGCCCCAAATATAGATTTTGCCCCTACCTTAGCTAGATGATGCTGGACTTCTTCAGCATAAATAGCATAAGCCTCTTTTCCCGATAAATCTGTTTCTCTTTTATCTGGATATTCAGCTTTATCTTTAAACTTGAGAAGATTCACCATATAGATTGGCTCATCATTGCCTGTTTCGAGAAATTCTGCCATTTGATCATCGTTTGGCATTACTTTATTTTCAAATTTCATCAGACAGCTTGCTTAAGTTTTGATTGAATAATTTCTTCAGCTTCATTTACTATCCTATCGATAAGTTCTTTTACGCTAGGGATGTCATAAACCAAACCCGCAACCATGCCGCATGACCAAGCTCCAGCGTCCATATCACCGTCCATCATGATCGTTGGATAGACTCCTGCAACTTCATCAACAATATCTGAGAATGTTAGCTTATCTCCAAGAGCTTTCTCTTTTTCCATAAGTCTATCAACTGCTGGATTTGCCAATACCCTCTCAGTATTAGTAAGAGAACGCATAATTAATCTTGTATCTAATTCAGAAGCATTTACGATAGCTTTTTTAACGTTTTCATGAACTGGAGCTTCTTCAGTTGCTATGAATCTTGTTCCCATATTCATCCCTTCCGCTCCTAGAGCCATAGCTGCAACTAAACTTCGGGCATCAGCCATTCCTCCAGAGGCTACAAAAGGAATTTCTAATTCGTCTGCTGCTCTAGGCAACAAAATAAAATTAGGAATATCATCCTCGCCTGGATGGCCTCCGCATTCAAATCCATCAACAGATATAGCATCGCACCCAACGCTTTGGGCTTTCAAAGAATGTCTTACAGATGTGCACTTGTGAATAACTTTAATTCCAGCATCTTTTAAGGCAGGCATATATTCAGCAGGACTCCTTCCAGCTGTTTCTACTATTTTAACTCCGCCTTCAATGATAACTTTAATAAGGCCTGGGTAGTCTGGTGGTGTTAACGAAGGTAAAAAAGTTAAATTCACACCAAAAGGTTTATCAGTCATATCCTTACATTTTGCTATTTCATTTGCTAACTTTTCTGGAGTACCTTGAGTAAGACCAGTGATTATTCCTAAGCCACCAGCATTCGATACAGCAGCTGCCAATTCAGCAAATCCAACATAGTGCATTCCACCTTGAATAATGGGATGCTCTATATCAAAAAGTTCAGTAATTTTTGTTTTCATAACTCTCCTAGTTAATTGACGTAATAATAATTTCTTTAGAATCTATAGGTAATATAACCATTGTTCCGTCGTCAGATAAAGTCCAATTTGAAAGAATATCGTCTATTCCTCTAGTAAAAATATCTGCAACTAAATCAGTTCTTGGTGCAGGAATTAAATGGTAATAAACAAGATGGCCAACGTTTGCTTCTTTCGCTAGATTCGCAACTTCAATAGTGTTGGTATGGTAATTTTGTATATCTACAATAGCAATCCTGGAAGAGGAGTTCTCTGGAAGGGCGTTATACATCATATCTAAAGTTCCTTTATGAAAAGCCTCGTGGAATAAGACATCAACATCCTTTGAATTATTTAAGATTGCTTCTGAGTAAACAGTATCTCCACTCAAAACGATAGATCTTCCTTTATATTCAATCTTAAAGGCTAATGAAGGATCAATCGGTTTGTGGTCAACCAAGAAAGCTGTAATTACAATTCCATTAGATTCGTATACTGGTTTGTTAAAGTCAGTTATTTCGTATCCATCAAAACCTGCTGCTTTTAAAGGAGCAAATTGATCTCCATGATGGTCATTACGATATTTCCAATCTAATGAATAGGCTTCTGTGAATCCGTTAAGAACCTGATTTATCCCCTCTGGACCGTACACTTTTAATTTAGACTGTCGACCTGTTCCTACCCAATTCCACATATGTATTTCAGGAAGTTCAGCGATATGATCAGAGTGAAGATGAGAAATGAAAATACCATTTAATTGGTTCAAGGGAACACGCCAATTTCTTAAATTATCTATACTTTTATTACCGACATCAAAAATGAAGGTTTCCTTTCCGGCTTTTATCATTACGCAAGTCTCTGCTCTAGTTGGATGAGGTAGAGGAGATTTTGAACCGCATACCAAAGCACTTAAGGAATCTTCTTCTGGAAAAATATTTGGTGCGGTGCTTATTAAACTTTGAGCAAGTCGTTGAAACAAAGCATCTTGTACAGCTGGCACTCTACTCAGCAAAAATAATATTCCAGCGATTATAAAAATAACCAAAATTAGATAGATAGTAATTTTTTTCATATCAGGATTTCCTATTTAAAAGTGAAGTAATAAATAAAATTAATAAGAAAACAGTGACATAAGGAGCGGATTCAATTCCTGGAGTTGTGCCGGTTTTATATTCAGCAAAATTCAGAGGAGAATTTGAAGCATTTATAACTCTAGCTGACCAGTCAATTAAAAAAACTAAAATAGTTAAAGGTAAGAGAGACTTGTATCTAAAAAGGATTACCCAAGCAAAAGCACAAAATAATAATTGAATTAATCCCCATAGCGAAAAAAATGCATAGATAACTGGCATTGGATCAGGAGAGCCATCTATCACTATCATATTTGCTATACCGTGCAGACCAAATTCTGCGTAGAAGAGATGAATAATTGATCTCCAGGTCATTAATAAAAGAAAAGGAATAAAAATGTAAACCACCAATCTAGAACCAAGATAATTATTATCAGCAATCTTGGGAAACAACATAGCAAACATGAGTTATTACTCTTTTATGAAATCAATAAGTATATTCGATAGTTTTTTTGCCTTAGTCCACTGAAAAAAATGCCCTCCTCCAATATTCGGTGCACTTTTTGCATTAGGACACATTTTCAACACGTCTTTTTCAGCTCCATTTGTAACTGGATCATCGCCCGCAAAGACACTTAAAAAAGGTTTCTGCCAACTTTTATAAAATTCTCTTGCTTTCTTTTGCGCTTCTAATGATTGATCAGGAATCATCGGTACATGACTGGGCATAGCTCTAGGACCCATTTTATAGGACGGATCAGGGAATGGTGCTTCGTAGGCTTTATCAAGATTTGATTTAAAAGGAAATAGTTTCCTTAAGCCAAGTCTAAGAAATATAAAATAAATTAAAAATTTGATGCGTGAGTTTCTTTCCATCATGCTCGACATCATAAATCCAATAGGAAGATCTTCGGTATCCCAGCATAGTTTCTGCCAATACATAAAACTCAAAGCTGGATGATGTGATGAATCGCTACCCAAAATATTTTTGCCATCCATTTTTCTTATTTCTCTTTGCATTGATATTGGATTAAGTTTTATATCACTATTTCTAAAAGCTTTGATTTTATCTATGACGTCTTGAGGTACATCAGGGTTATACGGTAAGCCTGTATTCCCCATGGCTACTTTAAGAAATCTATCTGGTTGGTTAGCAACAACCCTTAATCCGATAAGGCCTCCCCAATCCTGGCCAAAAAAAGTGAGATTATTTAGATCATTAGTTTTTATCCAATCGGTCATCCAATCCACTTGTCGTTGATAAGAATAGTCTTCTCTTGATGCAGGTTTATCGGATTTACCATAGCCAGGTAAATCAGGAGCAATAATTCTAATTCCAGCATTAGCAAGATAAGGAATCATCCTTGAGTACAAATAACTCCACACAGGCTGACCGTGCATCACTAAAAGAATTGGACCATCCTTTGGACCCTCATCTATATGATGTATTCTCAAATCAGAATCGTCATGAGTCTTTATGACGGTGTAATTAGGTTCATATGGGAAGTCTTTTATGTTTTTAAATCTACTATCCGGAGTCCTTAAAATTTTCATCCTTTAGAACTTTATAGAAGCCATAGAATCACAAATTTCATTAAACTCTGTAATCGTCTCATTAATAATTGTTTCTACCGGTTTTATTTCTTCTATTAATCCTATTGATTGACCTGCCAATGCAGGTGCAGCATTCATATCGCCATCAAAGTATAGATTCTTAATTCCAGACATCGCACTCATGTCCATCAGGCCATCGTCGTAAATTTTATCTGTAAAATCAGTTTTCAATGCTCTTATGCAAGGTTTAGCTTTTTTGTTGAGAATATATGTACCTTGCTCATTACCATTTACGATCGCATTTTTAAAATTATCATGAACTGGACTTTCTAAGGAAGATACAAATCTTGTACCCATTTGAATGCCTTCTGCACCAGCAGCAAAAGCAGCTGCCATTCCTCTGCCATCCACGATGCCTCCAGCTGCAACAATAGGAAGATCAGTGTGTTTCTTGATTGATTGAATTAATACATGAAGTCCAACTTCCTCGGGATTTTTAAAACCGCCCCCTTCTGTCCCCTCTACAACCAAACCATCAACTCCTGCATCAACTGCTTTCATGGCACCAGCAAGGCTCGGCACAGCATGAAATACCTTGATATCTGCCTCCTTTAATTTATGTATATATTTAGCTGGATCTCCTGCAGAGGTTGTAACAAATTTAACATTTTCACCTATAACAACATCAAGCATGCTCTCGTCAGATAAAAATAATATTGGTAAATTAACTCCAAAGGGGCTGTTGGTTAATGTAGCCATTTTTTTAATTTCTTCCTTGCATTGATCTACTTCTCCAGAAGAGGTTTCAATAATGCCAAATGCACCAGCATTGGATACAGCTGATGCAAGGTTGCTTCTTGCTATCCATCCCATAGGAGCTTGTATTATTGGGTATTTACAACCCAACATTTCAGTAATTCTATTCATTTGATGTCACCAATGATTCACAATGATTTAATTGTAAAAAAGAGAAAACTTCATCTTTTTTATCAGTATCTAGTTTCTCATATTCTTCTTTAATCCATGCTAAACATTTTGCTTGATACGGAAAAGATTTTTGTTTCCATTTACCTTTATCTAAGTCAATTTCCCACTCATCGCTGCCTTCATCAATTGCTTTTTTATTTGCAATCATGGTTGGTACATAGGAAGTGCTCATTTCTTTAAATAAATCATGAATTGTTTGAGGAAGATCCGAGAGCGTTAGATTATTTTCTTGAACTTCAAGTCCGCTTCTATCTTCAAGAGATCTAACCCATCCAATTACCCTTGGAGCTAATTCATGAGTAATTTTACGAGGCGTAGGATCAAATCCTATAAGTTGAGTAAGCTGACCGTATACAGCAAAATCACAAGAGGATGGAGATGATCCAAGTAAATACGGTTGGATTTTTAAATGATTTTCTAAAATCTCAAGAAACGATTTATAACTATGATCAATAAAGGGGGCAGTTTCATCGTTAGATCCAACAACCCATAATCTATCTATTTGTCTTTTTGCAAAGTGGTCTTTAAAAAAAGCTAGCTCATCATCAGAAATATTATTCATAATTCCTAATGGTAAAAGAGTTCCGGCATTATCAGCATCTTCAGTAAAATACCAACGATAATGAAACATATATTTTGTGCACCATTCATCACCAAAGTCTTCTAGAACATAATTAATAAATCTTAAAGATTGATCTTCAGGATAAACAGATCTGTATGGATAAGAATTTTCAAATTCTTCAATTAATGGCGTTGAATCAGTTACCGCAGTTAATTTTCCATCTCTGGGAAGAAGAAAAACCGGTAATAAAATTGGTTTCGGTGGATCAATATTCATTGGTTTTAGGACATCAGATACATCTCCCCAAATAACATGATGTGGAATTCTTTTATATCGCAAATATGCAATCATCTTCCTTGTGTAAGGTGATGCTGGATTACCTATTAATTTAATGGGTGTTTCGTTCATTTGAGTTAATCTTTTCAAAAATATATAATATGACATAAAACATGTCAAAAGATAATTATATGGAAATTACATCTATAGACGGTAGAAAAAAAAGAAGCGAAGATACTTCTGAATTAATTTTAGAGACCGCATTTTCCCTTCTCAATGAAGGCATTTTAAACATCACTCATGAATTAATTGCCAAGGAAGCAAAAATCGGAACTCGCACTATATTCCGTCATTTTAAAGATAAGAATTCTTTAATTATCGGTATGCATAATAAGCTTTTGAATGACTTTGAATTATCTAAACCAAAAATCGATTTGAATGTTGATGTAAATTCAAGGTTGAAATCACTCATTGAGTTCACATGCAATACATATGAAAAATATCAGTATGTATATCATTGGACAGTTAAAAATTTATGGTATTCAAAGGATGTAAGGATGAATATCGTTGAGTGGAATAAAAGAAGCAGCAACTATATTTTTGAATTTCTTCCCGAAATAAAAGACCAAAAATGGGAAGAAAAAGAATTTATTTTGAACACTCTCTCGTTTCCTTTTTGGCAAAGACTTGTTGGAATTTCCAAACGCACAAATAAAGAAATTAAGGGTATTTTATTTAAAAATTTAAAAACTTATTTTTAGCTACCTTAGCTTGCCTTGGACTTTTGCTCTATGCCTTCCAACAGAAAAAGAGCGTTTTGATAAATGCTTCGTATTTTTACCGTTGACTCTTTTTCTCCACATCTTGAAACTACTTTCTTTCATTTCTCGCCTCATAATCTCTATTACTTCCTGTTCTTTTAAAGAAAACTGAGCTTCGATAGCATCAAAAGGTGTTCTATCCTCCCAGGCCATTTCAATAACCCGTGAAATATCTGAGTCACTAAGATTTTTCATTTCAGTAAATTAGATCAATATAGTAACTAACTATAGCTAGGAGAATAATAATCACACCTAGCGAAGAAAGTAACGTCCAAAGATGAAACTTTTTATCTTCCTTTTTCATCTGGCATAATAGTCATATACAAACATATTTTATGGCAAAAGAAGATCTAATAGAAATGGAAGGTGAAGTTATCGACACCATGCCCAACACTACATTCAAAGTTAAGCTTGAAAATGATCATGTGATAACGGCTCATATTTCGGGAAAAATGAGAAAAAACTACATCAGAATTCTCACTGGAGATAAGGTTAAAGTTGAAATGACACCTTATGATTTATCTAAAGGTAGGATTACTTACAGGGGTAAATAATTAAACCTTTTCTTTTTTCTTCTCTTCTTTTCTTGGACTAGATTTAAGATCGATTTTTAATTCATCATCTTCAACTGAAACCATAACGCTACCGCCATTTTTTGAAAGTTCACCGAAAATTAATTCCTCAGCTAACGGTTTCTTGATTTTATCTTGAATTATCCTGTACATAGGTCTTGCACCCATTTTTTCATCGTATCCTTCTTTTGACAGCCAAGATCTTGCATCGTCATCAACATCTAAAGTAACTTGCTTTTCATCAAGTTGAGCTTGCACTTCTGTTAAAAATTTATCAACTATTGTAAGAATAACTTCTTCAGGTAAAGAATCAAATTGAACTATTGCATCAAGTCTATTTCTAAATTCAGGAGAGAAAGCTTTTTTTATAACTTCAGCACCATCCGATGAATTATCTTGTTTTTGGAATCCCATAGAATTCCTAGCCATCTCTTGTGCGCCTGAATTAGTTGTCATGATTAAGACAACGTTTTTAAAACTAGCTACTCTGCCATTATTATCCGTCAACGTACCGTGATCCATTACTTGAAGTAAGACATTAAAAACTTCGGGATGAGCCTTTTCAATTTCATCTAATAAAATTACTGAGTGAGGATTTTTTACAGCTGCTTCTGTCAATAATCCACCTTGATCATAACCAACATAACCAGGAGGTGCTCCAATTAATCTAGAAACAGTATGTCTCTCCATATATTCAGACATATCAAATCTGATTAGTTCTACGCCCATAGACAATGATAATTGTCTTGATAATTCTGTTTTTCCGACACCAGTTGGTCCGGCGAATAGAAAACTTCCAATTGGCTTTTCTTCGTTACCAAGGCCTGCTCTAGACATAACAATAGAGCTGACTAATTTTTCAATAGCATCATCTTGACCAAAAATGACTCTTTTTAAGTTTTCTTCGAGTTTACCTAAAGAAACCTTGTCATCTTTAGAGACACTTTTTTCAGGTATTCTAGCCATCAATGAAATAACCTTTTGGATGTCTAGTTCAGAAACAGTTTTTCTTCTGTTATTTTTTAGAAGTCTTAACCTTGCACCAGCTTCATCAACAACATCAATGGCTTTATCTGGAAGAAATTTGTCATTTATGTGCTTTGAAGAAAGTTCTACTGCTGATTTTAATGCCTCTTTTGAATATTTAAGTTCATGGTGTTCTTCAAATTTTGATTTTAAACCTTCAAGAATTTTTAAAGTTTCTTCCTGAGATGGCTCTTCAATGTCTACTTTCTGAAATCTTCTTGATAATGCCCTGTCCTTTTCAAAGATATTTCTGTATTCAGTATAAGTTGTAGAACCAACCAAAGTGAAACTACCTTTTCCCAAGGTAGGTTTTAATAAATTTGAGGCATCCATTACTCCTCCAGACGTTGCACCTGCACCAATTACGGTATGAATCTCATCTATGAACAGTATAGATCCTTCAATTTTTTTTAGTTCTTTAAGAATTGACTTTAATCTTTTTTCAAAGTCTCCTCTGTATTTTGTTCCAGCAAGAAGAGTTCCCATATCTAATGAAAAAATTTGACGATTTTTTAAGACATCAGGGACATTTCCTTCTACTATATTTTTTGCAAGACCTTCTACAACAGCTGTTTTTCCAACACCGGATTCTCCAACTAACAGCGGATTGTTTTTACTTCGTCTTGAGATTATTTGAGTGATTCTCTCTAATTCATTAGATCTGCCAATAAGCGGATCTATGTTTCCTTCAGCTGCTTCTTGATTTAAATTAGTAGCGTATTTAATTAATGCATTTTGCTCAGATTCTTCACCATCTTCATTTTGATAGTCTATTTCTAAATCTTCAGATTCCTCTTCCTCCCCGTGACTAAGGTAGGAAACAGCATCTAATCTTGTCATGCCTTGTTGTTTTAACAAATAAACGCTGTAAGACTCTTTTTCACTGAATAAAGCAACAATTATGTTAGCACCCGTTACTTCTGCCCCTTTTGTGCTTTGAACGTGAAAGACTGCTCTTTGAATTACTCTTTGAAAGCTCAGAGTAGCTTGAACATCTTTATTTGAATCTCTATTTTCTGGGATAGAGTCCTTTAAAAATTTATCTAACTCTAAAGTTAATTTTTCAATATCAACATTACAAGCAGACAGTAACTTAAGAGCTTCGTTATTATCTAAAAGACAAAATAATAAATGCTCTGTTGTAACAAATTCATGGTTAGAGCTATGAGCTTTCTTAAATGCGTTATTAAGACAATTTTCTAAATTCTTTTCTAACATCAATCTTCGTCATCCACTGGTTCAATTTCACTTAATAAAGGATGTTCATTTTGTTGAGCAAAATCATTGATTTGTGATGATTTTGTTTCAGCTATTTCTTTTGTAAAGATACCACAAACTCCTTTTCCATGAGTGTGCACTGCTAACATAATTTGCGTTGCTCTTTCCTGATCATAATTAAAAAACTTTTGTAACACATATACTACAAATTCCATAGGTGTATAGTCGTCATTCAACAAAAGAATTCTATATAAAGAAGGTTTTTTTACTATTGGATCAGAAGGTCTAATAGCGACTGATAAGTCGCCCTCAAATTCTTCTTCTGGATTCTTGCTCTCTAATTTAAAATCAAAAAACATTAAATCTTTGCTATTTGAGATACCCCATCTTCATGCCTTTGCAAACCTCATCTGCAAATTCTGAACACTTTAGTTTTGTAGCATTCTTCATTAATCTAGCTAAGTCGTAAGTAACAAGCTTATTTTTAATAGCCCAGCTAATTCCTTTGATGACGTTATCTGAAGCTTCTTTCCATCCAATATGATTAAGCATCATTCCGGCTGAAAGAATTAAAGATGATGGGTTTACTTTGTCTTCACCAGCATACTTTGGAGCTGTTCCATGAGTAGCTTCAAATAAAGCGATATGATCTCCAACGTTAGCTCCTGGAGCTAAGCCTAACCCACCTACTTTTGCTGCTAAAGCATCAGAAATATAGTCGCCGTTTAAATTCATTGTAGCTATAACATCGTAATCAGCGGGCCTTGTCAGGATTTGTTGTAAAAAAGAATCGGCTATTACGTCTTTGATAACAATAGTCCTTCCAGTTTTAGGATTTATAAAACTCATCCATTCACCACCATCAAGAGAAACCGCACCGTATTCTGTTTTAGCAACTCCGTAACCCCATTCCTTAAATGCTCCTTCAGTAAATTTCATTATGTTGCCTTTATGCACCAAAGTGACAGAGGATCTGTCATTATCAACAGCATATTGAATTGCTTTTCGAACCAATCTCTCAGTTCCAGGCTTGGAGATAGGTTTAACACCAATACCACAAAATTCTTCAAACCTAATATTTCCAACCCCCATTTCTTCCTGAAAAAATTTAATGACCTTTTTAGCTTCGTCAGAATCAGCCTTGAATTCTATACCGGCATAGATATCTTCAGAATTTTCCCGAAAAACAACCATATCAGTAGATTCAGGATAGATTACTGGGCTAGGGACTCCTTCAAAATAAGTAATCGGCCTTTCACAAGAATAAAGATCTAATTTTTGTCTAAGGGCAACATTTAAAGACCTAATACCTCCACCAATAGGAGTAGTAAGTGGGCCTTTTATTGCAACAATATATTCTTTAATTGCATCAATCGTTTCATCAGGAAGCCAAGTATCATTCCCATAGGTTTCTACTGATTTTTCACCACAATAAATTTCCATCCAAGAGATCATTTTTTCATCGCCATAAGCTGTTTCCACAGCATTATCGATGACTTTAATCATTGCAGGAGTAATATCTGTACCAATACCATCGCCCTCTATGAAAGGAATTATGGGATAATTAGGCACATTTAGCTTACCTGCTTCATTAATTGTGATAGGTTCTCCACCAGACGGAATTACTATTTTTTCAAAACTCATAACTTTTCTTTATCTATAGGTAGGGATAATTTAGGGGGAGATTGTACCATTAAAATAAAGGTTTAAGACTTTTGCATTTTTTTAATAAAATACCTTGATGAGAGTACTAGTTGGCATGTCAGGCGGTGTAGATTCTTCGGTTTCTGCAGCACTTCTTCTGCAAGAAGGATATGATGTAGAAGGTGCATTTATGAAGAATTGGGAAGATGATGATGGAACCCCACTTTGTACTGCAAAAGAAGATTTTATGGACGCTGCTAAGGTTGCAGATCAATTAGATATTAAATTACATCATGTAAATTTTTCAAAAGAATACAAAAGTAAGGTTTTTGATAAATTTCTAATAGATCTAGAAAAAGGTAAAACTCCCAACCCTGATGTTTTATGCAATCAATATATTAAATTTAATGAATTTTATAAATATGCTATCGAAAATAATTTTGATTGTATTGCCACGGGTCATTACGCAGGAATAAAAAAGATTTCTGGACTTAATTACTTAGTAAAAGCAAAAGATAAAAATAAAGATCAGACCTATTTTCTTTGCAACATAAATCAAAAGGTTTTAGATAAAACTATCTTTCCACTTTCTGAATTTACAAAGAAAGAAGTTAGGGATATTGCAAAATCAATGAATTTATCTACCTTTGAAAAAAAAGATAGTACTGGAATATGTTTTATTGGAGAAAGGCCCTTCCCAAGTTTTTTGGAGAACTATATCAACGACAAACCTGGAAAAATTATTTGTGACAAGGGCAATGAGGTTGGTTTGCACAGGGGCCTCTCTTTTTATACCTTAGGTCAAAGACAAGGGATAGGAATCGGTGGATTGAAGGATTACGACGAAAGACCTTGGTATGTAGTAGAAAAAAAATTATCAGAAAATATTCTTGTAGTTGCTCAAGGAAACGATAATCAACAATTATTTAATAACAAATTATCTGTTGATTCTATTAATTGGATCTGTGAACCAGATCTGACCAAACCTATAAAACTGGAAGCCAAAATTAGATACAGACAAGATGATCAGGAATGCATCTTATCGAAAAAGGGTAAAACGTTTAGTGTAGAATTTAAAAAGCCTCAGAGAGCCATTACTCCAGGTCAATCAATTGTCTTTTATCAAGATAATATTTGTTTAGGCGGTGGAGAAATTTATAAGTCATGACTAAAGAATCACTTTTATCAATATCTCCTATTGATGGAAGATATAAAAATAAAGTTAAAGATCTTGAAAATTATTTTTCTGAATTTGCTCTGATCAAAACAAGAGTTGAAGTAGAAATAAGATGGCTATTGTTTTTATTAAACATAAAAAGTTTAAATTTTTTACCTCTAATTAGTAAAAACCAAAAGAAAAAAATTGAAAGTATTTTTTTAAATTTTAATTTGAAAGAAGCGTCAAAAGTTAAGTCTATAGAAAAAATTACTAATCATGATGTAAAAGCTGTAGAAGTTTACATAGTTAAGCAGCTTGATTCAGTGGGATTATCCAAACTGAGTGAATTTGTGCATATTTGTTGCACTTCTGAAGATATCAACAATCTGTCTTATGCATTAATGGTTGAAAGATACAGAACTGAGTATTTACTACCAAATCTAAAATCCCTCAATAAAGAAATTAATAAAATGGCTATCAAATGGGCAAATATTTCTATGCTTTCTTTCACACACGGTCAAAAAGCTAGCCCTACTTCTTTAGGGAAAGAATTTAAGAATTTTTTTCATAGAATTTCCTTTCATCAAAATAAAATTAACGAATCGAAACAATCTGCAAAATTTAATGGAGCTGTAGGTAATTTTAATGCCCATCATGCACTAGACTCTGACATCAATTGGCCAAATATAACTAAGAAATTTATATCTTCATTTAATCTAGGATATTCCCTAATTTCATCTCAAATTGAATTTAAAGACAATCTTGTTTTCTTACTATCTAATATAGAAAATTTAAATAATGTATTAATAGATCTATCAAAAGATATTTGGCTTTATGTATCTAAAGATTACCTGAAACAAAAAATTTCTTCGTCCGAGGTGGGTTCATCAACTATGCCACACAAAGTCAATCCAATTGATTTCGAAAATGCTGAAGGAAATTTAACTTTATCTAATAGCTTAATTCCTGCTCTCAAAAATAAATTACAAATTTCTAGATTACAAAGAGACTTATCCGATTCAACAGTGAGCAGAAATATTGGTCTATGTTTTGCATATTTAGAAATTTCACTTAAGTCACTGAATAAAGGGCTCAATAAACTTGAACCAAATAAGACAAAAATCAATGAGGAATTAGAGGAAAGTTGGGAAGTTTTAGCAGAAGCAATACAGACTGTCATGAGAAAAAATAAAATTTCTAATAGTTATGACATCATAAAAAAATTAACTAGAGGGAAAGAATTAAGCGGGGAAAGTTATCGTAACTTAATAGAAAATCTCCCTATTAATGAGGTAGATAAAACTAAACTTCTTAAGCTAACTCCTATACAATACACCGGCTTAGCTAGCTATCTAGCAAAATTAAAATAAGTATTCATTGAGAAGAGGACTGTAAATGCTTGATTATAAAAAGACTGTGGAACATTTTGAGCAATTAATAGCTAAAGGTGGAGATTTATACAAAAATATTTCTGCTGAAAACGCAGCTCGAATGGATTTACAAAATAGATTCAAAACAGGCTTGGATATAGCTAAATATACAGCAGACATCATGCACAAAGATATGTCTGAATATGATGGAGATTCATCTGTTTATACTCAATCTTTAGGTTGTTGGCATGGTTTTACCGCTCAACAAATGATGATGGAGATAAAAAAATCTAGAGAAACTACTAACAAGAGATATGTTTATTTAAGCGGATGGATGGTCGCTGCTCTGAGATCTGACTTTGGCCCTCTTCCAGATCAAAGCATGCATGAGAAATTAGCTGTTCCAAACTTAATTAAAGAGATATATACATTTTTAAAAAGAGCCGATGCTGTTGAGTTACAACATCTATTCAATGAATTGGATGAAGTAAGAGAAAATGGTGGAGATGAATCAGAAGTGATATCCAAAATAGATAATTTTGAGACTCATGTTGTGCCAATAATTGCTGATATCGATGCTGGCTTCGGTAATGAGGAAGCAACATATTTATTAGCAAAGAAAATGATTCAAGCTGGAGCGTGTTGCATTCAGATTGAGAATCAGGTTTCTGATGAAAAACAATGTGGGCACCAAGATGGAAAGGTTACAGTCCCTCACGAAGACTTTTTACATAAAATCAATGCGGTTAGATATTCCTTTTTAGAACTCGGTGTTGAAAATGGTTTAATAGTTGCCAGAACAGATTCTTTAGGAGCCGGACTTACTCAAAAAGTCCCTGTAATGCAGGAACAAGGCGACTTGGCAGATCAATATAATTCTTTTCTTGAGACTGAAGAAATTACTAACCTTGAAGAATTAGATGAGAACGATATAACCATCCATCAAAACGGCTTGTTAGTAAAACCTGTTCGTCTACCTAATGGCCTTTACAGATTTAAAGAAGGCACGGGTTTTGACAGAGTCGTCCTTGATTGTATTACAAGCTTACAAAATGGAGCTGATCTCTTGTGGATTGAGACAGAAAAACCAAATGTTCAGCAAATTGCTGACATGGTTAATGCTATTAGAAAAGTGGAACCCAAGGCTAAGTTGGTCTATAACAATTCTCCATCTTTTAATTGGACTTTGTCATTTAGAGAACAGGTTTACAAAGAATGGGTTGATTCGGGTAAAGATGTTTCGGCATATCCTGATCCTTCCTCGGATCCTAAAGGTTTAATGGATGTTAAGTTTGACGATTCTGAACTGGCACTAGAAGCAGATAATCTCATACAAACTTTCCAGAAAGATGCTTCAAGAGAAGCAGGAATTTTTCATCATTTAATTACTCTGCCCACTTATCACGAAACAGCTTTAGGAACTGCAACATTAACTGAAGGTTATTTTGGTGATGAAGGGATGCTAGCTTATGTTAAAGGTATTCAAAGAAAAGAAATAAGAAGAGATATGTCATCTGTAAAACACCAAGATCTTGCTGGGTCGACAATTGGCGATACTCACAAAGAATATTTTTCAGGCGATAAAGCTCTCAAAGCAGGTGGAAAAGACAATACGATGAATCAGTTCTAATTACTTAGGACATTTTTTTGGATTACCGCCACATATAGTGCATTCCAAATCACTATCGAGATTGCTCATACCTCCACAAGATCCTTCTAAAGGCTTGTTGTTCAAGATTAATCCAAGACTCAATCCTAAGATTGATAAGATCACAACAATAGATGCAAAGAAAAAAGTAGCCATATTTAATGAATTATATCTTCAAAAGATGGAGTCATTCTAATAGAAAATTCACCTTCTGACCTAAAAATAAATAATGCTGCAATTGAATTATTAACTGCAAATTCAAAACCTTCTTTTAAACCCATGACATTTAAAGCAGTTGCCAAAGCATCTGCATCACCAGCATGTCGAAACTGTCCAGGCAAGGCAACAGAGACGGATGTTAAATTATTTGAAATAGGAAAACCTGTTTTAGGATCAATTGTATGAGAATAGCGCTTATTATCTAAAGTAAAAAAATTTCTGTAATCACCTGAAGTTGCCACAGCCATATACTTTTCGTTGTCTTTTTTCGATAAACACTCAATTGGTTTGCTGTTTTGAGTATCAGGATTTTCTATGCAAATAATCCAAGGAGATTTTATTTTATTTCCTTTAACAAGTATTTCTCCACCGATATCAATAAAATAATTATTTAGATTTTGATCATCCAATAATCTAGCAATCTCATCAACTGCATAACCTTTGGCGATTGCAGAAAAATCAATTTCTAAATGATCATTGTCGCTAGATTCGCATCCCCTGGGAATAATATTCTCAATATCATCCTCCTTTGGTACAGACATTCTTTTTACAGGTCCAAAACCCCAAAGATTTACTAGGCTGCCTGCAAAAATGTTGAAGTTTTGATTTACAAACTTACATATCTCAATCGAATGATTTAGTAAATTAGTGAAATCATCATTGGTAGCTTGATTCTCTTTTCTATTAAATCTCATTAAGTAAGACTCACTTTTATAATTTGAAAAAAGCATATCAATTTCACGAAGTTTTAAATCAATAGATGATTGGATAGTATTCAAATTTGGAGAATCTGAAATCTTTATATTGTAGTAGGTTCCAAATATATATCCTTGGTATTGATTTTCATTGGAAACGCAACCAGTTAAAAGAAGTAAGGATATAAAGAGATATCTAACTGCCAAAGTCATCAAACATGATGTTCTCAGGTTCTACTCCAAGGCTATCAAGCATTGTAAAACAAGCATCCATCATTGGAGGAGGACCGCACATATAATATTCACAATCCTCTGGAGCAGGATGATCTTTGAGATAATTATCAAGTAAAACTTGATGAATGAATCCAGTCATACCGTCCCATTCATCTTCAGGTAAAGGATCTGATAGAGCTGCATGCCAGGTAAAGTTCTCGTATTTTTCTTCCAATTTATTGAAATCATCAATATAAAACATTTCTTTTAAACTCCTAGCTCCGTACCAAAACGTAATTTTTCTGGAAGAATCCAATCTCAAAAGTTGATCAAATATATGAGATCGCATAGGTGCCATACCCGCACCACCACCAATGAATACCATTTCATTTGGGGTATCTTTAGCCATGAATTCTCCAAATGGACCGAAGATGGTTAAATTATCACCTGGTTTTAAATTAAATAAATAAGACGAAGCTTCACCTGGTGGAAAATTTGTTCCAGGAGGTGGACTTGCAATTCTAATGTTAAATTTCATTATCCCCTTTTCTTCAGGATAATTAGCCATTGAATATGCTCTAATAACAGGAACACCAACTGTAGCTACATTTTCAAAAACTTTAAATTTTTCCCAATCTCCTTTGTAAATATCTTTAATATCGAAAGATTTGTAATCTGCTTCATAAGGAGGTATTTCCATTTGAACATAGCCTCCAGCTTCGAAACCAACATTTTCTCCTTCAGGTAATTTCAAAACTAATTCTTTAATAAAAGTTGCCACGTTATCATTTGATATAACGGTTGTTTCCCATTTTTTAACGCCAAAAACTTCATCCGGCACTGTAATTTTCATGTCAGCCTTTACAGGCACCTGACAAGAAAGCCTCCAGCCTTCTCTTTTTTCTTTATTATTAAAGTGGGCTTCTTCAGTGGAAAGTATTGAGCCGCCGCCTTCAAGTACTTGGCAACGACATTGAGAGCAAGTGCCCCCTCCTCCACAAGCCGAGGAAAGAAATAAATTCTCTGAAGCTAAGGTCTGTAATAATTTTCCTCCTGCAGGGACTTTTATTGCTTTATCCTGATCTCCATTGATTTCGATAGTAACATCGCCAGTGGATACCAATCTTGATCTAGCAAACAAGATTACGAATATCATCAGGTTTACTATTAGTGCAAAAGTAGCGATTCCAAATATAAGATCTAAATTAACCATCTAAAGTATTATTCCTCCAAATGACATAAAACCAAAGGTCATCAAACCAACAGTTATAAAGGTAATACCTAATCCTTCAAGTCCATCTGGAATATCGCTGTATTTTAATTTTTCTCTGATACCTGCTAAAAGAACAATAGCTAGAGCCCAGCCTACTCCACCTCCAAGGCCATAAACAACACTCTCACCAAAGTCTAAATTCTTTTCTACCATGAATAGAGATGCGCCAAGAATTGCGCAATTTACTGTTATAAGAGGAAGAAATATTCCAAGGGCAGTATAGAGTTTGGGAACGTATTTATCTAAAAACATCTCAAGAATTTGTACACATGCAGCAATAACCCCTATGTAACTGATTAAACCGACAAATTCCAGAGATACATCTGGATAGCCGAGCCAAGTTAAAGCTCCATCTCTAAGTAAAAAGTTATAAATAATATTATTTAAAGGAACAGTTATGGCTAATACAACGATTACAGCAATTCCAAGACCAATTGCAGCTTCAATTTTTTTGGAAATAGCTAAAAATGTACACATACCAAGAAAAACAGATAATGCTAGGTTCTCAATGAAAATTGAAGATATAAAAATAGATAAGTAATGCTCAAGCATGATGTGTTTCCACCTCTTTAGGAGCATTTTTACTCATCAGGAATTCTTTTTCTTCAACTTGTTCGGTCTTCCATGATCTAAGCGCCCATATGAATAATCCAATTATCAGGAATGAACTCGGTGCCAGCAGAAAGAAGTTATTACCAACATACCATCCACCGTTTTGAGTAGTAGTTAAAATATCAATTCCAAGTAGTTGACCAGAACCCAGTAACTCTCTTATAGCTCCAACAACAATTAGTATAAGACTGTATCCTAGACCATTTCCTAAACCATCTAAAAAACTAACTCCAGGAGTATTTTGCATAGCAAATGCTTCTGCTCTTCCCATTACAATACAGTTAGTAATAATTAATCCAACAAAGACAGATAATGTTTTGCTTGTTTCATAATCGTAAGCTTTTAAGAATTGATCCACTAAGATAACCAAAGAAGAAATAATTGTCATTTGGACAATAATTCTTATATTTGTTGGGATTATGTTTCTTATTAGAGAAATAAAGAAATTTGACAGGCTTACGGTGATAGTTAAAGCGACACACATTATAAGTGTTGGATAAAGCTTACTTGTAACCGCTAATGCTGAACAAATGCCTAATATTTGTAAGGCAATTGGATTATCCTTAAAGATAGGTGTCAATAATATTTCCTTGAACTTAGACATCACTTAATTTAATTTCTTTGTTCTTTAGATTATTTATGAAAGGTCCAAATCCCTCATTACCTAACCAAAATGCAAGAAGATTAGAGACTCCCTTACTGGTAATGGTTGCTCCAGATAAACCATCAACTTCATAAGAATAATCTGTACTTTGTGGATTAGAAAAACCCTTAATAACCGAAATCTGAACTAAACCATTTTCATCAAAGACTTTTTTTCCATTCCAAAGTTTTTTCCAATTAGGATTGTCTACTTCAGCTCCTAATCCAGGAGTTTCTTTATGTTTATAAAACTCCAAGCCAACTATCGTATTTAAGTCAGAATCAAGGGCAAGATAGCCATACAAAGTACCCCATAATCCATATCCTCTAACTGGGAGAATTAAGGTTTTCAATTCATTATTTCTATATTCAATATAGACCTTTGAAAGATTTTCTCTGACGCTTATCATGGCAATATCTTCGGAACCATTGAGAACTGTGTGTTGAGAAGAGTCTCTCAATATAGAATCCAGATCATACTTTTCTGGAGGAAAGCTTGAGGGTTGTCCATCGTTAAGATTAACAACCACTTCCTCAATCGAAGCTAATGCTTCTTGAGATGAAGGATAAACTTCAAGTAATCTTGCTGCATCAATAATTTTGCTTTGCTGATCAAAAATTACATTTTGTTCTTGTTGATCTCTCAAGGATACAGCAACAGTGGATATAACAGCTCCACAGACGATACATAAACCAACTCCAACCAGAATGATATTGAGAATGCTATCTTTCTGCATAAATTACCTTATTTCTTCGATTTATATTTTGCTTAACAACGAAATAGTCAATTAAAGGTGAGGTTAAATTCGCAAATAAAATTGCTAACATCATTCCCTCTGGAAAAGCTGGATTTACAACACGAATTAGAACAACCAAAACTCCTATTACGATTCCATAAATCCAACGTCCTTTATTTGTATGCGATCCGGACACGGGTTCTGTAGCCATAAATACCATGCCAAAAGCATACCCGCCCACTACCATGTGCCACCAAAATGGCATAGAAAACATTGGGTTGGTTTCACTTCCAATGATATTAAAAAGATAGGAAGTAGCTATGGTTCCTAATAAAACTCCAGCGATTATTCTCCATGATGCTACTCTAGTGAAAAGGAGTATTGCTAAGCCAATTAATATAGCAAGAGTAGAAGTTTCGCCAATTGACCCAGGAATAAAACCTAGAAATGCATTTGACCAACTGTAAGATTCTGGAAGAAATTGGTAACCAGATTCAGCAGAAAGACCTAAGATTGTTGCAGCAGAATAACCATCGACAGCGACCCATGATAGATCACCAGACCAAGATGCTGGATAAGCAAAATACAAGAAAGCTCTCCCTGTTAAAGCTGGATTCAGAAAATTCTTACCTGTACCACCAAAAATTTCTTTTCCTATAACTAAACCAACTGATATACCTAAGGCAACTTGCCAAAGAGGTGCATCTGGAGGACATGACAAAGCAAATAGTACTGTTGTTACGAAGGCACCCTCACTGATTTCATGACCTCTCACAACTGCAAAGACAGCTTCCCAAAAGATTCCAACAATGAAGGTAACAATGTAAATAGGCATGAAAAAGACCGCGCCATAGGCGATACAATCAAAAATGTTATTAGGATTTAGACCGGAAACTAGCTCAATGATTGGCCAGTGCCAATCTTTTGTAAATTCTTGACCAGCAGCATTTAAAGCCTCTATAGCAATCAAAGATTGATAACCCAGGTTATACATTCCAAAAAACATTGTTGGAAAGGTTGCCATCCAAACAATTGCCATAACTCTTTGAATATCAGAACCATCTCTTACGTGAGTCATTCCAGAGGTTTTTCTTGAGGATGAATAAAATAGATTTTCAAAGACATCAAATAAAGGAAAATATTTTGACCATGCACCCTCTCTTTGGAAATTTGGCTTGGTTTTATCTAAAAAATTTCTTAATGGATCAGACATTTATTTAACCTTCGTCCTCAATTAATTTTAAATTTTCTCTCAAAATAGATCCATAATCATATTTACTAGGACACACATAAGTAGCAAGACTTAAATCCTCTTCATCCAGTTCCAGAATACCTAAATCTTGCGCCTCTTCTGTATCTCTCAAAACAATACTTTTAAGCAATTGCGTTGCCATAATATTAAAGG
>CACIUX010000006.1 GCA_902589965.1 uncultured SAR86 cluster bacterium
CATCTTCCTTCACTGTCTTCCTGCACATCGAGGTCAAGAAATTACGTTTGAATTGATGGAACATCCTTCAAGTAAAGTTTTACAACAAGCAGAGAATAGAATGCACGTGCAAGAAGCATTGATTGAGAATTTGCTAAGCTAAAATTTTAGTAACTAAACTCTTCCAGCTCTTATATTTGCTATCTCTAGATTCTAGCGGAGTGAACTGTTCGTACGATCCAACGAATTCGTTAAGATCGGACAGAGAGTTCATATGTTTAGAGCCCAAGGAAGCCAGAAAAGCGGCTCCTTTTGCGGTTGCCTCTTTATTATCTGGCAAAAGAATTTTCAAATTTAGTACATCCGCTAAAATTTGATTGAAATATTTATTTTCTACCATTCCGCCATCAATTTTTAGGGACTTTAGATCAACGCCATCAGAAGACATACATTCAAAAACATCTTTTGTTTGGAATGCAATTGCTTCAAGAAGGGCTTGAGAAATATCATTTTTTGTCGTCTCTCTGGACAATCCAAAAATAGCCCCTCTGGCTTCTGGATCCCAATAAGGTGCTCCAAGACCTGTAAATGCTGGGATAAAGGAAACATTTGAATTCTTATTTGAATTTTTTGCTAAATTTTCTATTTCAGAAGCAGAGGAAAAAAACTCTAAATTATCCCTTAACCATTGAACAGAGGCGCCAGCCATAAATATACTTCCTTCTAGCGCATAACTTACTTTCCCATCAATTTGATATCCTATTGTGGAAAGCAGTTTAGATTTAGAAAGCTTTATGTCTGATCCAGTATTTAGCATCATAAAACAGCCTGTTCCATAAGTGCTTTTGGCTTCTCCTACTTTAAAGCAACCTTGTCCAAATAAAGCTGCTTGTTGATCTCCAGCTATACCGGAAATTTTAATTTTCCCACCAAACAGCGAGGTTTCTCCATATTCATCGGCAGAATTTTTGATTTCTGGCAATCTATCAATAGGGATATTAAATAGATCGCACATTTCTTCTGACCAAGAAACATTATTTATATCCATCAGTAGAGTTCTAGAGGCATTTGTGGCATCAACGGAATAAGACCTGCCCTCTGTTAGCTTCCAAACTAGGAAAGTATCGATTGTCCCCATATAAATGTCCTTTGGAGTTTCAGTATCTTCTAATAGCCAACTCAACTTTGTTCCTGAGAAATAAGGATCAGGAAGCAAACCCGTTATTTGATTAATTTTTTTGTCCAGCCCTTCTCTTTTAAATTTATTACAAAGTTCTGCGGTTCTTCTGTCTTGCCAAACAATTGCTTTGCCCAAGGGGTTGCCTTTCTTATCCCATAAAAGACATGTTTCTCTTTGATTCGTGATTCCAATTGCTATGATTTCTTTATGAGTTGTTTCTGACTTTTCCATTACGTCTTTGATACAGCTTACAACCGTGTCAAAAATTTCATTAGCATCGTGCTCAACCCATCCATCTTTTGGAAAAAATTGTTTAAATTCGGTTTGAGACACATTTACCACGGCAAATTTCTCATTAAACAGAATTGCTCTTGTGCTGGATGTCCCCTGATCTATTACTAAAAAATATTTCATCTTTTGAGGTTTATACAATTTAGCATTATCCACAAGAAATTAAGTGTTTTTTAAAGGTTTTTCTATTGATTTTTTGAGAAAAACACTTTATCTTGTGTTTCTAGGATCTTATAACCACAACATCTTGTGTTTCATAAAGGATTATAAGCAGCCAAAAAGACTAGAAAACCAATTATTGGGGTGTTTCAGTGGAAGAAACAAAAGTAAGAGAACAGACAAAAAGTATAAAAGAAGCAAAGATCTCAGAGAGTATACCCCTCGATGAACTTAAGCCAGGACAACTTAGGATCATTAAAAGAAATGGAAAAGTAGTACTTTTTGATGTTTCAAAAATAGAAGTAGCAATAACAAAAGCCTTTTTAGCCGTCTACAGCAGCACTGCTGCTGCCTCCTCAAGTGTGCATCAAAAAGTTGAGGTACTATCCAAAAAAGTAGAAACAACTTTCAGGAATAGAATGCCGTCGGGAGGAACTATTCATATAGAAGAAGTGCAAGATCAAGTTGAGCTAGAGCTGATGAGGTCTGACGAAAGTAAAGTTGCTAGGGAATATATTTTATATAGAGAAGCAAGAGCTCAAGTTAGAAAAGAAGAACTCTTAGATTCCCAAGAAGAGGTAAAAGAAGAGCCTCTGAAAGGAGTTGCAAGGATTAATAAAGTGGCAACTGAAGCTTGTGACGGACTAGATGGAACAAATCCAGATCAGATAGTTACCGAAGCAGAAAAGAACTTATACGAAGGCGCTTCAGATGAGGAAATTAAACAAGCAATGATTCTTGCTTCTCGAGCCTTAGTTGAAAAAGAACCTAATTATACTTTTGCAACAGCAAGAATTTTATTGGATTCATTAAGATATGAAGCTCTCAGTTTCCTTGACTTAGATAAAGATGCTCTTCAAGAAGATATGAAGGATTTATATCCAAAAGCCTTATCTTCATTTATAACAAAGGGCATAGAATTGAAATTATTAAATCCAAAGCTCGCAGAGATGGATTTAGAAAAACTTGGCAGTGAAATAATGCCAGAGAGAGATAATCTGTTTACTTATCTCGGACTTCAAACACTTTATGACAGATATTTCATCCATAGCGATGAAGTTAGATTTGAATTACCTCAAGTTTTCTTTATGAGGGTGTCCATGGGCTTAGCTCTAAACGAAGAAAACAAAGAAGAAAAAGCCATAGAATTTTATAAGCTTTTATCGAGTTTCGACTATATGAGTTCTACGCCAACGTTGTTTAATTCAGGAACTCTTCATTCTCAATTGTCATCATGCTATTTAACAACTGTTCCTGATGACCTTTATGGCATCTATGGAGCAATGAGAGATAATGCAATGCTTTCTAAGTGGGCAGGAGGCCTAGGAAATGATTGGACACCAGTTAGGGGAATGGGAGCGCACATAAAAGGAACTAATGGTAGGTCGCAAGGTGTTGTTCCTTTCTTAAAAGTTGTAAATGATACTGCTGTAGCAGTAAATCAAGGCGGAAAAAGAAAAGGTGCTGTATGCGCTTATTTAGAAACATGGCACCTTGATATAGAAGAGTTTTTGGAACTAAGAAAAAACACAGGAGATGATAGAAGAAGAACCCACGATATGAATACTGCTAACTGGATACCTGACTTGTTCATGGAAAGGGTTATGAACAAAGAAAGCTGGACTCTTTTTTCTCCAAATGAGGCTAAAGATTTACATGACTTAACGGGTAATGAGTTTAAGGAACAGTATGAAAAGTATGAGGAAGAGGCCAAAAAAGGAAATATAAAAGCATACAAAGAAGTTGATGCTGAAGAGCTATGGAGAAAAATAATTTCAATGCTTTTTGAGACAGGCCATCCTTGGCTAACCTTCAAAGATGCCTGTAATTTAAGATCGCCACAACAACACACAGGTGTAATTCATTCATCTAATCTATGTACTGAAATAACTCTTAATACATCTCAGGATGAAATTGCAGTATGTAACTTAGGTTCAGTAAATTTAAAAAATCATTTAGATAAAGATAACAACCTCGATAAAGAAAAACTTCAGAAAACAATATCAACTGCTATAAGGATGTTAGATAACGTAATAGATATTAATTATTACGCAGTTCCGCAAGCTGAAAACTCTAACTTTAAACATAGACCAATAGGTCTTGGGATAATGGGTTTTCAAGACATCCTACAAATAAAAAAAATACCCTACTCTTCAGACGAAGCAGTTGAGTTAGCAGATGACTCAATGGAAACAGTCAGCTATTTTGCTATTGAGGCCTCGTCTGACCTCGCAAAAGAGAGAGGATCTTATAGTTCTTATGAAGGATCTTTATGGAGTCAGGGTATATTTCCTATCGATTCAATATCTATCTTAAAAGAACATAGAACAGAAGGATTTCTCGATCAAAATGAAGAGAGAAAAATGGACTGGGATACACTGAAAGAAAAGGTCAAAAGACAAGGCATAAGAAATTCAAATGTGATGGCAATTGCTCCAACAGCAACAATTGCAAACATTACTGGAGTCACTCAGTCGATAGAACCAACCTATTCAAATCTTTTTGTTAAATCAAATTTATCAGGGGAATTTACTGTAATAAATGAAAATTTAGTCAATGCATTGAAAGAAATAGATATGTGGGATGAGGTAATGGTTTATGACCTTAAAAACTTAAATGGTAGCCTCGAAACAATTAGCAGGGTACCTGATGAAATAAAGAGAATTTTTGCAACATCTTTTGAAATTGAACCTAAATGGCTTATCGAGTCTGCGAGTAGAAGACAAAAATGGATAGATCAAAGTCAATCTCTAAACCTTTATGTTGCTGAACCAAACGGAAAGAAACTAGATGTTATGTATAAGATGGCTTGGTTGAGAGGTCTAAAGACAACCTATTATTTGAGATCTAAGGGAGCAACAACATCAGAGAAATCTACTATATCGAATTCAGAATTGAATAAAGTTCAAGCTGCAGTTGCAGTAAACAATCCAAGCACTATTGATGATGAAGAGTGCGAAGCTTGCCAATAAAAGGAGGTATTTATGCTTAGTTGGGATGATTTTGAAGAAAAGGAAGTGAAACCACTTCCACAAACGGAAAATAAGAGTCCTCTAAAAGAGGAGTCAAGTAAGTCTGTTTCTAATGATGAAACAATTAGAGTTGCTTCACTCGATGATCTTGATATTGAAGCAGGATTAGAGGACCTAGAAGGAGCATCATCGCGTGTGGATGTTGATCAAAAACAAATGATTAACTGTAGAGCAGATGTAAATCAACTTGTGCCATTCAAATACGACTGGGCCTGGCAAAAATATCTCGATGGTAGTGCCAATCACTGGATGCCGCAAGAAATTAATATGACTGCTGACGTAGCTTTATGGAAAAGTAAGGATGGTCTTTCAGAGCAGGAAAGAATGATTGTCATGAGAAATCTAGGTTTTTTCTCAACAGCAGATTCACTTGTTGCTAATAATATTGTTTTGTCTGTGTACAAACATATTACCAATCCTGAATGCAGACAATACCTTTTGAGACAAGCATTGGAAGAAGCAATTCATACTCATGCTTATCAATACGTCATTGAATCCTTAGGTATGGATGAAGGAGAAATATTTAATATGTATAGAGAAGTTCCATCCGTTGCAAAAAAAGCCGCGTGGGCCCTCCCTTTTACTCAATCCTTATCAAATCCTGACTTCAAAACAGGGACAACTGAAGACGATAAAATTCTTTTAAGAAACTTAATTGCATTCTATTGTGTTCTAGAAGGCATTTTCTTTTACTGTGGATTTACACAAATTCTCTCCATGGGTAATAGAAACAAAATGACAGGCACGAGCGAGCAATTCCAATATATTCTTAGAGACGAGTCCATGCATGTAAATTTTGGAATAGATATGATCAATCAAATAAAAATTGAGAATCCAGAGCTTTGGGATGAAGAAATGCAATCAACTGCTCGAGAGATGATTCTTCAAGGGACTCAACTAGAAATTGAGTATGCTGAAGATACCATGCCTAATGGAATCCTTGGCATGAGCGCTGAAAGTATGACGGAATATCTAAAATTCATAGCAAATAGAAGGCTTACTCAAATTGGTTTGGAGGAAGCTTTTCTTAAGGCCTCAAATCCATTTCCCTGGATGTCCGAAATCATGGACCTTAGAAAAGAGAAAAACTTCTTCGAAACTAGAGTTATTGAATACCAAACTGGCGGCGCACTCTCCTGGGATTAAGCCGCTTGAAGTGACTTGTGACACCTAAAATAATTGCTCATAGAGGTGTCACAAGGAACGATCAAGAAAATACCCTTCCTGCATTCCATCAAGCCTTTTCAGAAGGAGCTGATGGCTTAGAAATTGACGTAAGACTATCAAAAGATGAAAAACCTATTATTTTTCATGATGAAGATACATCGAGACTGTTCAAAAAGAATCTAGAAATAAAAAATACAACTTTCTTTGAACTTGAGGCTCTCGGAAATAATGAAAATCGAATCCCTCTTCTTGATGAGGTGTTAGATTTCTTACCTCAAAATAAAGAATGCTTTGTTGAGATAAAATCAGATGCTAATACCGTCCCATTTTTAGATAAGCTGAGGATAGAAAAAAAGAACATAACTTTTTTGTCTTTCGATAAAAATGTTGTATTAGCTTTAAAAAAAAGATTCCCTAATAAATTAGTGTTTCAGAGTTTTCATATGCTACAGATTGAGAGGTACGGGATAAAAAAAATTTTAGAGTTTTACAAAAAAGGTAATTCGGATGGATTATCAATCGATATTAGAGGCCTTTCGAATAAAACAATCGATAAAATTCTTGAGAAGAAAATAGATTTGATTATATGGACCTTAAATTCAATGGAAAGATTAAAGGAATTAAGTAAAAAAAATATACGAGCCATAATCACTGACGAAGTAAAAGACTTTGCAGACTTTTTGAAGAGAAAGACTTAAGTTTTCTAACTAATTTTGTACTAGAAGATCAACCTTTTTGAATCAATTCAAAGATTTTCATAGATTGATCGCCTCCTTGAAAACAAAGTTTTGCATCTTTCATGTTTGAGATTTGATCCCAATTATCGGCGATGTTTTCGGCATCCATTTTGTCTGCGGTACCAAGATTTACACCGATAGTTTCATGGATCATAACTCTTGCAAACACGCCTGCTCCTGCAGCCATAATAACTCCTGTTGGAGCATCTTCAGAAACCATATAGGTCACAGCGGGAGTTACATACTGAGGCTCGAGTCTCTCAAGAACTTCCCCTGGCATTAACTCCTCGGTCATTCTCGTTGCTGCGACAGGCGCCAAAGCATTACATTTAATATTGTATTTTGCCCCTTCAAGTTTAAGAGTATTCATCAATCCAACAACTCCCATTTTCGCGGCACCGTAATTAGTTTGACCAAAATTTCCGTAAAGTCCACTGGAGGAAGAAGTCATGACAATCCTCCCGTAGTTTTGTTCTTTCATTATTTCCCAAACCGCCTTAGTACAATTCACAGAGCCCATAAGGTGGACTTCCATAACCATTCTAAAATCTTCATCTTCTACTTTAGAAAAGCTTTTATCTCTTAAAATTCCTGCATTATTAACAAGAATATCGATACGGCCATAAGCATCCATGGCCTGTTGCACCATCTCTTTGACTTGATTTATATCAGTAACGCTAGCTCCATTAGCAATAGCCTCGCCTCCAGCTGCTTTAATTTCTTCAACAACTTTTTCTGCCGCAGAAGATGATCCCTCAGAAGCACCATCCACACTTCCGCCCAAATCATTAACTACTACTTTTGCACCCCTAGATGCTAAATCTAAAGCATGCGATCTACCTAAGCCTCCGCCGGCACCTGTTACTATTGCTACTTTGTCATCAAACCTTATGGACATTAGAACTCCTTTCGATAAAATAATTTTTTTGAATGCGTAATCTTACCCTTTGTTAGCCTTCATTCAAACCTAATGACAAAAAGAAAATCTGATCTTGATCTCTCGCCTGTTTTTATTGGTATTGGCGACTTTGTCGATAAGAATACTTTGGAAAAATCCCTTAATCCGCTAGAACTTTTTTCCCTTACAGCAAGAAAAGCTTTAGCTGACACCCAAATTGAAAATTTACATGAACACATAGACTATGTGGGAACCGTCAGGCTTTCAGTAGATTATCCCACAGCAACTAATCAGGATAGCTTTGGCTACAAAAATATATCTCATTCTATTGCTAACAAACTGAACATAAAGGCTAAAGAATTTGTTTATACGTCCATGGGTGGAAATGCTCCGCAGGTTCTTATAGAGGATGCTGCTAAAAATATACTCTCAGGAGATATTAATTGTGCTTTGTTGAGTGGAGGTGAGACCCTTAAAACAATGATAGACATTTTAAAATCTGGAGAGAGCCTTGATTGGTACGACGATCCAAAAACAAGACCTCGAGAGATAGGAGAAAATGAACTTGGATTTAATGATTATGAAAAAAATCACAAAATGGACTTGCCTACTAATGTTTATCCTCTTTTTGCACAAGCTTTAAGAAAGGAACAAAACAAGACTGCAGATGAACATCTGAGAGATTGTGCTCATTTATTTTCGAAGTTCTCAAAGATTGCCGCAGAAAATCCTTATTCTTGGTTTCAAACTTATAGATCTCCAGAAGATATCTCTGAAGTATCGCAAAGTAATAGATACGTAGGTTATCCTTACACAAAATACCTCAACTCAGTTATTAGAGTAAATATGGGGTCATCTTTGGTTTTGACTTCATACGGTTACGCAAAAAAATTAGGAATTCCTGAAAATAAATGCATCTTTCTTACAGGCTTATCAATTGCCAATGATGTATGGAATGTATCAGAAAGGCCGTCCCTTACTGATTCACCTGCCATAAAATTTTGTACTTCAAGTGTCTTTAACCAAAGCAACACCGATTTGGAAGATTATAAATATTTTGATATTTATTCTTGTTTTCCATCTGCCGTCCAAGTTGCTATGAAAGAAATTGGAATAAATGATGATTTTGAAAGACCATTAACAGTAACCGGAGGTTTGCCCTATTTTGGAGGACCAGGAAATAGTTACACGATAATGTCTACATCAGAAATGGTAAGAAAATTACGTTCTGATCCTGGTAAAGGTTTGTTAACAGCTAATAGTTGGTTTTTAACTAAACATGCTGCCATGACTCTTTCTTCATCCAAGCCTGAAGAGAGGTTATCTTTAGAAAAGAGTAATTCCATTCAAAATGAAATAAATTCAACGAAAATTAAAAACTTGGTAGAACAAGCAAATGGTGATGGAAAAATTGATACCTACACAATAATTAATGGAAGAAAAAAACTAGAATGTGCAATAATTATTGGCACTCTAGAGAATGGCTCTAGATTTTTAGCTAATTCATCAGATGATCAAGACCTTGCAAGCATTCTTGATAAGGATCTTTTAGATCTTCCTGTAAAAGTTGAACATAAAAACAATAAAAATTACTTTAAATTAATATGAAAGAAATAAACGTACTAGTTACTGGAGCTGCAGGTCAGATCTCTTATTCTTTACTTCCTAGGTTAATCAGTGGAGAAACCTTTGGTCCAAATACAAAGGTAAACCTAAAGTTAGTCGAAATTCCTCCAGTGTTAGATAAATTACAAGGAACCGTTTTAGAGCTTGAGGATTGTGGATTTTCAAATTGTGGATCGATTATGTCTACGTCTGATATTAATGAAGCAGCTGAGGATTGTGACTGGGCTTTGCTAGTGGGTAGTATTCCTAGAGGGATAACAATTAACGGTAAAAAGATTGAAGAAAGAGGTGATCTTTTACACGTTAATGGAGGTATTTTCACAGATCAAGGGAATGCCATTGGAACTAAAGGAAAAAAAGACGCAAAAATTCTTGTTGTTGGAAATCCTGCAAATACCAATGCGCTTATTGGAAAATCTAACTCGAATAATAACTCTCAGTTGTGGATGGCAATGACCGCATTGGATGCAAATAGAGCAAAAGCTCAGGTTTCTATCAGAACTAATCGATCCATAGAGGATATAAAAGGAATGACTATATGGGGAAACCACAGTCCAACTATGTATCCCGATCTAGATAATGCATCTATTGATGGGAAATCAGTTTCAGAGATCATAAATGATAACAACTGGATAGAGAATGACTTCTTAGTCAGAGTCCAACAAAGGGGAAAAGAAATCATAGATGCTAGAGGAGCTTCTTCAGCAGCATCTGCTGCAAATGCTGCAATAGATACCGTGAAAAATGTAGAAAATGATACAGAGGAAGGCACCTGGTTCAGTGCTGCTGTTGCATCTGATGGGAGTTATGGTGTCCCTGAAGGACTGATATTTGGTTATCCACTCAGAACGGAAAATGGAAAAGTCGAAATCGTTCAAGATCTTGAACTGAATGACTACGCAAAAGCAAAAATTGAAATTACCACTAATGAGCTCTTAGAAGAGAAAGAAGAAGTAAAAGACCTTATAGCCTAATTATTTTTTTCTTATTATCAGACCAATTAAAAGAATTGAAGCTAAAGCAATGATTCCTTCTTCGCCTAAGGCTTTTAAAGCAGATGATAAGTTTTGAAATACTTGACCAAAAAACGGTGTTTCCGGTCCAAAAATAACTCCAAAGAGAACCGAAACAGCTACAAATAGAGCTAATATTTCCGTAAACCTAAAAAGAAACTTCCTTATTTTTTTTATTTTAGGAACTTTTAAGCTATCGATTGGTTTTTTTATTTTGAAATTACGCATCGAATTTAAAAACTAGGGGAAGTTATCCCCTAGTTTTATTAAAGCATTTATTATCGAAGTAAATTGATAAGAATTGCTGCAACAAGAAGACCTACAATACCGTTGTCACCAAGAGTTTGAACAACAGCTAATAGGTTTCCTAGCACTTCTCCGAAGAACCAAGATTCTCCAAAAACAATACCAGCAACTACTCCTAAGGCAATTACTCCAATTAAAATACCAGTAAGACCTTTTACAAGATCACCGATCATCTTAAATGCATTTTCCATAATATCCCCCATATATGGTTATATACTGGATATTATAAAATTTTAGGCAATGTTGCCCTAATTTGGTCCTTTTTAAGTGTCTTTTATTTTGATTTTGTCAAGGACTTAGAAAATAAGATATTTTTGAAATTTAAATGAAGTATAAAGACCTTAAATAGGCTACTTTTTTCTTACTTCAGCATAAATTTCGCTCGTTCCGTCTTTATATAAAATTAGAACATCATAAGGTGTAAATTTATCTCCAACTTCCATTCCAGGAGAACCCATAGGCATACCAGGAACAGATAAACCTATTGCATTTGGATTGTTTTCTGCAAGAAATTGAGAGATGTATTCACCTGGAACATGCCCCTCAAAAACATACCCTTCTTTGGAAACTGCTGTATGGCAAGATCCGTATTCAGGTTTGATTCCATATTTCTCTTTAATGGGAAGAAGATTTTGATGATCTTCTGGAAAGGTTTCAAAACCGAGGCTATCAAGATGTTTCATCCATTTTTTACAGCACCCACAAGTTGCAGTCTTATGCACTATTAGGGAAAGATCTTTCTCTAAACTTTCAAGTTTTGTTGAAGCTAAAGAAAACGAGAGAGACAGAAAGATTAGAATTAAAATTTTTTGTTTCATTTATAAATAATAACAAGAATTACTACATTGTATAAGGTTGGAAAATATCAATTCTTTTTATATTTTGGGTTATCAATATCAATTTTCTTTTCTGTTAAATCATACAAAAAATCTATGATATTTTGATCAGAAACATCAATTTCATTATTTTTGATTTTGTCTGCAAGCTTACTTATAGAAAAGTCTTTATCTTTGATTAATTTGGCACCTAAATGTTTAAAATCATCATTAATTTTTTTTCCTAAATCTATTTCTCTTTTAACAATATTAAGAACGTTTGAAACTATTTGAAGCTTAAATCTTTTATTTGCTGGGTAATCATCTGATTTTGTTTCAGCATCTATAAAGTCAATAACTGCCTTCAGTAGCTCTGATGAAGATGGTCTGTCGAATATTGTCATAAAAAGTTGTTGTGCTTAATCATATTCATTAAATCATATTCTGTCTCAGAAACCCTTCGTCCAATTGCTGCTTTTTCAATAGAATTTATTGAACCGCTTAAGTGTGCGAAAGCTTGCATCATGCAAATAATACCCCATCTTAAAGAGCCAAAGAGCTGCCAAATATCAATTTGAGACATATCAATCTTAATATTTGAAATTGATTCATATCCTTCTATAAGCTCTTCTAAATCTCCCAAACCTCCAACTCTCTTATGAACGTTTCCAAATCGCCAAGATCTCACGCACAACCATCCTATATCCTCCATTGGATTCCCAATGTGAGCTAATTCCCAATCTATAATTGATTCTAAGTTTGACTCAGAGATAATAAAGTTACCGAAGCGGAAATCTCCATGGACCAATACATTGTCGTATTTTGTTAATTCTTGAGTCTCTAGCCATTTGAATGCTAACTCAAAAACTGGCTGAGGTTGCTCAAAACTAGAATATACCAGGTAGAGTTTTTTTAATGATTCCTCAAAAGTTACTGAATCCAGATCAGTTAATTCATCTAGTTTAGTTTGGTGAATAGTTGCTAGAGACCTGCCTATCTCAAAAGATAATTTACTGCGCACATTTTTATATTTATCATCCCTTAGGATTTTTCTTGGAATAGTTTCTCCAGGAATTGCTTCCATCACATAACCTTCACCGATATCTTCGTCTTCTGAGAATTCAAAAATTATTTCAGGGACTGGTGCATCATTTGATCTTACGATCCTTTGAATTTTTGCCTCTAATTTTTTTGGGACAGCCATGACTGATTGCTCTTTAGACAATGAGCGTCTGACAATGAGTTCGTTGTTATTTTCAAGAATAATTCTATTTATATCAGCAGAGGCACCTCCGGTAAGGGGAACCAATTTCTTAATATTTTGTTGCAGAGAATTCTCTAAGAATTCCTGAAAATTTTGCATACTAAGAAGATACTAAAGAAGCGTCTCTTTCACCAAAATCCCAACCAGGGCCATTATGTTCATAATTTTTTAGGATTCTCCTTGCTACCGACTGAATATGCACTTCATCAGGACCATCATATATTCTTGCTTCTCTGGCATGACGATACATAAGACTTAGAGGAGTATCGTCTGTAAGTCCTTTAGCGCCATGGACTTGAATGGCTCTATCAATCACGTTGTGAAGCATTTCAGCACCGACAACTTTGATAAGACCGATTTCGATTCGTGCATCATCTCCTTGATCAATTCTTTTTGCTGCATCGAGCGTTAAATGCCTCGAGGCTTGTATCTCACAAGCACTATCGAATACAAATTTTTGTAATAATTGTTTTTTTGTCAAAGGTGTACCGAAAGTTTCTCTTTCATGCATTCTTTCGCAAAGTAAATCAAATGCCCTTTGAGCTTGGCCGAGCCATCTCATGCAATGGAAAATTCTTCCTGGACCAAGTCTTTTCTGAGCAATGATAAAACCTTGCCCTCGCGGACCTAATAAATTTTCTTCTGGAACTTCGACGTTGTCGTACTTGACCTCATAATGACCACCGTTGATGCCTAAAACAGGCGTTTCTCTTACAATTTTATAACCAGGATTATCGGTTGGAACAATTATCATACTAAAAGCACCATGACTTGGAGCTTCTAATTCAGTTCTACACATTACAGTTGTGTAAGCAGCTCTTGCTGCCCCAGTTGTAAACCACTTTCTACCGTTAATTCTCCAGACACCATCCTCAAGAATTGCTGTAGTTTGAAGTTGAGTTGGATCGGAACTCGCAACTTCTGGCTCTGTCATTCCAAAGCTTGGAAAGATTTCTCCTTGAACAAGAGGCTCTAAGTATTGATCTCTCCAATGAGGCGAAGCAAATTCTCTTAACATGATTGAATCCTGTAGGGAGTGTGTTCCTAAGGCCACCATCGCAAAAGACGAACGACCGATTACTTCATTCACGTAGACATACTCCATGAATGGCATTCCGCCTCCGCCAATGTCTGTTGGATGCCCTAAAGCCCAAATTTTTTCATCTTTTGCTAGCTGCATTAGGGAGCCAAGCATCTCTCTTGATTCGGGTGTTCCTTTAGCTAGTTCAGTTTCCTTTGGATAGATTTCATTCTCTATAAAATCTTTAACTTTAGCCCTTATTTTTGTCCAATCTTTACTCATCTTTCTAATTCCCCTTATTTTTTAATTGCGGAAATAAAATTACGTCCCTTATGGAATCTATTCCCGTAAGTAACATTACCAATCTATCCAGTCCTATGCCAACACCAGCACAAGGTGCAAGGCCGTATTCAAGCGCCTCGATATAGTCTAAATCCATCTCCATAGCTTCCTCATCACCCTTTTCTTTATCTTCCATTTGCATTTTGAATCTTTCTAGCTGGTCTTCTGGATCATTTAACTCAGAAAAACCATTTGCAATCTCTTTACCATCTATGAAAAGTTCAAATCTATCTACATAACCCTCATCACCTTCTGATTTTCTTGATAGAGGAGAAATCTCCAGAGGATATTTATAGATAAAAGTTGGTTCAGAGAGCTTATCTTCAACTTCTGACTCAAAAATTTCAGCTTTTAATTTGCCAATAGATAAAGTTTTGAAATTTTCAATTTTTAATGATTTTGCAAATTTTCTTAGGCTATCTATATCGTCTAAATCTTTTTTATTAAGAGATGTATTTTTAGTGAGCGCTTCGTCAAAAGATACTCTTTTAAATTTTTTAAAAGATCTTTTGCTTTGTTCTAAATTAGAAAGATGCTTTATTAATGCCTCCACAAAATCCATCTGAAAATCATAATCTTCATAAGCAGTATAAAATTCCAACATAGTAAATTCAGGATTGTGTTTAGTTGATAATCCTTCATTTCTGAAATTTCTATTAATCTCATAAACCTTCTCAAAACCTCCAACAACAAGTCTCTTCAAGTAAAGTTCTGGAGCAATTCTTAAATACAAATCCATTCCTAAAGCATTGTGATGAGTTACGAAAGGTTTAGCCGCAGCTCCCCCAGGAATGGGATGCATCATTGGTGTCTCAACCTCTATAAACCCACTTGAATCAAAGTAATTCCTAGTCTCAGAAATAATCTTGCTTCTGGCTAAAAAAACTTCTCTTGCTTCCTCATTAACTAAGAGATCTAAATATCTTTTTCGATATCTCTGTTCAACGTCGACAAGTCCTTGATGTTTTTCGGGTAAGGGTTTTAGTGATTTGGTTAATAGAATAGCTTCAGTTACCTTGATTGATAGTTCTCCCGTGTTTGTTTTAAAAAGCTCTCCTTCTACGCCAATGATGTCTCCAATATCCCAAGTTTTAAAATCATCGTAGTTACTTAAAGTATCTTCTCTTAAATAAAGCTGAATTTGAGCGCTCATATCTTGGATGGTAGTAAAACTGGCTTTTCCCATGAGCCTTCGAAGCATAATTCGACCGGCAACTTTAACGCTGATACTTGTTTTCTCTAAATCATCTTTGCTTAAATCTGAATATCCTTTAATTAATTCCTTGGCTAATTCATTTCTCCTGAATGAATTGGGATAGTCCTTACCTTGCTCTCTAAGCTTTTTTAATTTTTCTTTTCGTACTTCAAATAAATTATTTTCGTCTTGCTCTTTCAATTAAATGCCCTCTTTTAAACTAGCCTCAATAAATAAGTTGATATCGCCATCCAGGACTGAGTTGCAGTTAGAAGTCTCTACTCCAGTTCTTAGATCTTTAATTCTAGACGAATCTAAAACATATGACCTTATTTGACTTCCCCAGCCAATATCAGATTTTGAATTTTCTAGGCTCTGTAATTCCTGCTCCTTTTTATTCAGTTCCAACTCATAAAGCCTTGCTCTTAATTGTTTCATGGCTTCTTCTTTATTTCTATGTTGGGATCTGCCACTTTGACATTGGACTACAATGCCGGTTGGCTCATGCGTCAATCTAACTGCAGAATCAGTCTTATTAACGTGCTGCCCTCCAGCCCCACTTGCACGATAAGTATCGACTCTTATATCTGCAGGATTTAAATCTACTTCAATATCTTCATCTATTTCTGGAGAAACGAAAATTGATGCAAATGAAGTATGCCTTCTGTTTCCTGAATCAAAAGGTGATTTTCTTACAAGTCTATGAACTCCGGTCTCTGTTCTTAGCCAACCGTAGGCATAATTACCAGAATATTTTATTGTAGCGCTTTTAATTCCAGCGACATCACCTGGAGAAATCTCTATAACTTCTACTGTAAATTTTTTATCTTCGCCCCACCTAAGATACATTCTCATCAACATCTCTGCCCAATCTTGCGCCTCAGTCCCTCCTGATCCTGCCTGAATATCAAGAAAAGCATCATTAGGATCCATCTTGTTCGAGAACATTCTTTGAAATTCCAATTCCTTTAATTGCGATTCAAGATTAACTACTTCGTTAGATAAATCCTTAATCTCAGAATCACTAGAAATTGCTTCCAATTCAATTAGATCATTAACATTGGAAGATAATTCTGAATAGAGGGTTATTATTTTCTCTAAGAAAGATTTTTCTTTATTAAGTATTTTAGCTTTTTCTTGATCTTGCCAAACTTCAGGATTTTCAAGTGCTAGATTAATCTCTTTTAATTTTGACTCTTTATCCGCTAAGTCAAAGATACCCCCTTAACTCATCAAGAGAGTTTTTTGCAGCTATTAAACGATCTTTTAATGAAATCTCTTGCATCTTTAAATCTTATTAAATATGAATTCTTTCAAATCTGAGAAATTGTAATTCATGGTTTCATATTTTTCTTCTGAATCTAAGAATTTTTGCAGTCGTTTAGGAGTATCGGAAAAATTTGGTATGACCTTTTTTATGGTATCAATAAACTTTGAAGGGTGAGCTGTCGCAAAACAGACATAATTTTCAGTGCCTCCTTCACGAATATTTTTAATCCCAATTGCAGTATGAGGATCAAAAATATCCCCTGTCATTTCATAAAGAAGTTCAATTTCATAAAGAATTTCTTCATCAGCAACCGTATGACTTTCAAAAACATTACAGAGATCTTTATAAAGGTTATTAGCGATAGAAAAGCCGTCTTTCTTAAATTGTTTCATTAATTTTTGTGTCTCGATTCCGTTTCCTTCCATCGAATCAAACAACAATCTCTCAAAATTACTAGCAGACGAAATATCCATACTTGGAGCTAATGATTCCATTGTATTCAGTTTTCTATAAATATTATTTTTGAAAAAGATATCAAGAACATTATTTCTATTTGTAGCAATGTTTATCTTATTAAGGTTAAGACCCATCTTTTTTGCATACCAACCAGCGTATGCATGACCAAAGTTTCCAGATGGGATTGAAACATTAATTTCTTTTTTATCAATCCTTGAACTTAAATAAAAGAAATATACTGTTTGAGCAAGAATTCTAGTCCAATTTATCGAGTTAATGGACGCAAAGAGAGTGTCATTATTTTCTGCAGAATCTGCAAACATTTTTTTTACAAAGTCTTGGCAATCATCGAAATTTCCAGTTACAGAGACCGCTTCGACATTATCTTTATTCCAGGTTGTCATTTGTTTTCGTTGGACTTCAGATATTTTTCCATCAGGAAAAAATATAAAGGAATGTAAATTTTCAAAGTTTTGACATGCTGCGATAGCTGCAGATCCAGTATCGCCGCTTGTTGCTCCTAAGATCACTATTTTTTTTCCTAACTTCTCTGAGGCTGCGTTCAGAAACCTGCCTAAAAGTTGCATGGCAACATCTTTAAATGCGAGTGTTGGGCCATGGAATAATTCTAAAACATGTCCAAATTCGTAATCTTTAATTTGAACCACATCATTTGTCTCAAAATTTTTGTATGCATCTGAAATTATCTTTTGTAATTCATCTTTTTGTAGAAAATCACCGATGAACGGTTTGATAACAATCTGTGCTATTTCTGTATAGGACAAATTTTTCATATTATCTATGACTGCGCTTTCAAGCTTAGGAATTACAGATGGAACAAATAACCCTCCGTCAGAAGCTGTACCTGAAGCTAAAACACTCTCAAAGGAAGCTTCTTTAGCTTTACCTCTTGTACTTACGTATTTCATTTATTTGGATTAAAAATTCTAAGATGAACAATCTTTTTGAAAATGTCCTTCTCATTAGAAAAGCTATTTAAAAGTTCTTCTAATTCAATTTCATTACATTCATTGAGGACAATTACTATAGGAATAAGACCATTTTGTGAAAAATCTTCCTTCTGAATCACAGACTCGATACTTAAGTTTTGCTTTGCAATGAAAGATGATATTTTGGCCATTACTCCCGGACTATCATTTACTTCCAATCTTAAGTATCTCTGACAAGAAAAAGTATTATTGGAAATCTCCATTAATCCCTGACCGAATTTACTATAATGAACCTTGTTATTCTGAGACATGTCAAAAAGGTCAGATAATATTGAGGATGCAGTAGGTTTTGGTCCGGCTCCCGGACCGTAAAAAAGATTAGAGCCTGAATCTTTAGTAAAAACTTCTATTGCATTCATTTCTTCATTTACTTTAGATAGTATTGAAGATTGTTGAATTAACGCAGGAAATGATTTCAAAATAAGTCTATTTTTTTCATAAGAACCTATTGATAAAGGTTTGATTGAATACCCAAGCTCTAAAGCAAACTTGAAGTCTATACTCTCAACTATATCTATTCCTTCAATATCTAATTCAATGGAACTATCTAATTTTGAACCGAAAGCAAGGTACGATAATACTTTTCCTTTCTGAGCTGCATCAGTGCCGTTGAGATCTAATGTTGGATCTGCTTCAGCGAAACCAAGTTCTTGGGCTTGCTTTACACCTTCCTCCAACTCAATACCGTCTGATTCCATTTTGGATAGTATATAGTTGCTTGTTCCGTTAAGAATTCCTGCAAACCAAGAAATATTTTCAATTCTTGCTTTTGAAGAAAGTGACCTAATAATTGGAATTCCTCCAGCAACAGAAGCCTCAAATCCAATGAATAAATTATTTTCTTCAGCTAATTTAAATAGCTCATCTCCATGCAAAGATATCATTGCTTTGTTAGCAGTTATGAAGTCTTTTTTAGATTCAAGAGCTTGTTTTGCGACTTTATAAGCATCGTCTATTCCACCCATAACCTCGATGACAACATCAATGGAATCATTCTTGTTAATAGATTCAAAATCGGTGTGAATATTTCCATTGAACTTACCCTTGTATCCTCTTAATTTGCCGCTTTTTGTCACTACATCGGTTACTAAAAAGTCTGTATCAAACATTTTCTTATAGAAATCAGCATTTACCGTTAATAATTCCAATACTGCTCCTCCGACGTTTCCTGCGCCGCATAAAGCAATTTTTATCTCTTGCTGGACCATTAGAATATTTTTTTTATGCCTTTAACTGCTTGATTTATTCTTTGTCTATTCTCGATTAAAGAAAATCTGACATAGCTATCTCCATACTGCCCAAAACCAATTCCTGGCGAAACTGCTACGTCACATTCATTAAGTAATAACTTAGAAAATTCAATAGATTTCATTTTAAATTTATCTGGAATTTTTGCCCAAACGAACATAGTTGCTTTTGGTTTCTCAACCTCCCAGCCAATTTTATTTAATCCATCACATAAGACATCCCTTCTTTCTTTATACATATCTCTAATTTTATTAACTTCTTGATCTCCTTCATTAAGAGCAACAATTGATGCAACCTGAATCGGGGTAAATAATCCATAGTCATAATATGATTTAACTCTAGATAGAGCGCCGATAAGATCTTTGTTTCCACAACAAAAACCAACTCTCCATCCTGGCATATTGTAACTTTTAGATAGTGTAAAAAACTCTACTCCAATATCTTTTGCTCCTTTTACTTCTAAAAAGGAAGGAGCTTTATAATCGTCAAAACATAAATCTGCATAGGCTAAATCATGAATAACCCAAATTTCATTTTTCTTGGCAATCTCAACAACCTGCTCAAAAAAATCTATATCAACACACTCAGTAGTAGGGTTCGATGGAAAATTTAAAACAAGCATTCTTGGCTTAGGAAATGTATTAGCAATTGCTTCTTCAAGTTGATTAAAAAAATCAATTCCTGGACCGATAGGAACATGTCTTATATCTGCTCCTGCAATGATAAACCCAAAAGGATGAATGGGATAAGATGGATTCGGGACTAGGATGACGTCTCCTTTATCCATCGTTGCAAGAGCTAAATGGCCAAGACCTTCTTTAGATCCCATTGTAACGATTGCCTCATTTTCTGGATCAATAGAGATATTATATTTTCTGTCGTACCAATCTGAGATGGCCTTCCTTAACCTTGGAATTCCTTTCGATTGAGAATAGCGATGAGTTTCTTTTTTATTGACTGTCTCAGTAAGTTTATTAACTATAAATTCAGGAGTAGCTTGATCAGGATTTCCCATGCCAAAATCAATAATGTCTTTCCCATCGTGACGAGCTTGAATTTTTAATTGATTTATCTCCTCAAAAACATATCGAGGTAGACGTTCTATTCTAGAAAAATCTTTATCCATTTTAATTCAGTAATTTTATGAGCCTATCTGGTTCAATAAATCCTGGAATGATGCTTCCATCTTCTTTAAGAATTGCAGGGGTCCCTTGGACGCCCATACTGCGCCCTAAAATATAGTGGGATTCCACTGGATTATTGAGACAATTTATCATTTCAATGTCCTCACCTTGCTTTAACAAGGTCAAAGATTTGTTTTTTTCAGTTGAACACCATGCGGATATAATTTTTTGACCAGCTTCCGAAGCAAGACCTTGCCTTGGAAAAGCTAGATAATTTACCTGGATTCCAAGTTCATTGTACGCTTGAATTTGACTGTGAAATTTTCTGCAATAACCACAATCTACATCAGTAAATACATATATTTGATGAAGAGGATTTCTAGCCTTAAATGTAATCAAAGTAGTTTTATCTAGTTCCTCAATTTTTTCTAACCTTGCCTTAGCTTTTGACTCGTCGCTAAGGTTTAAAATGCCTTCATCAGTGATCCTTAGAAGATCACCGTAGAAAATACTTTTTCCATCATTTGATATATAGAGTAAAGAACCATCGCTTAATTTAACCTCATAAAAACCTTCTTGAGGGGATACAGAAACCGATTCAATTTCAAAACTAGCAGGCAAAATAGACTTCAGAGAATCAAGAAACCTATTATCTTGGGAACCTAAAACAAGACTAAAAAAAATAAATGAAGTAGTAAAAAAATATCTCATTTAACCTCTTGGATGATGAGTTTTATGAATAGATTTAAGTCTTTCGTTTGCCACTTCTGTATAGATTTGGGTTGTATTGAGACTTGCGTGTCCAAGTAAAAGTTGGACAACCCTCAAGTCGGCTCCATTATTCAGCAAGTGAGTCGCAAAAGCATGTCGTAAAGTATGAGGTGAAATTTTTGATGAATCAATGTTTGCCTTCATGCAATATTCCTTTATTCTCAACCAAAATCCTTGTCTCGTAATTCCTGCTCCACGAGAATTTAAAAATAAATGATCCTCTGTAACATTTTTAAGTAACTCAGGTCTTATTTGCTCAATATATTTTTTTAATAGGCTTATAAGCTCCTCCCCTATTGGCACTATTCTTTCTTTAGAACCCTTTCCAAGAATTCTAATTACCCCTTGATTAAAATTTATATCACTCAACTTAAGATTAAGAAGTTCCGACACGCGCATGCCGCAAGAATATAAAGCTTCAATCATTGTTTTATCTCTAAAACCTAAGTTTGTCTTTTCGTCAGGAGCATCTAGAAGATCATTAATTTGTTGCTCAGTTAACGTATTAGGCAGTTTTCTGGGTAATTTTGGACTTTCTATATCTTTTGTAGGATTACTTTGAATTAAATTTCTTGATTCAAGATAACCAAAAAAAGCTTTTATAACAGACAAATTTCTTGATACGGTTTTGGCCGATAAGCCTTTTGAAAGCCTAAAAGACATAAATTCCATGATCTCTGCTCTTGTGACATCGTTTAATACAATTTTTGATTTATCCAAATATTTCAAAAAAAGATTTAGATCTCTTGAGTAGGAGTCCAATGAATTTTTAGATAGTCCTTTTTCGATCCATAAGGAATCTATAAAACTTTCTATTTGTAAACTATTTTCTCCCATGAGAACGAGAGATTAGATTTTTTCTTGAATTCTTGCTGACCTTCCAGATCTTTCTCTAAGGTAGTAAAGTTTTGACTGTCTAACTTTCCCCTTTCTTTTCAATTCAATGGACTTAATCAAAGGACTATGCAGTTGAAAAGTCCTTTCAACACCAATACCGCTTGATATTTTTCTCACAGTAAATGATGAGTTTAAACCCCTATTTTTTCTACCAATCACAACTCCTTCAAAAGGCTGTGTTCTCTCCCTTGAACCTTCTTTAACAATGACTTGCACTAGAACGGTATCTCCCTGATTGAATTCAGGCAAGTCCTCTTTTAATTGAGCGTTTTCGACTATCTGTACTGATTTTCTAGTTTTCATTATTAATTATGCTTAAAAGCTCGGCAATTCTATCAGATTCGTAGCCAAGGTCACTAAGAAATTCTTTAATTAGGTCGATATCTTGCCGGTTTAGATCATGTTGTCTGATCAGGTCTTGTCTTCTTAAGAAAGTCTTACCAAGTGAATGTTTTCTCTTCCATTTTTCAATTTGGTCATGATTTCCTGATAATAGGATTTCAGGGACTTTTCCAAGTTCATTTTTTTCTGGTCGGGTGTATTGAGGATGTTCCAAAAGAGCATCCTCGAAGGAATCATTTTTCACAGATTCTTCATCGCCAACCACGCCATTAATAAATCTGATGATGGCTTCCAAGAGAGCCATAGAAGGAATTTCACCTCCCGTTAATACATAATCTCCGATGCTAATCTCCTTATCAACTTCTGCGTCTATGACGCGCTGATCCAGACCTTCGTATCGCGATGATAAAAATATTAGAGAATCTTCTTTAGAAAGCTCCCTAGCTGTCTGAGCTGTTAAGGTTTCTCCAGATGCTGATAAATGAATTACCTTTGACGAGCCGGAAAATGTATCTTTAGTGTGTTTAATACATTTTTGTATCGGTTCAGATTTAAATACCATTCCTGGCCCTCCCCCATAGACTTTATCGTCTATTCTGTCTCTATCATTTAAAAAATCTCTAGGATTAAAATATTTAATTTGAATTAATCCTGAATCTGAAGCTTTTTTTACGATCCCAGATTGCAAGAATGGAACATACATTTCTGGGAAGACAGAAATAAAAGCATATTTTTTAGTCAATTTCCCAATCCACTATTATATTTTCGCCAATTTCAATCACAAACTTACCAATCATCAAAGGAATTAAAACCTCTTTTTCATTAATCTCACAAACAAGAACATCATTAGCTCCTGTAGGCATTATTTCTTTTACGTATCCATCAAAGCTCTTGTTAGAACTTATCACCTTTTTCCCAATCAGATCTTTCCAATAATATTCTCCATCTGGAAGATCAGGTAGATTATCTTCATCAATAAATAGATCCAGATTTTTATATTTTTCTGCTTCGGAAATTGAGTTAATGGAATCAAACTTAATTAGAGTTTTTTTTCCAGATTTAGAGATTTTGCTTAAGGTTAGTTTATGGATACCGTTTAGATCTACAAAAAATTCTTTATATTTTGAAAAACCAGAGGGATTATCTGAGTGAGCTATTAAATTGAAATGACCTTTCAGACCTACAGGTTTTCCAAGTCTTCCAATTAAAATGAGGTTTACTTCGTCAGTAAACCCCATTTTATTTTATAGAGAAAGATAAATATTACTTGTCGTCGTCTTCGCCTGTTATTGCATCTTTAACAGAATCAACAACATTTGATACGCCTTCTACAGCTGCTTCTACAGTTTCGCTTACAGCTTCGACAGCTTCTTCAACAACTTCACTAGCGCCTTCAACAACTTCTTTCGCAGTATCAACTACAGTTTCTGCAGCTTCACCAACTACTTCTACAGCACCTTCAACTACCTCTGAGGCAGTATCAGTAACAGCATCTACAGCAGCACCAGCTACTTCAGTTACACCTTCAGCTACTTCTTTGACAGCACCTTTAACATCGCCATCCATGACAGCATCAGCAATTTCACCAGCAGCTTCAGCAACTTCGCTACCAACTTCTGCAACACCGTCCACAGCAGCTTCTACAGTTTCACCGACTGCTTCAACAACTTCTTTAGCAGTGTCTACAGCGCCTTCAGCTACTGCTTCTGCAGTTTCCACTACAGCTTCTACACCTTCTCCAGCAACTTCAGCAGCGCCTTCAATAGCCTCTTTTGCAGTTTCGGCTACTCCTTCGATGCCTTCTTCAACAATATTTTTATCGTTTTCCATATTTATTTCCTCTTTATTTGAATTTTCTCTATCAGCGACTTCAACTTCTGACCCTTCATCAATTAATACATCTGACGGACTGTCAATTTTATGTTGTTCAGATTTTTTTGCAATCCTCTTAGCCTTTTTTGACTCCTTCTTTTCTTGAAGTTTTGAAAGCTGGTCAGGAGTCATTTTTGACTCTTTAACGAGATTAGTAACTTTATCCGAAGTTTGAGCGCCTTTGCTAAGCCAATATTCAAGTCTTTCGTGATCAATTTTAAGACGAATTTCTTGTCCTGTTGCAAAGGGGTTAAAAAAACCTAATCTTTCAATGTAACCACTGTCTCTAGGTCTCCTAGAGTCAGTAACTGTGAAATGATAGAAAGGCTTTTTCTTTGCCCCACTTCTGGATAATCTAATTGTTACCATTTGCTAAAAATAAGACCGCTATTCTAAGTTAAATATTTATCTATTCAAGGAAAACATTCTATAATTTAGAAATTATTAACTACTCACATTAAATATTGAACGATCTTCCTATCTGGCTTCTGTTGGCTAGTATTTTTCTCTTACTTATCTTATCTGCTTTCTTTTCTGGCTCAGAAACTAGCATGATGGCAATTAATAGATACCGCTTGAAATATCTAGCAAAAGAAAAAAATAGAGCAGCTATAAGAATAGAAAAATTATTAAGAAGGCCTGACAGATTGCTGGGCATAATCCTTATAGGTAATAATTTTGTAAATATTCTTGCGTCTGCTCTGACAACTATATTGTTTATGAAACTTTATGGAGATGTGGGAGTTTTGATTGGGTCAATTCTTCTTACGATAGTGATTTTAATATTTTCAGAGGTTACTCCAAAAACTTTTGCTGCAATAAAACCTGAACCTTTAGCATTTTTTTCTTCCTTTCCGCTAAAAATTTTGCAGAAAGTTCTTTTTCCATTGGTTTCAGTTATAAATTATTTTTCTAATTTCTTGCTAAGGTTTTTGGGGATCAATAGAACTGAGAATGACGGAGAGGATGTGTCTCCAGAAGAGCTAAAAGCTATATTGGAAACATCAGGAGATTTAATTCCGACAAGATATCAAGATATGCTCTTAAGCATTCTGGAGTTAGATAAAATTTCTATAGAAGAAGTTATGACTCAAAGATCTGAGATTATTGGAATCGATTTGAGCGATGACTTTGAAGAAATACTTGAGCAACTTCAAAAAAATCAAGTTGATTTTCTACCGATTTTCGACCAGAACCTAGATGACTTAAGAGGAATGCTTGATCTATATGGAATCACAAACTTTCTATCTCAGGATCATAAAGATTTAGATAATTTGGTTGAAGCGTCAGAAGATGCTTATTTCATTCCCGAAAATACTTCATTGAGTCAGCAATTATTTAATTTTCAAAAAGAGAGAAAAAGAGTTGGAATTGTTATAGATGAATATGGCTCTGTGAAAGGTTTGCTTTCTTTAGAAGATATTTTGGGAGAAATTGTTGGGGAATTAGCCAAAAATAACGATGATTCAAAGTTTGAAATAATGGAACAAAGAGACGGATCTTTTTTAATTGATGCAAGTGTTCCAATTAGGGAGATTAACAGAAAGTTACAATGTGATTTACCTCTTAACGGACCAAGAACTCTTAATGGACTTATTCTTGAGCAGATAGAAACTATCCCTGAAGCCAATGTAAGTATCACTATTCAAAATGTCATTATTGAAACCGTTCTCGTCAGAAATAATATGATAAAAATAGCTAGACTATTTAAATCAACTGAAGAGGAAGACTCAGAAGGCTAGATATAGAAAACCAAGCCTGAGAAAACTACAGTTAAAACAAGGCTTGAAGTAATCACTCCTCTTACCGATGCAATCACAGGATACATCTTTCCGTAAATTGCATTTAACTCAATTAAAGCAATCACGGCACAAATAATTAAAAAATCAAGGCCAAGATATCCAGGATCTGTTCCTGTTGCAGGCGTTCCCATAAAGTAAGATTTAACAGGACTATGAGCTGAAGAAATCATAAAATACAACATTGGTAATGAAAATAAAGTGTTTGTTCTAGAAGCTAAGCCCGCTTTTGCACCAGCAGCAACCGCATCACCCTCTTTGAGACCAATGACAATCTTTTGATTTCTCCAAATAATGCCCCACACATTAAGCATCATTAAAGTTCCCATTATTGAGCCAAGGACAATCTCTGTTGTAGCTAAAACTTGCAGATAATATAATAGAGTTACTCCAGTCACAAAGGTAAAGAAGGCAGCCCATCTGAACCACCACAAAGCATTTGGAGCTAGTTTTTTCATAACGTCAGACTTAGCATCGGGATCAGCAACCTTTACATATTCTGTTTGAACGAAATTAAAATAATAAAGTAGACCTATCCAAGCTATCCCAAAAAGGGTATGCCCCCATCTTACTAAAACGCTATAAATAAAAGTTTCTTCCATTTGTGTACCTCCAAAGTATGTTCATTATAAAACGAATTTTCTTTTTTCAAAAAAAAAGGGGCTTATCATTTGCCCCTTTTTTTTAAAAGATGTATGAAATTACATCATACCATCCATTCCACCCATTCCTGGAGGCATGCCTGCTGGCATAGCCGGCGCCTCTTGCGGAATTTCTGAAATCATTGCTTCAGTTGTGATCATTAGACCTGCTACTGATCCAGCTGCTTGTAAAGCAGTTCTAGTAACTTTTGCGGGATCTAAAATACCCATTGCAATCATGTCGCCAAAATCGCCAGAGGCAGCATTGAATCCATAATTACCATCCTCGGATTTTATTTTGTCAACGATAACTGAAGATTCTTCACCAGCGTTTGATACTATCTGTCTTATTGGAGCCTCCATAGCTTTTAAAGCAATAGAAATACCAATATTTTGATCTTCGTTATCGCCTTTTAGTTTGGCGCATCCTTGAAGAGCTCTTATTAATGCAACTCCACCGCCTGGCACGACTCCTTCTTCCACAGCAGCTCTTGTAGAGTGAAGTGCATCCTCTACTCTCGCTTTCTTCTCCTTCATTTCCATTTCAGAACCAGCACCAACTTTGATGACAGCAACCCCACCAGCAAGTTTTGCAACTCTCTCTTGAAGTTTCTCTCTGTCGTAATCAGATGTAGTTTCCTCTATTTGTGCTCTGATTTGATTTACTCTTCCGGAGATATTATCTTGCGAACCAGCTCCATCAATCACAGTTGTATTTTCTTTTGATAAAACAACTTTTTTAGCAGTACCTAGAGATTCAAGGGTAGCATTTTCCAGTTCCAGACCAACTTCTTCTGATATAACTGTTCCCCCAGTAAGAATAGCTATATCTTCGAGCATAGCTTTTCTTCTGTCCCCAAAACCGGGGGCCTTGCATGCAGCTACTTTAACCACACCTCTCATGTTATTGACCACTAATGTTGCTAAGGCTTCGCCTTCTATATCTTCAGCGATAACTAAAAGAGATCTACCTGCTTTAGCAACACCTTCTAATAAAGGTAGCAAATCTCTTATGTTTGAGATTTTTTTGTCATGAAGAAGAATAGCTGGATCTTCAAGCTCTGTGATCATCTTCTCTTGATTATTAATGAAGTAAGGTGAGAGATATCCTCTATCAAATTGCATACCTTCAACCACTTCTAGTTCATTTTCAATTCCACTTGCCTCTTCTACAGTGATAACGCCCTCTTTACCAACTTTTTCCATAGCTTCAGCAATAATGTTTCCAACTTCTTCATCGCTGTTAGCTGAAATTGTTCCAACTTGAGCAATTGCATTACTCTCTTCACAGGGTTGAGACATTTTCTGGACGCTTTCAACTGCTTGAGCGACTGCCTTGTCTATGCCTCTTTTTAAATCCATTGGATTGAAACCAGCAGCAACAGACTTAAGTCCTTCATTAACTATAGACTGGGCTAAAACTGTAGCAGTGGTTGTGCCATCTCCGGCAGCATCTGAAGTTTGACTTGCAACTTCTTTAACCATTTGAGCTCCCATGTTTTCGAATTTATCTTCTAATTCGACTTCTTTGGCAACTGAAACACCATCTTTGGTTACAGTTGGTGCACCAAATGATTTATCTAAAACTACGTTTCTTCCTTTTGGACCTAAAGTTACTTTTACAGCATTCGCTAAAATATTTACTCCTTCAAGCATTTTGCTTCTTGCTGAATCACTAAATTTTACATCTTTAGCCATTTTTACCTCTTTTGATTAATAAAATTAAGAAATGGTGCCTAGAATATCGCCTTCACTTAAGATTAAAAGCTCTTCACCATCAACTTTGACAGTATTGCTTCCAGCATATTGCCCAAAAACAATAACGTCTCCAACTTTAACGCTTACTTCTTGAGTTTCACCTGAATCAAGAACCCTTCCAGGGCCAACTGCTAACACCTCCCCTTGGGATGGCTTTTCAGCAGCACTTCCAGGTAAAACGATTCCTCCTGCAGTAGTTTCTTCTTCATCACTACGCTTTACAAGGACTCTGTCTCCTAAAGGATTAAATTTCATATTATTGCTCCTTAATAAAATTTAATGTAATTGAGTGCGGCATTGTATGCGACACAACATTCAATAACAATAGATATATATAGTCTTAGAGAGAATTTTCAATGAATTTTAGATAAAAAAAGTTAAAAAGAATGCCTAAATAGTCAAAAAAAAGGTCAAAAAATGTACCATCTCTATATGGAAGAAAAAATTGGATTATTTCAGTAATTGGTGCGTATAAACCTATTAATATTGAAGCTATAAAAAAATTTGTTGCCTTTGTTAAAAAAAAAGACAAAAGAAAAAAAGCAGAAAAATGAAGCAAATAGTCAGGAATTTTAAAACTTGATTCGCTGTCTGGTTCGGAGAATAAACCATAAGATACCAAGGCCAAAGTAAAACAAAATAATATCCGCCAAAAATTTAAGAGCATTCGTCAATCTTCTAAAGATAATTTAAAAGAAGTATTAACCAGCATAATTGTAAATATAATTGCTGGAATTCCAGATAGCGCACATATGATAAAAAATTCTCCAAAACCGTATGAATCAACAATGAAACCAGATGAGCTTGAAATCAATCTTGAAGGCAAAGTTCCTAACAAAAATAAACCAGCGTATTGAGTTGCCGTATAGGTTTTGGATACAACACTGGAAAGCAAAGATATCACGACCACGACAACAAACCCTTGAGTAAAATTATCAGCAGTGATCGTTAAGATAAGAAAGCTTAAATCTTTGCCTGCATTATTAAGAAGTAAAAAGAATAAATTAGTCAAAGGGGCTAAAATTGAGCCTGCAATAAGCATGCTGGCAATTCCAAATCTATGAATTAATAAGCCACCAAATAAACCTCCTGCAATCGTCATGGAAAGACCGTAAAGATTTGTATAGGTAGCCACCTCAGACTTAGTAAATCCAAGAAATTGATAGAAAGGCATTGCCATAGGGCCAAGAAAAATGTCACTCAGTCTATAGGTAAACATAACCAGTAACAAAATAATTAAATGATTTTTATACCTTAGAAATAAATCTAAATATGGGTCAAGGAAACTATCCTTAAGCCATTTACCAAAGTTTGTGAATGGAGATTGCATAGGTTTTGCAATCCTATCTGGCTCATCCAAAAAGTAAAAAGTAATAATAGAGAAGCCAATAAAAAATAACCCAAGAAAAACATAAGCAGTCTGGAATCCAAAAATTTCAGCAAGATATAAACCGATCACTTGAGAGATTAAAACAGCTCCAATTCGATAACCTATTACATAAACTGATGAAGCTTCTCCCAGCTCTTTTTTTTGAACAAGTTCAATCCTTAGTGCATCTACGCAAATATCTTGGGTTGCAGAGAAGATACTTATGAAAAAAGCTATATAAGCAAAAAATAAGATATTTGAATTTGGATCAATCATCCCTAATGAGATCACAAAGCAGCCTGTTACAGTCTGAGAAAAAATAAGCCAACTTTTTCTCTGCCCCAAGCCATTGAGAATCGGCAAACTTAATCTATCAATTAATGGAGCCCATAAAGCTTTAATTGTGTAGACGATAAGAATCAAACTAAAAAGACCGATAGTGCTCTTTTCAATACCAGCTTCTGCGAGCCAATAATTTAAGGGATCTATCAGTAATCCTAAAGGGATCCCAGATAAACAACCCAATAATATAATTTGTAGATTTTTCTTCTGAAAATAAGCCAGAAAAGATTGACTAAATGAAGCCATTAATCCCTAAAATTTTTAAATTGCAAAGGCAGCTCAATATCAAGCGTTTTAATTTCAGCCATAATTGATTGCAAGTCATCCCTCTTCTTTCCAGAAATTCTAACCGTGTCCCCCTGGATGGAAGACTGAACTTTGATTTTTGAGGATTTAACAGCTTGATTTATCATCCGACCAATATCTTGAGAGATGCCTTCATTAACAATAATCTCTTTTGATGCTTGGTTATTGGATTCAATTGTTGCATCCTCAGAAAGACATTTAATATCAATACCCCTTTTGGCGAGAGATTCTTTCAATATCGGAAGCATTTGATCAATTTGAAAAGATTGTTGAGACTTCAAAGTAATTTTATTTTCATTTTGAAGAATCTCAGAATCAGTGCCTTTGAAATCAAATCTATTTCCAATAACTCTATTAGCTTGATCTATGGCATTGGTCAGCTCATGTTGATCAACTTTGGATTCGATATCAAAAGAAGGCATTATTTGATTATTCTATCTTTAAATTTATTCCAATCGAACCCTTTTCCTGGATCAGATTTCCTTCCTGGAGCTATATCACTATGTCCAACAATTCGATCGAGAGTAATTCTTGGAAGCTCTGACATTAAGATGCTTGTAAGAGATACCAGGGATTCGTATTGATTCTCCTCAAAAGAATCAATATCAGTGCCCTCAAGCTCTATTCCAATTGAGTAATCATTACAATCTTCTCTTCCTTCAAAACTTGAAACCCCTGCGTGCCAAGCTCTGTCTAAAATTGAAACAAATTGGGTAATTTCTCCATCTCTTTTTATCAAAAAATGGCTTGATACCTTCAAATCTTTTATTTCTTGAAAATATTTGTCTTTTGAGTGGTCAAGTTTATTTTGAAAAAAGTCTTCTACAAAGCTATTGCCAAAAATTCCCGGTGGAAGACTTATAGAATGGATCACAATTAAATCTATCTCTTTGTTGGATCTGACATCGTAATTAGGAGAAGGACATCTTTTTACTTTATCCAACCAGCCTTTTTCAAGTCTCATTTAATATTTTTTTAGCTAATATTTCTGCAGTCTCTGCACTAAGTGTCCATCCAAGATGTCCGTGACCTGTATTATAAAAAATATCTCCAAGATTGCTTTCAAAAAGAAGCGGCATCATGTCTGGAGTCATTGGCCTAAGTCCTGCCCAAGGCGTGTAGCTTTCTGTACTCACATCTGGAAAATATTTTTTTACCCAGTTTAATAATGGTCTGACCCTATCTTGTCTTATATCTTTGTTGTATCCTGCTAGCTCTGCTGTTCCTGCGACCCTAAGCCTATTGCCTAATCTACTTGAAACAATTTTTACTGGATCATCGATCAAAGAAACTTTGGGGGCTGCTTCCTGAGAAACTTGATCGTTTAGATTGATGGTTATGCTATAACCTTTTACTGGATAGACTTGCATTCTATCGCCTAATACATTGGCAAACTTTTGAGTGTCGACACCCGCACAAATCGCCACCTTATCAAACTCCAAACCTTCAGTAATATTTCCATCAGAAATTGAAACAATCACACAATCTTTTTCTTTATAGATTGTTTCTACCTCAGAATTAAATTTAGAAACAAGTTTATATTTATCTTCAAGTACCTTGTGAAGATTCACACAGAATTTATGAATATCCCCGCTTGCATCTGATTTCGTATAAATACCGCCGACAATTTTTTTTGTATTTTTGTCTGTTTTGAATGCTGGCTCCAAATCCTCAATCTCATCAAGATCTAAATAATCCCACTCCATTCCATCTTGCTCAATCCAATTCTTTTTTGCTCTAGCGGCTTGTAATTCAATTTCATTATCATAAATATGAAGTAATCCCTTTTTTAATAAATTAAATTCAATTTTTTCATCATCAGCAATTTTGAAGTAATGCTCTCTTGCTTTTTTTGCCATATCTATTGTCTTTAGGGTATTAGATTTGTGCTTACCGGAAAAAGTTGCTGCTAGAAATCCAAGCATCCATTTGTACTTATTTACATTTGGGGTTGGATTAAAGAGAAGAGGAGCATCCTTTTGGAACATCCATTTTATTCCATTAAATAAATTTTTTGTTGTGTTCCAAGTTTCAGCATTACTGGCACTTAATTGGCCCCCATTTGCATAACTAGTGGCCATTGCAGGATATCTTCTAGCATCTATAAGCGTAACTTCATGGCCCCTTTTAGCTAATGAATAGGCAGTTGTAATTCCTGCTATACCTGAACCTATGACACCAATTCTTTTCATGAAACTAATTCTTTTGGAAGTTTAAAATTTACCGATTCTTTCAAGCCGTCTAGTTCCTGAGACATTTCAAATCCTAATTTTTGACATTTTGAAACAATGCATTGAACTAAAGACTCGGGAGCAGAAGCCCCAGCGGATATTCCTAATTTGAAAATTCCATCTAGTTGTTCAGGAGCTATCTCATCAGGATCATCAACTAATATGGATTTTACACCACAATTTTCTGACAATTCTTTTAGTCTATTTGAGTTAGAACTGTTGTTAGAACCCACAATTATTATCAGTTCTGTTTCTAATGCGAGCTGTTTAACAGCATCTTGTCTATTTTGTGTTGCGTAGCAAATATCATCAGAAGATGGGCTTATTAGTCTAGGGAAACGCTTTTTCAAAATATCTATAATCGATTTTGTATCATCCACAGATAAAGTTGTTTGAGTAACCATAGCAAGTTTGGAAGGCTGAGCTATTTCAATATTTTTTGCATCGATTTCTGACTCAACTAAATAAATTTTACCTTTTGAGTCGTGAGGAAATCTTCCCAGAGTTCCTTCCACTTCAGGATGATTATCATGCCCAACTAAAATTATATCCAAACCTTGCCTTGCATATCTGATGACCTCCATATGAACTTTTGTAACCAGAGGGCAAGTTGCATCAAAATAATTCAAGTTCTTTACTTCAGCATCATCGACAACTTTTTTAGAAACCCCATGAGCAGAAAAGATAGTTATTGCGCCTTCTGGTATTTCATCAATTTGTTCAACAAAAATTGCTCCTTTAGATTTTAGATCTTCTACAACATTTCGATTATGAACTACCTCATGTCTGACATAGACTGGCGGACCGAATTTCAATAATGCCTGATTTACAATTTCGATGGCACGATCTACTCCAGCACAGAATCCTCTTGGATTTGCTAACTTAATCTCTCTTTTCAAAAATTTTGCTCCTTAACTTTAAAATAATTTATCAGATAAAGTACTATTCCAATTGTTATAAATACATCGGCTAAATTGAATACATAAGGGTTGAATGTAATAGCAATAAAATCAACCACGTATCCTAAAAAAACCCTATCAAACAAGTTACCAAATCCTCCTGCAAGAATTAAACTCAAAGATATTAATTGAGTTTTTTTAGGCCTTTCTTGATTTATAAATATCAACCAAACTAAGTAAAGGCAGATTAAAAAGACAAGCAAGCTAAATACAAATCCTAGATTCAAGCTTTCATTATTAAGGATATTAAAAGCTACTCCGTAATTAGGGATGTACACAAAATCAAGCAAATTGAAGATGCTTTTGGATTGATAAAGTTCAAAGTTTAATCTAACTAAATATTTAGAAAATTGATCGACTGTAAAAAGAGCAAAAATAAATATCCCTAGATAGATTTTCATATCAAGAGTCTTACTTCCCCGGGAAAAGACAGGTTAGACAAACATCTTGAACAAATTTTGCTGCCTTGATATAGAGACAAATCTGGCAATCGATGCCAGCATCTTTCGCATTTTTCATGACTCGATAAATTGATATCTATCTGAATTTCTTCTATTCCATCTGCAACCAATAATGTTACTTTTGAAACCAAAAAAAGAAACTTAAGCTCATCGCCATATTTTGAAAATTTAAAAAAGTCATTCTCATTACATGAAATATGAACTTCTGAATCAAGAGAAGAGCCGATTGATCCTTTCTCCCTAAAAATTTCAATTTTTTTATTAACTTCATCTTTTAAATTGATTAAATCATTCCAAACATCTAGATCAATATCAAAATTATCATCTAGAAAGTACCATTCTTCTTCAAATATTGACCTTCCATTATGACTTAACTCTTGCCATGCTTCCTCAGCAGTGAAACTTATTATTGGGCTAACCCACCTTAAGAGCATTTGAAGCACATGAAACATTGCCGTTTGCGAAGATCTCCTAGCAGGACCATCTTGATGTGACGTATAAGCTCTATCTTTTATGATATCTAAATAAAAGCTACCTAACTCATTTGAACAAAAGTTAAGGATTTTTTGGAAAGCAAGGTGAAAATCGAAGTTTTCATAATCCGCTACGATGTCTTTTTGAATATTCATTGCTTTAGAGACTATGAATAAATCTAATTCGACAAGATCTTTACTTTGTACTAGATTATTCTTTTGGTCGAAATCATATAAGTTACTTAAAAGAAATCTTATAGTATTTCTTATTTTTCTATATGAGTCGGTGGTTCTATCGAGAATTTCATTGGAAAAATTCATCTCATTTCTAAATTCTGTTGATGCAACCCAAGCCCTTAAAATGTCTGCACCTTTTTGATTCCAAATAGATTGAGGAGAGACAACATTTCCTAGTGATTTAGACATTTTTTTTCCTTCACTATCAACGACAAATCCATGAGTAACTACATTTCTAAAAGGGGGCAGATCATTAATAGTCATTCCTGTTAGCAAGGATGATTGGAACCAACCTCTATGCTGATCAGATCCCTCCAAATATAAATCTGCTGGTTGTGATAAACCTCTTTGTTCATTAAGAACGCAATAATGTGTTACACCAGAGTCAAACCAGACATCTAAAATATCCATTACTGGCTCATAATCCTCTCCCACATTGACTGTTTCTAGATTCTGCTCAAACCATACATCTGTTCCAGACTTTTCAACCTCATCAGCAACCTTTTGCATGATTGATAATGTATCTGGATGGAGTTCTCCTGTTTTCTTGTGTAAATAAAGTGCGATAGGGACGCCCCATGTTCGCTGCCTAGAAATACACCAGTCTGGCCTCTCTTCCATCATGCTAGTGATCCTAGACTTACCCCAATCTGGCATCCAATTTACAGAATCAATCGAGTTTATAGAATTTTGCAATAAGTTTTCAGCTGTCATAGAAATAAACCACTGCGGTGTCGCTCTATAAAATAGGGGCGTTTTATGTCTCCAACAATGAGGAAAACTATGTTGATAAGACTCTTTGGATAAAAGATTTGAAGTTTCTTCCAACATTTCTATTGATTTTTTATTTGCCTCCTCTAAATTCATTCCAGAAAAATCTTTTGCATCATCGGTAAAAGTTCCATCCGGACCAACGTAATTCAGTATCTCGAGGTTATACTTGTTACTTGCATGAAAATCTTCAAGCCCGTGAGCTGGAGCTGTATGAACAACTCCCGTACCCATTTCAATAGTTACGTGATCTCCCAATATGACAGTAGACTTTCTATCAAAATAAGGATGCCTTGCTTCAATAGACTCTAGGTTTGATCCGGGTATTGTCGACAAGGTAGAAAAATCTGTTATTGAACATCTTTTCATAACGCTTTCAACTAATGCTTTGGAAATAATTAAACACTGTTTCTTATTCTCTATCTGAACTTCCATTAAAGAATACTCAAGATTTGAATTGACTGATAAAGCAACGTTCCCAGGAATAGTCCAAGGAGTTGTAGTCCATGAAAGGAAGGAGGTTTTTATATCACCTTTCACTGATGTGTTAAAAATTTTATTCACTGCGGATGTTTCCACCTCAAATAGAAAATCTATTGAAACAGACAATTTATCTTTGTACTCCACTTCCGCTTCAGCAAGAGCAGAATTGCAATCAGGGCACCAATAAACTGGCTTATCTCCTTTAACTAAATGGCCTGATTTAACAATCTCAGAAAGGGCTCTAATTATTCCTGCCTCAAAAGAAAAATCCATAGTTTTATAAGGATTGTTCCAGTCAGCCAAAACACCTAATCGCTTGAAATCCTTCTTTTGGATAGCTATTTGTTGGTTTGCATAATCACGACACTTAGCCCTGAAGTCTTTAGCTGGTAAGTCTATATTTGGTTTCCCAGATTTTTGTTCCACATTCAACTCTATAGGTAATCCATGACAATCCCATCCCGGAACAAAAGAAACGTTATATCCAGATAGCAATCTAGATTTACAGGCAATATCCTTCAAAGTTTTATTGATACTTGTACCCAGATGAATGGGGCCATTTGCATAAGGAGGCCCATCATGAAAAGTAAACTTAGGTTTATTCTTATTTTGTTCTTGGAGAGAATCATATAAATTTATTTCTTCCCAATATTTAAGAATATCTGGCTCTTTTTGAGCCAAATTTGCTTTCATGGAGAATTTAGTCTTTGGAAGATTTAGGGTATCTTTCATAGAATCGAATTAAATGTGCTCAACGTGAAGGAAATATCTTTTTTTATCTGTTCTTTAAGCTCTTCTAAACCTGAAAATTTCTTTTCATCTCTTACTTTAAAACAAAATTCTACTTGAATTCTTTGGCCATAGATATCTTCTGAAAAATTAAATATATGTACCTCAAGCACAGGCATAGTTCCTCCAATTGTAGGACGAAGACCCATATTAGCAATGCCAAAAAAATTTCTATCTTTGATTTGAATTTTTACTCCATAAACTCCATTGATGGGTAAATTTGTTTTAGGCAACCAAAGATTAGCGGTCGGTACATCTATTGTTCTTCCTAGCTGATTTCCGCGAACTACCTTTCCAGAAAAGGTATAAGGTCTATCAAGAAGTTCTTTTGCTTCATCAAAGTTATTATTTAATAGAACCTCCCTTATTCGAGTGCTGCTTACTCTTTTGCCTTTAACCTTAAATGTCGCTGTTTTAAGTACTTCAATCCCTTTTTTTTTGCCCCAATTTGAAAGAAAATTAAAATCGCCTTTTCTGTCCTTTCCAAACTTGAAATCATCTCCAATCATCAGTGACTTAATTTGAAGATTACCAAGGATGTCTTGAGCGAAAATCTCAGGCGTCATTCTTTTTAAGCTATTATTGAACTTGAGAAAGAAAGCAACATCAACTCCATTCTTTTTTAAGCTTAAATATTTATCTCTCCAGGGGGAAATTCTTGGTGGTGCCTCAACAGAAGATATTTCTTCAGCAAAAAATTCTTTTGCATGAGGTTCAGTAAAAATAACCATCCTCTTTAGCTTTTTTCTATTAGCAATTGAAAGCATGTTTTTAAGAATTTCTTTATGGCCTAAATGTAAGCCATCAAAATTTCCTATAGTTGCAATGAATGAGTCATCTGGATGCTTTTTTTTAAAAAGCTCTATGTTGGACTGACCTCTAATCAAATACATTATCTTCTAAAAAAAGATGTTCTGTATCCTAATAAATACAGTATTAAAAAATAAATTAATATTAGAAATAATATCCCAAACAAAAGAACTAGGTTAGAAAGCCATTGAACATTAATAGCTGAAATATTGTTTGCGAAGAAATTAATAACGAAATAAAAAACTATATTTGCACTTATTATCTTTACCATTGAAATTAAACTTTCTTTAGTTACTTCAATGAAAGAGTCTTTTGACAAAATAACGTAGTAAATGATGACAGAAACTATAGCAGCAACAGAACTTCCTAAAGCAAGACCAACATGGCCATATCCTAGATAAAAAGCCAAAAAGTAATTCAGAAGAACATTCATAACAAAAGAAAGAATGGTAATAACTAAGGGGGTAAAAGTATCTTGTCTTGCAAAAAAACTAGCTGATAAAACTTTAATCAACATAAAAGCAAATAAGCCAAGCGAAAAAGCTTGCAAGCTCATAGCAGTCATAATTGCATCACTTTCATTGAAGTTTCCTCTTACAAAAAGTAATTCAATGATGGGTAACCCTAGAGAAAAAAGTGCAACAGAAGAAGGGATTGCAAAGATTAAAATGAGTTCTATTCCCCATTTTAAATTTTCTTTAAATTCAAAATATTTTTCAGTGACATATTCGCTTGATAATTTAGGAAGAATAACAGTGGCGATGGCAATTCCAAAAATTCCAAGGGGAAGTTGTATTAATCTATCGGAAAGGTAAAGCCATGTTGGGCTCCCTGTTTCAAGAAGAGAAGCAAAAATAGTATCAATTAAGATATTTAACTGAACGACTCCACCAGCCAAAATACCAGGGATCATTAAATTAAATATTTTTTTAGTGCCTTTATTGAGTATTTTCAAATCAAGTCTTGGCAAAAGTTTTAAATCTAACAAAAATTTTATTTGAAAGGCTAATTGGACTATTCCAGCGATTATCACACCATAAGCAAGTGCAAATACTGGATTCTCAAAATAGTCTCTAAGAAAAATAGCACAGAGAATGATACTTAAATTAAAAAAAACAGGGGTAGCTGCAGGAACTGAAAATTTACCAAATGAATTTAAAATACTACCCGATAAGGCAACCAAAGATATAAAAAATAAATAAGGGAAAGTTATCCTTAGAATATCTTGAGACAGTGCAAGCTTAGACTCATCGTAAAAAAAACCAGGAGCAAAAATAAAAACGAATACAGGAGTAAAAATAAAAACCAAACCCACCAAAATTCCTGAAGCTAAAAATATTAAAGTAAATGATTTGTTAATAACCTCTTTTGTCTCTTCAAAACTATTTAAATTTTTATACTCAGTGAGTACAGGGACAAAAGCTTGATTAAAAGCCCCCTCAGCAACTAGTCTCCGAAAAACATTAGGTATTTTTAGCATGACCACAAAAACATCATGTGCAAGTGATGATCCTAAAAGGCTGGTTGTAACAACGTCTCTTATAAGACCAAAAATTCTAGAAATAAAAGTCCAAAATGAAACTAAGCCCGTCTTAAAAAATAAACCTTTTTCAGGGCTCTCCAATTTAGAAGGTGTAGTCAAAATTATTCTTTTTCTTCAGGAATAAAATCAAGAGCTACTGAATTTATGCAATACCTTAAACCTGTTGGTTGTGGTCCATCATCAAATACATGACCTAAGTGAGCCGAACATTTAGAACAATGAACTTCTTTTCTTAAATAACCAATTTCATAATCATCACTGTAAGCAACGGAATTTTTTTCAAATGGCTTATAAAAACTTGGCCAACCGGAACCAGAATCGTACTTAGCAGTATGATCAAATAGCTTTGATCCACAACAAACGCAAACATATTCTCCCGGCTCTTTATTATCATTCAAATTCCCAGAGAAAGCAGGCTCAGTTCCATGCTGCTGGGTCACATAATAGGCCTCTGCTGAGATCTGCTTTTTTTCTTTATCTTGCTTTGACATTAATTTGTTAGAAGTATTTTTTTAAAGACATCTCCATAACCATTGGCAATTTCCATTTTAGAAGTATGGCCCTTTGCTCTGAGCATTTTATGGGCCATTGGTAAGTTATACCAAGGACAAAATGTAAAAAGGTGATGTTCAACATGATAATTTACATTCAGGGGGGCTAGAAAGTAGCTTAAATACCATGGCACTTTTGTCGTCCTGGTGTTTTTGAAGTCATCGCCACCTTCCACGCCTGAGTGTTCAGTGATACTTCTTATTCTATAAAAAAGGCTGAACAGAGTAATCATCGGTACCCACCATAAAAAAAGGTAAAGCCAAGGGTTGCCGCTTTGATAAAGAATTGTAAAAAGAATCAAGTTAGTTAAGAGAAATCCGTGCATTTTGCTTAAAAATCGTGAAATGTGAGCAGATAGGCTCAAGTTTGATCCCCAAGCAGACTTTAGCGCACCAAAGTATCTTCGTAGTCCTGCGACTCCAGTTAGATCCCTCGTAAATTTTCTGATGAGACTTGCTCTGGATGTCGGAAAAGCTTTTGTTAAACCTATGTCAGGATCTTTATCTGTTTCAGTGTATTTATGATGCTGTGAATGTATTTTTCGATAGGGAAAAGTATCAGTCATCACTGGAAAAGCGCAAAACCACTGTGATGCAAAGTCATTTAATTTTCTATTTTTATACATCAAACCATGGGCACCATCGTGCATAAGAACTGTCATTTGGAATTGCTTTGCTGCTACGATCACTGAAGAAATGATAAAAGTTAGGACATTAGGTAGATAAATGAATAAAGAAAAGGCGAAAAGAACCTGAGCCCACATTGAAATAATTGTCATTGTGGTTTTCCAATCTTTTTTTTCTCTTAAAATTGCAATTTCTTGATCGCTCAGAAGAGAATTGTAATCATTCATATGCTAATTATAACTAAGTGAGTTTTTTAGGAAAATTTTTATTTCTTTTGATTTTTAAAGCCAGAAAGCTCCATTCTTTGTAATAGATCTTTATCCATAGGTATATCTATATTAATTTCATCAAAGCCCTGTCTCATTTTTGATTTTCTTAGCTTTTCAAATTCCTCTGGCCCAAAAGTTTTATCCATCTCGTTGTATTCACTCAAGAGAGCCTTAAATTCTATAGCGATTTTTCTCGTTGAAAAAACTTCTGAAATCAAGGATTTAAAATCTAAATTCTTTGATTTTATTAATTTGTCTGAAAGACAGCTTGAGAGTTTTATAAACTTTTTATCTTCTTTTCGTTCCACAGATATAGAAAAAAGATCATTAAACTTTTCTAAAATTAAATCAATCTGTCTTTCTTTAGATGAGAATGTATAACCCGCTATGTGAGGTGTGCCAAAAGCATTTGAGTGATTCATGAAAGAATAAATATCATTTGAGGAAATTTTTGGTTCATTTACCCAAACATCATTGAATATTTCTGACGATTTTGCTATTTCAGAATAATCAACTACCTCGCCTCTTGATGAATTAATTACTAATTTACTTTTCGGTCTCTGTTCTTTTGAGATTAAATTATGAGAGGGATATTTTCCTTCCTTTGAATATGAGCAATTGATGCTTAATACCTCGCACGATAAAACTTTATTCAACTCATCTTCTGAATGATCATATAAGTAAGGATCATATATCTCTACCTCATATCCAAGTTTACTTAAACTAGAATCGATTTTTTTTCCAACGTGGCCGTGACCCACTATGCCAACCGAACATGCTTCAAAATCATTTTCTAACATACAACTGAGCACATATTCAAAAACAGCTTGAGAATTTGAACCTTTGGCGGTTTGTATGAAACATTCACTATCATCTAATAAATCAATAGAAATATGATTTTCTCCAGAAGCAAAAGATCCGATAAATGAAATGTTGGATTTTGAAATGAGCTCCTTGTTTACTTTAGTTGTAGTTCTAATAAAAAGAGCATCAGCATTTTTAATCGTTGAAGAATTTATTTTATCGAAAGGTAAAAAATCAAAATCAATATTCTGGTCTTCAAAAGATTCTTCTGAAATAGGAATATTTTTATCTATTATTAGTTTTATCAATTTTTGCTTGAGGGCAAAATTTTGCTTTTAATCCATCCAAAAAAGGTATTGCCTTTGAGATTATATCTATCAAGAGCTAAATACAAATCATCCATTTCTTTGGGGTCAGAAAACATATCTTCTCTTGATTTCATTTTTGCTGTTTGATCTAACTCTTTTACAATTTTTGCAGGGTTCCCGGCTACAACAACGTTTGGTGGCACATCCTTTGTGACTATCGCTCCAGCACCCACAATACTATTCTTACCTATCGTTACTCCCTTACATATTACTGCTCTATCTCCAACCCAAACATTTTCTTCTAGTTTAATAGGTTCTGATTGTCCAACTGGTTGAGCTCTATCGTAAATATCGTGCCAATCTGAATCTGATACGTACGCATTGTTAGCAAACATGCAGGAGTTACCTATCTCAATGTTTGTGGCAGCAGAAATTCTGACTCCAGGGCTAATTAAACAAAAATCTCCAATAGTTATTTTTCCTTCATACCCTCCGCTTATCCAAGTAGTAAGATGAATATGAGCATCTGGTGAGGTAATTAGAGTCGCAAAATCACCCATTTTTATTCCTGTACCAAAGATTTGAACATACCTAACACCCATGATCATAGGAGCCTTTCCAAGGAAGTCAAATTGCGGTCTGATAATTTTCTCAATATAAAGTTTATCCAAAAACCAATGAATTCTTTTTAACCAAAATGGTCGATTATCTTTTCTAATTTTATAACTCCTGCTTTGGTGCTAAGTGATATGATAGCGTCCTTTTATGTCAAATACTGCTAGATTAATTTACGAAGGACCGAACAAATTTCTGCCTAAGATTTCGTTTGAGCTCTCAAAATTTAGGCAATTAGCCATACCAATGTTTTTTTCTCAGCTTGCAGGACATGCAACAGGAATAATTGCAGCTCTAATGACAGGAAATTACAGCACAATAGATCAAGCTGCGGTAGCTACTGGAAATATGTTTTTTTTCCCAATCTCCATGGGATTGATGGGAACCTTATTCATTGTTACCGCAATGGTAGCTCAAAATTTTGGAGCAAATACTTTAGAAAATGTTGGGAAAATAATACGGCAGTCTTTCTGGGTAAGTATTCCTCTGATTATTTTAGGAATCTGGGCAATGAGTCAATCTTCTTGGGCTTTTAACTTGCTTGGTACTCCTGAAGAAGTAAGAGAGATAACCAGAAAATATATGTATGGATTAATGGTTGGGCTTCCTGCTTTATATTTTTTTCAACCTTTGAGGTCAATGAGCGAAGGTATAACAAAACCCTTGCCTATAACTTACATAAACCTTTTTATGGTAGCTGTGAATGCAATACTCAATTATGGATTTATTTTTGGAAAGTTTGGCTTGCCTGAGTTAGGTGGCGCTGGTTGTGGGATTTCTTTTGCTGTATCGGCATGGCTATCTCTAATTATTTTAGCAACCTATATTTATTCAAGTGATAATTACAAAGATTGTCGGCTCTTTGACCAGTTTGATTTACCTGATTTTAAAATTATTAAAGAGATAGTTATTTTAGGGCTACCGATTGGAGGAACCCTTTTTGTCGAAATCAGTATGTTCAGTGGCTCTGGATTAATTTTAGGTCAACTAGGGGCTGACGTAATAGCTAGTCATTCTATTGCCATGCATGTTTCAACAGTGACATTCATGATACCGCTAGCTATTGGCTTAGCAGCTTCTGTGAGAGTTGGAAATCTAGTAGGCGCAAATGCTTCTCAGGATTCTAGATTTGCAGCCTTTTGTGGAATAGGATTTTCCATAGCTCTTGCCTTTATCAATGCCGCAATTTTAATTCTATATGGTGAATACCTTGCAAGTTTTTTTAATCCTAACAGCTTGATAATTTCTTTAACTTCTACCCTCTTAATTGTCGCAGCCATCTTTCAAATCACAGATGGCATTGCATTTAGCGGTATGGGTGCATTAAGGGGTTACAAAGACACAAGAGTCCCGCTTTTGATAATGATAATTGCGTATTGGGTCGTAGGTATGCCGCTTGGTTACAACATATCCTTAACAGATAATATTATTGAGCCCATTGGAGCGCTTGGCATGTGGATTGGAATGGCAGCTGGAATGTTCATTTTATCTATATTGGTTCTTTGGAGGTTAAATTTAGTATCCAAGAATTCTGCTCAGTTCCAACAATCTTATGAAAATAATTGACGCTAAAGGTCTTAAATGTCCTGAGCCTCTTATGCTTTTGCATAAGGCAATTTATGAAGCTGAAAGCGGAGAAGAAGTTCGCTTAATTTCTACCGATCCCATGAGTGTTCCTGATGTTAAGAAATTCTGTGAATATTTAGAGCATAAATTGAAAGAAATAAAGGAATCAGATAATCTATTTGAATTCACGGTTATAAAAAAATGAAAAAACTCATCTTAAGCTCGATGATCTACATGGCTTTGTCTGTAATGTTGATCCTAGCTGTAGTCCAGCTTTTTTCTTAAATCAAGGGAGATAAAAAATGGGAGAAATGTCAAAAGAAATTAGGTCTGAAATCAACTCGGATGGATTATTAACTTTATCCATTTCCTCTTCGGAAATTCCAAAACCAAAAGATCATGAAGTTTTAATTAAGGTTGAAGCTTCTCCAATAAATCCATCAGATCTTGGATTATTAATAAGTTTTGCTGCTGATGTCACATCTTTAAAAGTTGAAGGTGAAGGAGATGACAAAAAAGCAACGATGAACGTTCATCCAAAACTACTAAGGACCATGCAAGCAAGATTAGATAAATCAATGCAAGTTGGTAATGAAGGTGCCGGAGAAGTAATTGATGCAGGAAAAGATGCGAAGGAAATGATTGGCAAAACAGTTGGTGTCGCTGGTGGAGCAATGTACTCTCAATATAGATGTATACCTGCGCAGAGTTGTCTTGTGATGCACGAGGGAACATCATCTAAAGATGCTGCTTCTTCATTTGTGAACCCTCTTACTGCCCTTGGGTTTATTGAAACCATGAAAATGGAAAATCACTCTTCTCTTGTTCATACTGCTGCTGCTTCAAACTTAGGTCAGATGCTAATTAAGATTTGCTTGGCAGATAACATTCCTCTGGTGAACATTGTAAGAAAAGAAGAACATGAAAAATTACTGAAAGGTCTTGGGGCTACTCATGTTTGTAACTTTACAAACGACAATTTTATGGAGAGTCTCATTGATGCAATAGCTGAAAATAACGCCACTCTTGGATTTGATGCAACAGGTGGAGGTAATGAAGGTAAATTAGCCGGTCAGATATTAGCTGCTATGGAAACTGCTGCAAATAGAAATATGAAAGAATACAGCCGTTATGGTTCAGATACTTACAAACAAGTTTATATTTATGGAGGCTTAGACCCTACTCCAACAGTTTTAAATAGATCTTATGGACTGAATTGGGGGCTTGGCGGTTGGCTTCTAACTCCCTTTATTGCAAAAGCAGGAAATGAAATTTTCCAAAAGATGAGGCAACGCGTGGCTGATGAGATTACAACAACTTTTGCTAGTAACTACACTAAAGAGGTTTCTCTTTCTGAGATGTTGGATGCAGATTCAATTCTGACTTATGCAAAACAGGCTACTGGGGAGAAGTATTTAGTTACACCTCATAAATAAAACTAAGCTCGAATCCGATCAATTACTAAGCCTAAAGTCAGTAAGAGAAAAAAAAGGATCAGTCTTAAATCGTTCAAGAGAGGTGTCTCTACCGGTATAGCTATTGTTTTCTCTAGGGCTTCTATTTTATAAAGATGTCTTTCATCAAAAATTGGATTTAAGCCAATTTCCAACATATCCTTTCTGCTTCTGTACCTAACGAAAGCAACGTTATCCCATTCCTCCATGCCTTGTGCTGACACAATGTCCATAGCTGGAAAAAAAACTTCTGAGAAAAAAATTGGATGAGATGCTCTTTTAAACATTTCAGGATACATGTATTCCATGTAGTAATTCATAAGATTTGAAGAGGATGCTCCTTTGCCAGTTGCTGGCATTGTTTCTGGAGATTCGTTGTAGTCTAAAAAGTTAACCATAAAAAAATCCTTTCCATCGTCTTCTTCCATGAATTTTCTTAAACGTTGAATGTTTTGTTCGTCGTTGCCGCTTCTTTCAGAAATGACTTTCATAAAAGAATCAATCTCTTCATCATTCAGTGGACCTGAAAGATTTGAATACCAGATAAAAAAAATCGAATAAAAGAGAATGAAAAAATACCAATGGAAATTTTTCATACTAGTTTGCTTATTTCATCTCCTATTTTGGCAGGGCTTCTAGTTGTATGAACTCCAGCCTTTTCAAGAGCTAAGAATTTATCTTCCGCTGTTCCTTTTCCGCCAGCGATTATTGCTCCGGCATGTCCCATTCTTTTCCCGGGTGGAGCACTGACTCCTGCAATATATGCAACCACAGGTTTGGAAACATTTGACTGAATGAACTCAGCAGCTTCTTCTTCAGCAGTTCCTCCAATTTCACCAACCATCACGATTCCTTCTGTTTCAGAATCTTCTTCAAAAAGCTGCAAAATATCAATAAAACTTGATCCTGGAATGGGATCTCCGCCAATTCCCACGCAACTGCTTTGACCTAAACCAGCTTGAGTGGTCTGATCAACAGCTTCATAAGTTAAAGTTCCCGATCTTGAAACGATTCCTATTTTCCCTGGCTTATGAATATACCCGGGCATGATTCCAAGTTTGCATTGATCTGGCGTAATCACACCAGGGCAGTTTGGACCAATAATTCTGCAACCTGCAGAGTCAGCATTTTGTTTTAACTTCATCATATCCAAAGTAGGTATTCCTTCAGTAATACAAATGATCAATGGAATTTCTGCATCAATAGCCTCTTGAACAGAATCTTTACAAAACTTAGCAGGAACAAAAATTATTGTTGCGTCTATTTCCAAATCTTGTTGAGCCTCTTTTGTAGAATTAAATATAGGAAGATCTAAATGACTTTCTCCACCCTTTCCTGGTGTTACCCCGCCAATGATGCTTGTTCCATACTCAATAGCTTGTGAACAATGCAATGTGGCTTGAGAACCAGTGAAGCCCTGACAAATTACTTTGGTATCTTTGTTGACGAGGATGCTCATTTTACTATCTCAGCAGCCCTTTCTGCAGCTTCAGATAATTCAGATGCAGCTATAATATTTAAATTAGTTTTACCCAGCATTTCCTTTGCGATCTTAGAATTATTCCCTTTCAGTCTGACAACTACCGGAACATCTACGCCCACTCCCTCTACAGCAGAAATTATTCCATCAGCCACCACATCGCACCTTACAATGCCGCCAAATATATTTACTAGTATTGCTTTTACGTTCTCATCTTCTAAGATGATTTTAAATGCCTCTGCAACCCTTTTTTCATCAACTGCACCGCCAACATCTAAAAAATTTGCTGGCTCTCCTCCAGCTAATTTAATAATGTCCATGGTTGCCATTGCGAGACCTGCTCCGTTAACTAAACAACCAATGTTTCCTTCAAGGGACACATAGTTTAAATCCCATTCAGAAGCTCTTAACTCCTTTTCTTCCTCTTGAGAGATATCTCTTAATTCTAAGATTTCATCCTGTCTAAACAGAGCATTAGAATCGATATTAATTTTTCCATCTAAGCATACTAAGTTGTCCGATCCATTGAGGACTAGTGGGTTAATCTCAACTAAAGATAAATCTTTTTCGAAAAAAAGTTTGACCAAGTTTCTGAAAATATCTTTGAATTCTTTTGTTTGTTCTTCAGATAATTCAAGACCTTCTGCAAGAGTCAAATGATCTTCATTTCCTACTGATGGAGACTTAAGAAAGACTTTAAATATTTTTTCGGGATGATCCTCTGCCACTTTCTCTATGTCCATGCCTCCCTCAGGAGAAGCCATAACTGCTAGGGATCTTGTTGATCTATCTATTACTGCCCCAAGATAAAATTCTTTTTTTATCTCAGTACACTCCTCTACTAAAATACAAGATACTGGCTGGCCCTGATCATCTGTCTGGTAAGTTACTAACTTATTGTTTATCCACTTGTCAGCGAATTCTTCAACTTCTTTTAAGTTATCCGTTACTTTCACCCCGCCTGCTTTTCCTCTTCCTCCTGCATGAACTTGAGCTTTGACAACCCAATTTGTATCAGAAATTTCTTTTGCAGAGGCTAATACTTCTTCGGTTGTGTTTGCAGTTAAAAAGTTAGGAACGGGAAGTCCGTACTCTTTGAAAATCTGTTTTGATTGGTATTCGTGAATGTTCAAGCTTTTATTATAAAGCTCTTTTCACTAATTTTTTCTTTATTTCGTTAATTGCCTTTGTGGGATTGAGACCCTTAGGACATACGGAAACACAATTCATGATTCCATGACATTTGAAGACGCTGAAGGCATCTTCAAGTTGATCAAGTCTCTCTTCAGTTGCAGTATCCCTACTGTCGCTAATAAATCTGTGAGCCTGAAGAAGAGCTGCAGGACCCAAAAACTTGTCAGGATTCCACCAAAATGAAGGACAAGCTGTTGAACAACATCCACACATAATGCATTCATAAAGCCCATCTAGTTTCTCTCTTTCTTCAACAGTTTGCTTTATTTCTCTTTCTGGTTTTTCTTCATCGTTGATCAAATACGGTTTGATCTTTTTGTATTGATCTACAAACTGTTTCATATCAACTATCAGATCTTTTATAACTGGTAGCCCTGGCAAAGGCCTGAGAACAATTTTGTTGCCTTTCAAAGCCTCAGAAAGCGGAGTGATGCAACCTAATCCATTCTTTCCATTAATATTCATTCCATCTGAGCCGCATACACCTTCTCCGCAAGATCTTCTAAAAGATATGCTTGGATCTTGTTCTTTTGCCATATTTAAAAGATCCAAAACCATAATGTCTTGCCCTTCAGGAATGTCTATTGATAAATCTTGCATGAAGGGCTTTTTACCGCTGTCAGGGTCGTACCTGTAAATAGAAAGATTGATTGAGGAAATAGACTTTGAAGCAATTGCATCCATCTTAATAACTTCTCACAATTGGCTGAAAAGCCTGAACAGTTTTAGGACGGAAATTGACGTCTCTTTTAGTCACTTCCTTTGTATCAGCAAAATAAATAGAGTGTTTCAACCAATTCTCATCATCTCTTTCTTGGAAGTCATCCCTAGCGTGAGCGCCTCTACTTTCTTTTCTTTCATTAGCACACACAGCAGTAGCTTGTGCAACTTCTATTAAGTTCAGAAGCTCCAATGCCTCGACTCTAGCGGTATTAAACCTAGACGATTTATCCGTTAAGTGTATGTTTTGTGTTTTCTCTCTAATGTTCTCTAACTCAACTAACCCCTTCTCCATTAAGTCCCCGGTTCTAAATACACCAAAGTTTAATTGCATATTTTTTTGTAACTCAGCTTTTACAGTTGCAACATCCTCACCAGTTGAACTGATATTCACCCTATTTAAATTAACCAAAGCTTGATCAATATCTTCATTGGTAGCCTTAGATAAAGTTATTCCATCTTTGAGTGCATTTTCGATATGAAGCCCAGCAGATCTTCCAAAGACAATAAGATCTAAGAGAGAGTTTCCACCCAGTCTATTGCCCCCGTGAACAGAGACGCAAGCTGCTTCTCCTGCCGCATAAAGACCGTGAACTACATTGTCAGTTCCGTCTGTTGCTTGAGTAAGAACTTGACCATGAACATTGGTTGGTATTCCTCCCATTGCATAGTGGCAAGTTGGCACTACGGGAATAGGGTGTTCAACGGGATCAACGTGAGCAAATGTTTTAGAAAGTTCTGTTATACCTGGAAGTCTTTTATGAACAATCTCAGGTCCCAAGTGATCTAATTTAAGGTAAACGTGATCTGCATCGGGGCCACATCCTCTGCCTTCAAGAATTTCTAACATCATTGATCTTGCAACTACATCTCTACTGGCAAGATCTTTATAATTGGGTGCATATCTTTCCATGAATCGTTCACCATCTTTATTCACCAGGTAACCGCCCTCACCTCTGCATCCTTCAGTAACTAGAGTGCCGTGACCATAGATCCCAGTTGGATGGAACTGCCACATCTCCATGTCTTGAACTGGGAAGCCGGCTCTTAGAACCATTCCAGTTCCATCGCCAGTGTTGATCATCGCGTTTGATGTCGTTTGGTATATCCTTCCAGCGCCGCCTGTTGCTAAAACTGTAGCTTTAGATTTTAGAAAATAAGGCTCTCCCGTTTCTATTTCGAAAGCTATGACTCCAACGACTTGATTATCTCCATTTTTAACCAGATCGACTGCAAACCATTCACTTAGAAAATTTGTTCCGGCTTTAAGGTTTGCTTGATAAAGAGTGTGCAAAAGAGCATGGCCGGTTCTATCTGCGGCTGCGCAAGTTCTCTCTGCTTGACCGCCTTTCCCATAATCCTTTGATTGGCCTCCAAAAGCCCTCTGATAAATTTTTCCTTCCTCTGTTCTAGAAAAAGGTAATCCCATATGCTCAAGTTCAAAAACTGCTTTGGGGCCCTCTTGACACATGTACTCGATAGAATCTTGATCGCCAATAAAGTCCGAACCTTTAACAGTATCGTACATATGCCATCTCCAGTCATCATCCGGATCAGCACTTTGTATTGCACAAGTAATGCCTCCTTGAGCGGAAACAGTATGTGATCTTGTTGGGAAAACTTTTGAAACTACAGCAGTTTTGAAACCGGATTGGGCTAATTGCAAGGAAGCCATCAAGCCAGATCCGCCGCCGCCTACAACAATTCCATCAAACTCTAAAACTTTCAGTTTACTTGCGTCTAATTCCTCACCTTTTCCATTCATTGCCATAGAGTTAACTCACTATTAATAAAATTCCTACCGTAATTGAACCTAAAACTTGTATCCAACATAAAGCTAGAAAAGAGTTTTTTATAAATCCTGATACGTTTCCTAAAAGCCTAGAAGTCAAATAATCATGTGCAATATTCAACATTCCAGACATTGCATGATAGGAAATTGAAACAAGTATCAAGAAAGTCCAAATCCTAAACAAAATGTTGTCAAATAATGCCGTTAAATCCAAAAAATTAACAGGTTCAACCTGAAACCAATAGAAGGATATAACCAAAAAATAGAGTGCCTGAAAAACTGCGGTAAGTCTTATGACAAAGAACTCAAAAACTCCAGTTCTCTTAAATGTTCTTAACTTGGTTACCATATCAAAAAGCTAAAAATTACAGTCATAACTAAAAATAAAAGATAAACAATCATTGCGCTATATCTAGAGGCTTTGAGTGTCTCCCAATATCCAAAATCCATTGCCAAATGTCTTAAACCAGAGAAAAAGTGATAAACAATTGCCGCGACGTATAAGGTTAATGCTGATTTCATGATGAAATGAGCCATTAGAGCTGACGCATAATCAAACCCCTCTTGCGATTGAATTGCAACTAATACCAATGAAATAAAGGGGAAGGTTAAGAAAAATAAAATGACTCCAGAAATTCTATGCGAAATAGAAGACAATGCAGTGATTGGAAACTGAATTGTAAATAAATTTAAATTAACTGGCGGTTTTGACATTTTATTTATCGGAGGGCAAGAGAATTATAATGCTTAAAATAAAACGATCAACGCCTTCTTATCCTTGCCCTCTTTTTTAATTGTCTTTCTGTCAACTTATTCTTTTTATATTTATAAGGATTGTCATCAGTCTTATAAAAAATTTTGATTGGAACTCCCTTTAAATCTAGTTCTTTTCTGAATTGTTTTTCTATGTATTTCGTGTAGGAATTACTGATATCTTTGAGTTTATTACCATGAATTGAAATGGTGAAAGGTCTATTCGATTGCAATTGGACAAATTTGAGGTTTGGTCTAAATCTTCCTGAAATTGGCGGTGGATTTTTTTCTACAATTCTTTCTAAAATTTCATTTAATTCTTTTTTTGATATTTTGTTTCTTGAATTTTTTATAATTTTAATTAAACCTCTGACTAAAGCCTTTGTTCCAATATTTTTTTTTGCAGAAATAAATTTACTTTCTAAATGACTCGCAAAGGACAACCTTCTATTAATTTCTTTTTTAAGGATTAATTTATCTGATTTACTTAGATTCTCGCTTTTATTTAAACCTATAACGATTGGCTTCCCTGAAGTAAGGCATAGGGAGATAATTTGAAGATCTTGATCCGAAATGGACTGGTGAACGTCTATCAAAAAAACGACTCCATCAACATTCTTTAGGGTATTTATTGATTCTCTGGTGATCAGATTATCTATTTGATCATTTAATTTACTTTTTCTTTTTATCCCCGCTGTATCAGTAAGAATAATTTCAGCCTTATTTATATCTAATTTATGTGAAATTGAATCTCTTGTTGTGCCTGCTGATTTATCTACTAAAGATCTTTCAGCTTGGAGAAGTTTATTAAAAAAAGTTGATTTTCCGGCATTTGGTTTACCAATTATTCCAACTCTCAAATTGCTTTGCATGCCCTCTTCTGCCTGCTCTCTTGAAGGAAGAATTTCTTCTATTTTCTTCTCAAGGGTTCTTATTCCCTGTTTTTTTGTTACTGATATTTCAATAACGTTTTGTAATCCTTCCTCGTAATAAAGATCTTTATTATTTTCGCTTTCTTTTAAATCACATTTATTTAAAACAGGAATAAAAGGGACAGATGCTTTTCTTATGTAATTTAAGATCTCTGCATCTATTTTTGATAAATTGGTTGATGAATCAAATAACGCAATAATTAAGTCAGATTCTTCAAATGAACTTAACGATGACTTTGTTACAGCAAAATCAATCTCATTGTTAGTTAAGCCAATTCCACCAGTATCAACAAGAACATAACTGCTATGGTTAATAATTAAATTTGCGTATTGTTTGTCTCTGGTAAGACCTTCTATATTTGCAACAAGGGATTCGTTGTTTCCTAGTAAAGCATTAAACAGGGAGGATTTTCCCACATTTGGTTTACCCAATATCGTAATAATTGGTTTCATCACTGCTTTAGGGTTTATTTTACAGAAAGTAAAAAGGAAGCGCCCTTCGAATCGACTCCAAATAGGAAGTTATCCTGAGAAAATAATGAAACTAATTTATTTTTAGTTGGCTGTATTCTGCCAACCAAACTACCAGTTTTTAAGTCTACAAAGTGAAGAAAGCCCTCTAAATCTCCAACAACCAAATTATTTTTATATCTAATAGGTTTTGTTAATTCTCTGTATTTGAGTTCAGAATTTTTCCATTCTAAGTCACCATCCACAGTCCGATGTGAAAAAATTTCATCGTACTGATCAACGAAGAAAATATCACCTCGATAAGAAATAAAATCTTGAAAGATTGATGAATCTTGTCTCCATACTGTTCTGCTTGATTGAATTTCAATAGCAGAAATACTTCCTTGATAGGCAGCTCCTATTGCCAATCCCGAGGTTACTATCGGTTTAGCATCAACATCTATTATCCTTTCAAATTCTGAACTTGCTTCGCTTAAAGTTAAAGGAATTTCCCATCTAACTACTCCTGAATCTGGATCAATCATGGCTAAGTTTCCGTTGGCAAAACCTATGAATAGCATATTGTTAGAAAAATAAGGTTCTGACGTACCTCTCAGAGTCAATTGAGGAATTACTGCCAAATACTCCCATTTAAATTCCCCGGTTTTAAAATCTAACGCTGTTATTCTTCCGTCAACAGATTGCACGGCAACAATCCTCCCATTTGCAACCGGAGAAGACAGAACTTCTGTATTGACGCTAGCCTGCCATTTCAATTCACCATTTTCATCATCCAAAGCAAAAACATCCCCATCTGAAGAAGCAGCAAACAATGTTCTAAAACTATGTCCCAAGCCAGCAGAAAGACTATTGAAAATTTCTTTTTTCCAAATTTCTTGTCCGTTTCTTATATCGCCTTTGATTAAAAAACCTTCAGAAGTTATGTAGTAGAAAAAATTATCATCGAAGTGAATATCAAACCTTCCAAAAATAGGATTCTTGAGAATTTTCTTTTTCCAAAGAATTTCACCGCTAATCTCAGATTCTATTTCTTGTAAGGGAGTAGGCAGATTAATTTCCTCTCCATCTGATTCACAACCTAGTAAAACAAAAAAAGTAATCAATAAAACTATTAAATTTGCTATTTTCATAAAATTTAAGATGACGGGAGAAGTGATAATTTTATATTCATCAACTCTATGAATCCTTGATCGCCTGTAGCCTTTATAGCCTCTTCGTAATATGTGTTTGCTGCTTCATATGATTCCTCAAAGCTTGCTATATCTCCTAATAACTCAAGTCTCTTAGGTTCATAAAAATCCAATCTTGGAGCTAGATTTTTCTTAGCTTCGTCAAAATTTCTTTCTTGGATCAAAATATATCCTAATCTTATAACAGCAATATCGTGCAGCGGGTTATTAGAGTTATCGGCAGTTGTGATTATCTTAGTAAGTTTTCCTTTTGCTAAATCAAGATTGGCGTCGTCGAAAGCTTTCTTAGCAACTAAGAGATCAGATGCTGTCTCGTAAACTGTTTTTTCGATGCTAGACTGCGCTGAATCCATTTGCATCATGAAATCTTCTAGGGTTGATTCTGCATCATTAAAAGATTCAATAATATTTTGATAAGCTTCAAAAGCTTCAGACAATCTTTCTTCGTTTTTATTTTGGAAGTATAGATAGATAAAAAATGCAGCAATTAGAAGACCTAAAACAAGAGTTATTGATATTGCATTAGATTTTATCCAAGCAAAAAAACCAGATAGTCTCGCTTCTGCAGATGAACTAAACGGATCTTCATTCATTTTTTAGCTCTTTAACTAGTTGATCATATTCAAGAGTGAGTTGATCCTCATCCTCTTTTAATTTTTTTAGTGAAAAGTTTTTTGACCTCACTTCTTCCGGGCCGATTATAACCGCAAAATCAATATTATTCTTGTCAGCTTTTTTCAGCTGATTTTTTAGTGAAGATTGGTAACCAGAGAACAAAACTCTTAAATCTTTATTATCTTTTCTTAACTCTTGTGAGAGCTTAAGCCCATCTGAAACATAGCTTTCATCGGTAAGTATTATTTGAAGAGACGATGAAGAAGTTGATTCGTTTGCTTGAGTAATCAAAGCAAGTCTATCCAGACCAATCGAGAAACCAGCAGCCGGACAATCTCTTCCGCCAAGTTGTTTGGATAATCTGTCATACCTTCCCCCTCCGCAAAAAGTGTTTTGACTTCCGAGATCTGGAGATGTCCATTCAAAAACGAGGTCATTGTAGTAATCGAGACCTCTGACTAATTTCTCGTCTTCTGTATACGATATTCCTAAATCATTAAGGCCTTCTTTGATCAATTCATAATTGTCAGCTGATTTTTGACTTAAAAATGAGGATATTTTTGGCGCATCTTTAATGACTTTTTGAGTTTCTTCATTTTTGGAATCTAAGATTCTTAGGGGATTAGTTTCAAGTCTTCTCAAGCTATCCTCATCAAGAGCTTCAGAGAAATCACTTAAATACTTCTTTAATTCTGAAGCATATTGTTTTTGAGATTCCTCATCACCGAGAGAGTTGATATTTAGTGAAACATTGCCTATTCCAAATCTTTGGAAAATTTCATTTGCCATCATCAGCAACTCAAGATCTGCCTCAAACCCTCTGACGCCATATGTTTCTGCGCTTACTTGAAAAAATTGCCTTGATCGACCCTTTTGAGGTCGTTCATATCTAAACATTGGACCTGCGTAAGACAGTTTAATTGGACCTAAATCAAGCAAACCTGAATCAATGGCAAACCTCAGACAACCTGCTGTGCCCTCTGGTCTGAGAACTAAACCCTCACCCTTCCTATCTTGAAAGGTAAACATTTCCTTGTTTACTATGTCTGTTTCTTCTCCAACAGATCTGATAAAAAGTTCTTTCTTCTCGACTATGGGAGTTTCAATCTCTTTAAAAAAATAACTATTAAAAATGGTTTTTATTTCATTTAGTAGATTTGATTTATGCTCAAACTCACTCGGATCCAGATCATTGAAACCTCTGGGCTTTGTTACTTTCGACATAATCTAACCTTTAGCAATTATTTTTTTATTCTCAATCTCAATAGATTTTACTTTATCTCTTATTTGTTTTTCCAAATGCTCTACGAGATTTTCATTCCCTACTTTGTGATCAGGCTCTCCATCAATGTAAATCAAATTATTTGGATCTGCCCCAGTTATACCAACATGAGCTGCTTTAGATTCCCCGGGTCCATTCACATAACAGCCAATTACAGCAACATCAATATTTTCCCTGATATCCTCTAATCTTGCTTCTAATTGATTCATAGTTTCAATTACATTGAAATTTTGTCTTGAACAGCTTGGACAAGCTATAAAATTTATTCCCTTTGATCTAAGTTTTAAGCTTTTTAATAAATCAAAACCTACTTTTATTTCGTCAACGGGATCAGATGCAAGTGACACCCTGATTGTATCCCCTATTCCATCCATTAATAATGCACCCATAGCTATGGATGATTTAACTGTTCCAGATCTGAACCCACCTGCTTCTGTGAGACCAAGATGTAATGGTTGTTTTATGATTTCTGCAATAATCCTATAGCTTTCTACCATCATGCCAACATCAGATGCCTTGATGCTGAGCTTAAAATTTTGAAAATTAAGAGATTCCAATATATCCACGTGATTCATGGCTGATTCGACCAAGGCTTCAGGTGTGGGCTCACCATATTTTTTTTGTAGTTTTTTCTCTAAAGAACCAGCATTGACGCCAACTCTAATTGGAATATCTTTATCTTCCGCACATTTAACTACCTCTTTAACTCTATCGATGTTGCCAATATTGCCAGGATTAATTCTTAAGCAATCGGCTCCGTTTTTAGCAGCCAGAATACCCATCTTATAATCAAAGTGTATATCTGCGATGAGAGGAACATTGGAATCTTTTTTTATCAACTTGAAAGCCGTTGCTGCTTCTTCATTTGGTACAGAAATTCTGACTAAATCTGCTCCAGCATCTTCAAGCTGTTTTACTTGATCTAATGTCGCTTGGACATCCTCTGTTTTAGTGTTCGTCATGCTTTGAACACTAATTGGGGCATCGCCACCAATTTCTACATTGCCAACTTTAATTTTTAGAGAATTTCGTCTTTTAATCTTTAAAAAGTTCAACAACTACTCCGTTCTCAAATAGAAAGTGAGCATAATCGGTGTATTGACTCACAGTTTCTGAAAAATCTATATTTTTTCCGTTCAAGTATATCTTCACAGATGGAGAGTGTCCTATTTTAAATTTAAAAGGGCCATAACCAGTTACTTCGTAAAGACCTGTTTGAAGAAGTTCAAACAAAAGAATTTGCTCATTATCAATAATTTCTACCCAACTTTCGCCTTGGACTATTATTTCAATTTCACTGACATTAACATCTGAGAGAATTTTCTTATTATCCCCCCCAAAGTCAATATCAATGGTTGGAACATCTGGATCTTGATCAAAAGCTAATTGGTCTTCAAGAATATTATTTGGAATGTTTACGTCTTTCTCTATAGTGCTTTCAGAAACTAACTCGTCATTAATAATTTCTTGATCGTCTGAAATATTTTCAATGGAACTGACATCTTTTTTTTGATCATCGCCTCCAAATATCAAGTAGGAAAGAATTATCAAAGAAAAAATAATAATTGAAAGAATAATAATCTTTCTTTTTAGTAACTTAGATACAAAAATAGAAAAAAAGTTCTCCGATGATTCTTGATCTTCATCTTCATTAGAAATATTTTTTTCCTTCAGAAATTTTTCATATTTTTCAAGAATTATTGAAGGCTCTAGATCGTAAAATGAACAATATTTCTTGATTTGTGATTTAGCAAAAATAGGCGCTGGCAGTTCATGAAAATTTAATTCCTCTATGGCTAAAAGAAATTTTTCTGGAATATTTAATTTAGTAGAAATCTCATGTAGTGAAATTCCTTTTTCTTCGCGGAATTTTGCTAGGTCAAAATCCAAAATTCTCTCTAGAAAAGATCATTCATGATAGCAATCTCTCTTTCAGCTGACTGCAAAGAATCAGAGCCATGCACAGCATTCTCTCCCAAAGAAGTGGCAAATGATTTTCTTAGTGTTCCTTCATCTGCTTCAGCTGGGTTAGTGGCTCCCATCAATTCTCTGTACCTAGAAACAACGTCATCTCCTTCTAAAACCTGAACAACGCAATCACCGGATGTCATAAAATCAACAAGTTCTCCATAAAAAGGTCTTTCGGAATGCTCTGCATAAAAGTTTTCTGCTATTTCTCTATCCAAAGTAAGGCGTTTAGATTTAGTAATTTTTATTCCCGATTCTTTTATCTTTTCATTTATATCTTCAATGAAGCCATTCTTTACAGCATCAGGTTTAATTATGCATAAAGTATTTTCCATATTTCCTCCTTAAGAATTAGTCTTTTTCATCAATCCAAGTTGCCTGAATTGCTTCTAATATCTTTTCATTTGATCTGTCTGGGTCATCGGTAAAACCATCCAAATCTATGACCATTTTTCTTAAATCAACAAACAAAATTTTTTCTGGATCAGTTTCAGAGTGCTTTTCAATAAGCTCATCGACGATTTCATAAATATCTGTCCAAAGCATTTTGTCAAAGATTAGAAACTATTTAAGCTCCGCAAATGGTTTGTTAGAAAATGTAAAACTTTCACCGCATCCACACTCATTTTCAACATTAGGATTTTTAAAGACTAAATTATGATTTACGCCTTCTTGAATATAATCCAATTCTGTACCTTTGAGGAAAATCAAGCTTGTGTCTTTGATATAAACATCAACACCGGAGAAATTTCCATGGTAATCATTAGGATCTTCATCTTTTACGTAATCTAGATTGTAAGCATATCCTGAGCATCCAGAGTCTTTTAAAGATATTCTAATTCCATTTGAGCCTGGATTGGACTTCATCATCTCAACAAGATGACTTACTGCAGAGCTAGAGACACTGAAATCATCCTTGCTGAGAGACTTTTTATCTTCTGCCCCTAAATTATTCTTATTTGGATGTAATTCTGAAACCATATTGATAGTATATCTTGGAAACTGGATTGTAATATCATTAGAGAGATTTCTTAATTGACAACTAAGTCTAGACCTTTGCTCAAGACCCCATGCCTTATCAAGCATATCTTCCTCGTCATCGGATGATTCTTCCAAAGTATCGAACCCTTCAGTAACAATTACGTGACAGGTAGTGCATGCACATGACATCTCACAAGCATGTTCTACTAAAATATTATTATCGAGTAAATTTTCGCAGACTGACTTAGAGGGTTCAGCTTCTACAACTGCTCCTTCTGGACATATCTCTGCATGTGGCAAAATAGTTATCTTGGGCATTAGTCATTATTTCTTAAACTCTTGAAGTCATCTATTGCGCGATGAATTGCCTCTTCTGCAAGCACACTACAGTGAATTTTAATTGCGGGTAATTCTAAAATATCGACAATTTCTTGGTTAGAAATAGCTTGAGCCTCCTCCAAAGTTTTGCCCTTAAGCATGTCAATTAATTGTCCGCTTGATGCAATAGCTGAACCACAACCGTATGTTTTGAATCTTGCATCTACTATTCTATTTTTGCCATCAATGTTCTGGCATTTTATTTGAAGTTTCATTACATCTCCGCAGGCTGGAGCACCAACGATTCCGGTACCTACTCGATGATAATCTTCATCGCCAGGCTTCCATCTACCGACACTGGCCTTTTCAGGATTATTTAAAGTTTCTTCGAACTTATCTACTACTTTTTGTGAATATGCCATTTTTATCCTCTTTAGCTATTAAGCCCACTCTATTTTATCTAAATCTACTCCATCTTGATACATTTCCCAAAGAGGAGAGATTTCTCTCAACCTTTCCACTGAGGACTTAACAAGCAAGGCAGTTTCCCTTACATCTTTTTCAGTAGTATATCTACCAAAAGAAAATCTAATAGAGCTATGTGCAAGCTCATCTTTCCTGCCAAGCGCTCTAAGAACATACGAAGGTTCTAAGCTCGCTGAAGTACATGCAGACCCAGAGGAAACTGCAATTGATTTAAGAGCCATTATTAGAGATTCTCCCTCAACGAAATTAAAAGATATATTCAATATGCCAGGGAATTTGTTTTTTGAATCACCATTGACATAGATTTCCTCAATATCTTTAACTTCTTCCCAAAAAATTCTTTTAAGATTTTCTAACTTTCTTAAGTCATCATCCATTTGTTGGTGAGCTATTCTTGCTGCCTCCCCTAAACCTACTATCTGGTGTGTAGCCAAAGTACCAGATCTAAAACCTCTCTCGTGACCGCCTCCATGAAATAATGGTTCTAATCTAACTCTGGGTTTTCTCCTAACAAATAATGCACCTACGCCCTTGGGGCCATAAAATTTATGAGCTGAAATTGATAAAAGATCAATTTTATTTGAAGACATATTAATGGCGATTTTCCCAATACTTTGGGCTGCATCAACATGGAAGATTATTCCTTTGCTTCTAGTTAATTCACCTATTGCATCAATGTCAGTAATAGTTCCTAATTCATTATTCATATGCATGAGTGATACTAAAATTGTTTTATCAGTGACTGCTTCTGCAACTTGTTCAATAGAGATCTCTCCTGAAGAGTTTGGCTCCAAATATGTAACTTCAAAGCCTTCATCTTCAAGTTGTCTGAAGGGATCAAGCACTGCTTTATGCTCTATTTTCGAAGTGACGAGATGATTACCTTTATTCTTATAAAATCTTGCTGCGCCCTTAATTGCTAAGTTATCAGACTCAGTTGCACCTGAAGTCCAAATGATTTCTCTAGGATCACAACCAATTAAAGTTGCAAGGTTATTTCTTGCCTCTTCAACTGCCTCATCAGCTTTCCAACCGAAGGAGTGAGATCTGGAAGCAGGATTTCCAAAATTCCCATCGAAGGACATAAAGTCTGTCATCTTTTTAACGACGCCTTCTTCTACAGGAGTAGTTGATGCATAATCTAAATAAATTTGTTTCAAAATTACCTACCAATAAATTTGTGTGTATTCTATTCTCATTCAGGTACAGAGTAAAGAAAAAAGGTACATTAATAGACTACTTTATAACTTTTAATTATAAAGAAACTGGAAAATAGACCAAATACCCCTATTACAAGCCTCTTAGGAGATCTTTTCTATCTTGATATGTACCTTTGAAAAAAAATAAGGTACACTCTGATCAAATTAAATGATTATAGGTACAGAATCATGAGCAAAAACAAGTATCTTTATAAAAGGCATAATACTTGGTGGGTAAAACTTTCAGTTCCAAAAACTCTAAGAGATAAGTTAGGTTATGATCTGAGGCAAACCACAGGAACCTCAGATCTAGACGAGGCAATTTTAAAGAGAGATCAAATTGTCCAAGAGTTTAGAGACGTTATCAATACTGAAAAAAATCTTTTGGAAAATTCTAAATCATCAAAGGATATTTCTGGTAGTTCGGATGTTCCCATAAGCGATTACATGCCCAAAACAGATATATCTGATCCTCAGTATTTTCATAAAGTTGTTGACTGTCAGTGGGCCTGCCCTGCTCATACCAATGTTCCTGAATATATTAGACTGATTGCTCAAAAGAAATATACCGATGCATACATGCTTAATTGGAAATCAAATGTTTTTCCTGGAATTCTTGGAAGAACTTGTGACAGACCATGCGAGCCAGCATGCAGAAGATCTAGAACACATGAAGAACCGGTAGCAATTTGCAGATTAAAAAGAGTTGCTGCCGATAATAAAGAAGACTTTGATAGTCTTGTTCCTGAAATTCCGTCTGAAAAAAATGGAAAAAATATTGCTTTGATTGGTGGTGGCCCTGCTTCTTTGACTGTAGCTAGAGATCTATTGCCTTTAGGTTATGAGGTAACAGTATTTGAAAAGGATCCTAAGCCTGGCGGGTTAATGAGAACCAATATTCCATCTTTTAGATTACCTGAAGAAGTTTTAGACGAAGAAGTTTATAGAGTCATCAAAATGGGTGCGAAGTTTGTTAACAATACTGAAATCAAAAGCATGAAGTCTCTTGTAGATGATGAAAAATTTGATGCTGTTTTTGTAGGAACAGGAGCACCTAAAGGGAAAAATTTAAATATTCCAGGAAGAGATGAAGCATCAGAAAATATTCATATCGGTATTGATTGGCTCACTAGTATTGCTTTTGAACACATATCTTCCATTGGAAAAAAAGTAGTTGTTATTGGTGGCGGAAATACTGCAATGGATTGCTGTAGAACAGCCATTAGATTAGGGGCGGAAGATGTGAAAGTGACCGTAAGAAGTCCTTTCGAAGAAATGAAAGCTTCAGATTGGGAGATTGAAGAAGCTATAGATGAAGGAATACCTATTCTTGAAAATACATCTCCCAAAGAATTTGTTGTAGATGACAATGGAAAACTTAAGGGAGTTAAGTTCGAGAAAGTGGCACCACAATATTCAGATGACGGAAAAAGAAAGATGGTTCCTACTGGGGAGGAAATAGTCATTGAGTGCGATGACGTTTTATTAGCAATTGGTCAAGATAATGCCTTTGATTGGATTGAAAGAGATATTGGAATGGAGTTTGGTGAATGGGATATGCCTATTGTTGATAAAACTACAATGCAATCAACTTTACCAAAGGTCTTTTTTGGTGGTGATGCAGCATGGGGACCTGAAAATATTATTTGGGCAGTAGCTCATGGTCATCAAGCTGCTATATCGATTGATAACTATTGTAACGGAGTTGATCTTCTTGATAGACCTGATCCTCTAACAAATCTTGTGAGTCAGAAAATGGGTGTTCATGAATGGGCATATGATAATGATATCTCTCAAGAGGATAGAAACATTGTTCCTCATGCTGATCATTCCGAAGCACTGAAAAGTTTAAAAGTTGAAGTTGAGCTAGGGTACGACGAACAACTTGCACTAGATGAGGCTCAAAGATGCCTTAATTGCGATATGCAGACAGTGTTTAAAGAAGATCTCTGCATTGAGTGCGATGCTTGTGTTGATATCTGCCCTACCGATTGTATTAACTTTACTGATAACGGTACTGAAGAGTTTGTAAGAGGAAGTCTTAGAATTCCAGCGGTAAATTTAGATCAGAGTTTATATGTTTCAGACAAACTCAAAACTGGAAGAGTTATGGTTAAGGACGAAGATGTTTGTGTTCACTGTGGGCTTTGTGCAGAAAGATGTCCTACTGGAGCATGGGATATTCAAAAGTTTTCTTACACTGAAGCTCAAACGTTGAATTCGAAAGATAAGAAAAAATACAAGGAAGTTGCATAGTGGAAAAACTTCAAACTTTTGATTCCTTAGTTTCTAAGAATGACTTTGTAATTAAATTTGCAAATGTGAATGGCTCTGGTTCAGCAAGTGCTAACCAAATGTTTGCTAAAGCAGTTTTTAGAATGGGCATTCCTGTAAGTCCAAAAAATATTTTTCCCTCAAACATTCAGGGCTTACCAACTTGGTTTGAAATTAGAATTAATAAAAATGGGTATCTTGGGAGTAAAGGAAGTGTTGATCTCTCAGTTGCAATGAATCCTCAAAGCTACAATCAAGATGTTGAAGAGCTCAACTCCGGCGGATATCTTTTATATGATTCTTCTTGGAAAAGAAATTTCTACAGAGATGATATTAACGTGATAGAAATTCCCCTCACTAGCCTCTGTGTTGAGTCTTTTACGAATGCAAAGCAAAGAGCCCTTTTTAAAAATATTGCCTATGTAGGTGCCTTGTCTGTTCTTCTAGATATGGAGTATGAAATTTTTGAAGAACTTATATCTGAGCAATTTGCATCGAAAAAGAACTTAATTGAGCCAAATCTAAAAGCCCTTAATATTGGAAGGGACTATGTTTTAAATAATTTGCCTTATCCAATTGGTTTAACGCTGGAAAGAATGGACAAGAATGATGGAAAAATTCTTATTAGTGGCAATGAAGCAGCGGGATTGGGAGCTGTTTATGGAGGAGCAACTATCTGCGCTTGGTACCCTATAACACCTTCTACCTCATTAGCAGAAGGTTTTGAAAAATATGCCAAAAAATTTAGAGTTGATGAAAAAACTGGAAAAAACCTTTATGCGAGCGTTCAAGCTGAGGATGAATTGTCTGCTATTGGTATGGCTATCGGGGCTAACTGGAATGGAGCTAGATCATTCACTGCGACCAGCGGCCCTGGAATTTCGTTGATGAGTGAATTTCTTGGTCTGGCATATTTTGCTGAAGTTCCTGTCGTAGTG
>CACIUX010000007.1 GCA_902589965.1 uncultured SAR86 cluster bacterium
GGCATCCTTTCATGTATTTCTCAGCAGTCCCCGTTGCAATCTCATTTTTTTTGATTTGGGATCCTCCCGATAACTTAACTCAATCTCAATTATTTTGGTTTTTATTAATTATTGGCGCACTCATTAGAACTGCAATTACTATCTATGAGATTCCAAGTAATGCTTTAGGTCCTGAGCTTTCAAAAGATTACGTAGAAAGAAGTTCATTGCTTTCTTATCGATATTGGTTTGGTTGGTGGGGTGGATTAGCTGTGTGGAATTCCTTATGGATTTTTGTAGTTTATAGCACCTATACCGGGACTCAAGATGCAAGATTTGTTGCGGATACATGGATGACTTACGGATTGGTGTGCAGTCCAATTATGTTTTTAGCCATTGTCGTAACCGCACTAGGAACCCACAGACACATAAAAGATTTACATTCTCCTGAAATACAAAGAAAAACACCAAAAGTTATATTCTCTGAACTTTACGAAACGATGACAGTGAGTAAAAACTACATAATCCTTTTTATTGCCATGATTATGATGGGTGTAGCAGGCGGGATAGCTACTAATTTAACATTGTACTTTTATAGTTTTTTCTGGGAGTTTACTCCATTAAATATATTAACAATTGGATTGAGTTTATTTCTAGCTCCGCTTGTCGGGCTTGTTGTCTCACCTTTATTGGCGAATAAATTTGGTAAGCGGAACGGAGCAATAATTCTTTTTGCAACATCATTAACGGTTGAAAACGGTGTCATCGCTCTTAGGTTGCTGGGTTTATTACCCGATAATGGCTCTCCAATTGTTCTAGGGGCTGTCCTTCTGTTCCATTTTGTTGGTGTGGCGACATCAGTGATTTCCTTCACAACATTAAACTCAATGGTATGGGATACAGTCGAGGAAGTTGAAATCAAAACAGGAAGACGAATGGAAGGAACATTACTTGCTGCACGATCCTTTGCAGCTAAATGTATGAGCGGCGCAGGAGCTTTTGCAGCTGGTCTAATTCTGACTTACTCAGCATGGCCAAAAAATGCTATACCTGGTCAAGTTGATGAAACTATATTATTTAATTTCGGATTTACAGCTATTACTGCTTCAATAATTCTTTGGTCCATTTCTTTGTTTACAATCTCCTTGGTAACAACCACCAAAGAAAGCCATCAAGAAAAATTGAGTGAATTAAATTACATAGAAGACTGAGATGATTCAAACTGAAATTGAAAATAATCTAACCGATGGAATGGACTTGTTACATTTAGAAGTTGAGAATGAAAGCCCGAATCATAATGTTAAACCAGGATCTGAGTCTCACTTTAAGGTTGTGGTTGTTTCAGATGAATTTATAGAAAAAAGATTAGTTCAACGACATCAAATGATTTACAGAATTCTTAAAGAGCAAATGACTAAAATTCATGCTATCGCTATCCATGCTTTCACAAAGGATGAATGGCAGGAAAAAACTGGTCAGGATTTGAATTCACCTAAGTGTTTAGGCGGAGAAAATTAAAATACAACAATGTTTCATATTTCAACTTTTTATGATTGTTGCGAGAGAGATTATTCCTTTTTAAAGCAAAGTTTATCGAAAAAAGCCGATGAACTCTCTATTGTAGGAACAATAATTTTGACTCCCGAGGGTATAAATTCAACTATAGCCTGTTCTAATTTAGAAAATCTTTATTCTTTCGAGACATACATTGCTAAATATTTCCCATCAATTGACGTTGGACGCTCCTGCACAGAAAAAAAACCCTTTAAGAAATTTAAAATTAAGGAGAGGCAAGAACTCGTTCCCTCAGGAACAAATTTAAAACCAACAGATTATGCTACATCACACATAACCCCAGAACTTTGGAACGAGTTTTCAGAAAATAAAAATACTATCTTAATTGATGTGAGAAATAATTATGAAACCTCAGTTGGTACTTTTAAAGGCGCATTGAACCCCGACACGAGAAATTTCAGAGAGTTTAAACATTTTGTAAAAGAAAATAAGAAAAATTTTGAAGGAAAGAAAATTGGTATTTTTTGTACTGGAGGTATTCGTTGTGAAAAAGCATCATCTATTTTTAAGTCAGAAGATATTAATGATGTACATCAACTTAAGGGTGGAATTCTAAGCTATTTAGCAAATAGTAAAGACAAAAAATTATGGGAAGGGGAGTGTTTTGTTTTTGATGAGAGAGTTACAGTTGATAAAGATTTAAACAAAGGTTCTTTTTATCAATGCTTTGCTTGCAGAAGACCGCTTTCAGAGAAAGATTTAGAGTCAATTCATTATTCTGCAGGAGTCTCATGTCATCAATGCATAAATGAAAAATCTGAAGAAGACAGATTAAGATATCTCGAGCGACACAAGCAGATAATTAAAAAAAGCAACTAATTAACAATGGCATTTGTACAAAAAATTTTACATTTTGTTGTCTACAGATCTTCAATCACTCTAGGGCTTGTTTTACTGATAACCTTCGGTCTAGCTTTTGGAGTTCAATATTTTCAGCTAGATGCATCTTCGGATACCTTATTGTTAGAAGATGATGATGATCTTAAGTTTTACAGAGATACAAATAAAACTTTTGGAGGAGGGGGTGACTTTTTAGTAGTCACTTATTCCCCTTTTGATGAATTATTCACGCAAGAAACCCTATCAAAAATAGAAGAATTATCTGATGAGTTAGAAGGACTTGAAGAAATTGATTCTGTTTTAAACTTTCTTGACGTTCCCTTACTAGAAAGTCCAAGACAATCAATATCTGAAATTGCAAGTAATCCAATATCTCTAAGAAAAAAGAACGTTGATTTATCTTTAGCAAAAAAAGAATTCTCTCGTAATCCAGTCTATAGAGGCCTTTTGGTTAGTGAACAATTAGATACTGTAGCTTTACAAGCTATTCTCAAACCTGCCACTCAATATGATTCCAAGATACAAGAAAGGTATCGAATTAATGAAGATTCTTCTCTAAGTGAAACTGAAAGACAATTACAACTTGATTTACTTTCTCAAGAAATCGATATCTTGCAGAAAGAAAATGTTGCCTCAAGAAAGAAGTTGGTTGCTGATACAAGAGCAATAATCTCTAAATATAAAAATGACGCTGAAATCTATCTTGGCGGCGGCCCAATGATATCCACAGACACAATACAATTTATTCTAAACGATATAGTTTTTTTTGGTTTTGCTGTGGGTCTACTATTTATAACTGTACTGGGCTTTATTTTTCGTCAAATTCGGTGGATTTTACTTCCTTTGATAAGCGCTTTTATATCTGCAATTGTGGTAACTGGCTTAATAAGCTTTGCAGGACTAAAAGTGACAGTTGTTTCTGCTAACTACATTGCTCTTCTGATGATCATTGCAATATCTTTGACAATGCATTTAGTCGTCAGATATCAGGAATTGCTATCTAAAAACTCTGAGCTAAGTCAAAAGGAGATAGTGTTAATGGCTTCGACACAAATGTTTGTGCCGTGTCTTTATACAGCCCTAACTACAATAGTCGCATTTCTCTCATTGATTGTCAGCGATATAAAACCTATTACAGATTTTGGTTTATTGATGGCTACCAGTATTGTCATCGCTTTCTTGGTGACTTTTTCCTTTTTTCCTGCAGTTATTTCTAAGTTACCCAAAAAAGAGAAAGATTATGTAGAAGATCAGTCCTCTGGAATAACATTATTTATATTCCAAATCTTTAAGAATTCCAGAATTAAAATTATTTTCTTTTCATTAATAGTTTTTGGATTATCTGTTCTTGGAATATCTATGCTATCTGTTGAGAATAAATTCATAGACTACTTCAAGTCTGATACAGAAATATATCAAGGACTGTCTTTAATTGATGAGAAGCTGGGGGGAACGGCACCACTTGATTTGGTAATAAATGCTCCCGTAACAGAGCAGATTGATGATGATTTTGAAGATTTTGATGATCCTTTTGGTATGGATGACTCAGCCAGCGGGTATTGGTTTACAAGTCAAAATTTAGATAGGCTCGAAGAAATTCACGACTATTTAGAATCAAGAACTGAAATAGGAAAAGTTTTATCTGTATCAAGCGGAATAAAACTTGCTGAAATAGCTAACGGAAAAAAACTTAATGATCTTGAATTAGCTTTCATGAGAGAACTGTTACCGGAGGATATTAAAGAAAGTTTACTTAATTCGTATATCTCTGACGATGATAATCAAGTAAGGCTTCAAGCAAGAGTGAAAGAATCTCTAGATGGATTGAACAGAAAGAATCTCATCGATGAAATAAATTATGATTTAGAAAATAAATTTGGTCTTGATAATCAACAGTTTAGACTTACAGGAATATCAGTTATTTATAATAATTTACTTCAGAGTCTTTTTTCATCTTTGATTGGCAGCGTGGGAATAGTTTTTATCGCAATCTTTGTCATGTTTTTATTTCTTTTTAGGTCTGTCAGCCTAGCTTTGATTGGCATGGTTCCTAATTTTCTTGCAGCTGGTTTTGTCATGGGTTCCATAGGATTTTCTGGCGTTCCATTGGATATTATGACCGTTACCGTTGCTGCGATTAGTATCGGGATTGGTGTTGATAATACGATTCATTACTTGCATAGGTTTAAAAGAGAATTTGATATATCAAAAGACTACGAAGAATGCCTCAAGAATAGTCACACAACCATAGGAAGAGCGATGTTTTATACATCATCTACAATAGTCATTGGATTTTTAATCTTGTTGTCGTCAAATTTTAATCCTTCTGTATTCTTTGGAATTTTCACTTCATTAGCTATGATCATGGCAATTTTAGGTTCGTTGCTTTTATTGCCAACTCTTTTATATTATCTAAAACCATTAAAGTAATTATGAGCACGTTAAGAGGAACAAAAATTATTGAAATCGCTGGAATTGGTCCTGCTCCCTTTGCAGGAATGTTGTTAGCTGATATGGGAGCTGAGGTAATTTTAGTAGACCGTAAACAAAATTATGGCAAAGGTTCTAAATTTGAAGTATCTGGTCGAGGAAAAAAATCCATAGCTGTAGATTTAAAGTCCGAAAAGGGAATAGAGCTTGTTTTAAAGTTAGTAGAATCTGCCGATGCCTTGATAGAAGGATTTAGACCAGGGGTGATGGAAAGATTAGGCTTAGGTCCAGAAATTTGTTTGCAAAAAAATGAAAATCTAATATTCGGCAGAATGACAGGCTGGGGTCAAACAGGCCCCTTAGCAAACGCAGCCGGACACGATATCAATTACATATCGCTTGCTGGAGCTCTCGGCTCTACAGGAAGGAATGGGCAACCTCCTGCTCCTCCTTTAAATCTAATTGGAGACTTTGGAGGAGGTGGAATGTTATTAGCTCTTGGAATATGTGCTGCATTAGTTAACGTCAAAAACGGTGGGAAAGGACAAGTTATAGATGCCGCAATGACTGAAGGCACTGCTCAGTTAATGTCTATGATTTATGGAATGAAAGCATCTGGATTTTGGACTGATCAACAACAAAGCAATCTTCTTGATGGAGCGACACATTTTTATGATAGCTATGAATGTAAAGACGGCAAATTTGTTTCACTCGGATCAATTGAACCACAATTTTACTCAATCCTTTTAGATAAGATGGAATTAGATAGCAATGAATTCTCAGAGCAAATGAATAGAGAAAAATGGAATGAATATAAAGCTAAATTTAAAAAAGTTTTTCTTTCTAAAACTCGCGATGAATGGTGTGAAATTATGGAAGGGACAGACATTTGTTTTGCACCCGTGCTTTCTATGGATGAAGCAATCAATCATCCCCACAATAAGGAAAGAAATGCTTTCAGCACTATAGATGAAGTTATCCAACCTTCACCAGCTCCTTTATTTTCAGAAACGCCCTCTAAAATCAAGCACCTTCAGAATCCTATTGGAGAAGATACAAAGGAAATATTAGATTCAATAGGATGGACTGAGCAAATAGATGACCTTATATCATCAAACGTTATCGGTGGAGATTGAAAAAATTTAAAGAGTTTTCGTAAGAAGAATTAATAATACTTTCTTTTGTCTCATTTCTTAATATTGCTACTTCCTCTGCAACATCAATTAAAAATTTTGGTTCATTCCGCCTTATTTTTTTCCTTGGGCTTAAATAAGGAGAGTCAGTTTCAATCAGAAGCTTATCCTCAGGAATTTGGTTAATGCATTCTCTTAGGTCTTTACCTCTTTTGAGATCGCAAACCCACCCTGTAATTCCAATATAAAAATCTCTTTTTAAATATTCTTCCAATTCAGATAAGTTCCCAGTAAAGCAATGAACAATTAATTTCTGATTAAATTTATGATTATCCAGAACGCTTAAGAATTCTTCATGCGCATCTCTTTGATGAAGAAACAAAGGTTTACTTATTGAATTAGCTAAACCTAATTGAGACTCAAAGCATAAAATTTGCTCCTCTTTAGATGAAAAATTACGATTAAAATCAAGACCCATCTCACCCAGACATATTGCTTTGGGATCTTTTAAATAGACTGACATATCTTTTAAAAATTCAATTTTAAAATCCTTTGCATTGTGTGGATGAAAGCCAACGGAATAGTAGAGGTTTTTATATTTCTCGGTAATTTTTTTTGCATTTTTGACATCATCTAGATTAGATGATGTTACGCAAATCTTTTCTACACCAGCTTTTAGGGAGTCATTAAGAACGACATCAAGGTCTTTTGAAAAATGACTGCTTGTTAAATTTGCACCAATATCAAACATAATCAATTTTAACTTTATTAATTAGCTCATACCTTTAATATAAAAACATGAATTCTAAAGAATTATTTGTGAGAGACACAACTGTAATTAAGAAATCAGATAATTTATTCATAGCAGAAGTTTCTGATAATTGGAGTATTGGTAACACAGCAAATGGAGGTTATTCAATGACTCTTGCTGCAAAAGCTATGTCGGAATTCTTAGAGCATAAAGATCCTTTGAGTATATCTGCACATTACCTTGATAGAGTTGATTTTGGAGCCACAGAACTTCATGTAACTCATCTCAGTAGCAGCAAGAGCTTATCTACAGCCAGAGTAGAATTGATTCAAAATAACAAAATAAAAATTATATTTATTGGCACATTTACAGACTTTTTTTTTAAAAATGATTTGAATATTTATGAAAGAGATGTTCCTAGCTTCCCTGATTATGAATCATGTGAGGTTATTCCATACAAAGAGGGATTTAACCCTAAGTTAGATAAAAATATTGAAAAAGCTTATTCTCAAGATTCTTTGTGGTGGAAAAAAGATAAAGAAAATTCGTCATCAACGTTGAATCTTTATATGTCTTGGCCTGAAAAGGATAATATTGACTTATTTGATTTAGTGCTGTTCTTAGATGCGACTACTCCGCCAATTTATAATAAACTAGGGACTGTTGGTTGGGTTCCAACCATATCTTTGGCTTCTCATGTAAGAGGTCTTCCATCTGAAGGTCCCCTTAAAGTAATAGCCAAGACTGAATTTGTTACGGGTGGCTTTATGGAAGAAGATAGAGAAATTTGGGATAGTTCAGGTAAGTTAGTTGGCCAGTCTAAACAAATGGCTAAACTAAGAATTAAAAAATAAGTCTCGAATTTTTTAAGATAGAGGCTACAAAGGGAATTTATTATGAAATTTGAAGGAACTAAATCTTATATCTCAACAGAAGATCTTAGTATGGCGGTTAATGCTGCTATTAACTTAGAAAGACCTTTACTAATAAAAGGAGAACCGGGTACAGGTAAAACTATGCTTGCTCTTGAGGTAGCTAAATCACTGGGGTTACCCTTGTATGAATGGAATATTAAATCTACTACTAAAGCTCAACAAGGATTATATGAATACGATGCAGTGACAAGATTAAGGGATTCTCAACTAGGAGATGAAAGGGTAAAAGATATCTCTAATTACATAGAAAAAGGAAAATTATGGGAAGCTTTCGTATCAGAGGAAAGAGCAGTCTTACTCATAGATGAAATAGATAAAGCTGATATTGAGTTCCCAAATGACTTATTGCAAGAAATAGACCGAATGGAATTTTATGTTTATGAAACAAAGGAAACAGTTAAAGCTATTCATAGACCAATTGTTATTATTACGAGTAACAACGAAAAAGAATTGCCGGATGCTTTCTTAAGGAGGTGTTTCTTTCATTACATTTCTTTTCCTGATAGAGAAACCATGCAAGAAATTGTTAAAGTCCACCATCCGAAAATAAAACAAAAATTAGTTAAAGAAGCTTTAGATATTTTTTTTGACGTCAGGAAAGTTCCAGGGTTAAAAAAGAAACCGTCGACCTCTGAATTAGTTGATTGGTTAAAACTTCTGATGTCAGATGATCTTCCAGATGAAATACTAAAAAATAGAGATGCTTCTAAAGCGATTCCACCTTTATACGGAGCATTAATTAAAAATGAACAGGATGTTCAACTACTTGAAAGACTTGCATTTATGGCAAGGAGAGAATCTGGAAATCAACAATAATGCTTTTAAACCTATTCGGCACGCTTAGAAATACTGGAGTTCCCTGTACTCTCAGGGAATTCTTAGACTTATTAGCTGGATTAGAGAAACAACTAGTTTTTGCTAACTCTGAAGACTTTTATTACTTATCGAGGGCAACACTAGTAAAAGATGAGAAACACTACGATAAGTTTGATAGAGCTTTTGATATTTATTTTAAGGGTCTAGAAACTCTTGATGACATTATCGAAGCTCTAGTTCCAGAAGATTGGTTGCGTAAAGAGTTCGAGAAATTTTTATCTGAGGATGAATTAAAAAAAATAAAATCCCTTGGAGGTTTAGAAAAACTTTTAGAAGAATTTAAGAAAAGACTAGAAGAACAGAAAGAAAGACACGAAAAAGGTGATAAATGGGTTGGTACTGGAGGAACATCTCCTTACGGTAATGCCGGTTCTAACCCGGAAGGCATAAGAGTTGATGGCGAAGGAAAGCAAAATAAAGCAGTTAAAGTTTGGCAACAGAGGGATTACAAAAACCTAGATGATTCTATAGAACTAGGAACGAGAAATATAAAAATGGCTCTTAGAAGATTGAGAAAATTTGCTCGCCAAGGAATCGAGGAGGAATTTGATTTAGATGGCACTATTAAGCACACTGCAAAAAATGCTGGGCTATTAGATATTAAAATGATTGCCGAAAAACAAAATGCCGTGAAGGTACTTGTTTTCTTTGATGTTGGTGGTTCTATGGATCCTCATATTAAAGTATGTGAAGAACTCTTCTCAGCAGTTAAAACCGAATTTAAACATCTTGAATATTTTTATTTTCATAATTTTATTTATGAATCTGTTTGGAAGGATAATAAACGCAGACATAATGAAAGAATTAAAACAGACGATATTCTCCATAAGTATGGATCAGATTACAAAGTTATCTTTGTCGGCGATGCAACAATGGCTCCTTATGAGATCACTAATCCCGGAGGAAGCATCGAACACTGGAATGAAGAGGCTGGTTCCTTATGGATGAAAAAAATTACTACAATTTACGATAAGGTTGCATGGCTTAATCCTGTGCCGTCTGAACATTGGGACTATTCTGCATCCATAGACATAACTAGAACTTTAATCGAAGATCGAATGTATGGTCTCACGTTAAAAGGTCTTGAAGATAGCATGTCTTATTTATCTAAATAAATTTGTCTGAGAACGCTCTAAAAATAGAAAATCTTTCCAAGATCTATCCTGGAGATCTTGTTGCCCTAAATAATATTTCATTAGAAGTTAAAAAAGGCGATTTTTATGCATTGCTTGGTCCAAACGGAGCAGGAAAATCAACCACAATTGGCATTATTAGTTCACTAGTAACTAAAACATCTGGTTTAGTTGAGTTGATGGGCATTGATATTGATGTAAATCACAGCAAGGCTAAAAAAAACCTTGGCGTTGTTGGTCAAGAAGTTAATTTCAATCAGTTTGAAACTGTTTTACAAATTCTCGAGCAACAAGCTGGTTACTTTGGCTTGCCCAGAAAAATAATCAAAGAAAGATCTGAGTATTACTTAAGAAATCTAGGCCTCTGGGATAAGAGGAAAGAACAGGGAAGAAATCTTTCCGGTGGAATGAAACGAAGACTGATGGTCGCAAAAGCCTTGATAAATAATCCAGATCTTTTAATTTTAGATGAACCAACTGCGGGTGTTGATATTGAACTTAGGAGATCACTTTGGGATTTTTTAATTGAAATTAATAACAACGGAACAACCATCATTTTAACCACTCATTACCTAGAAGAAGCAGAAAAGCTATGCAAAAATATTTCCATAATTGATAAGGGAGAGATAGTAAAAACTTCATCAATGCAGTCATTGCTAAGAGAGTTAGATACAGAGATCTTTATATTTGATTTAAAGGATGAAATTGATTCTAAAAGTATTTCAAACAGTCCCTTTGAAATTAAGATATTGGACACATATCAAATTTCAGTTGAGATAAATAAATCACAAAGTTTGAATGAAATTTTTGGATATTTGAATGAAAATAACCTGAATATTCTGAGTATGCGAAATGAAACCAATAGGTTAGAAGAACTATTTTTGGACTTAACAGAAAAATGAATTACACAGAACAAATTAATGCTTTACTTAGCCTTATAAAAAAAGAATTGCATAGGTTTTTCAGGATTTGGACGCAAAGTTTAATTCCTCCTGTAGCTACCTCAGTTTTATACTTTGTAATCTTTGGTTCTTTAATAGGAAAAAGAATAGGAGATATGGGCGGGGTAGATTACATGCAATTTATGGCTCCCGGATTAGTAATGTTGTCAGTTATTACAAATTCTTATTCAAATGTAGTCGCTTCTTTCTTTGGAGTTAAATTTCAAAAAAGCATAGAAGAACTTCTTGTATCTCCAATGCCTATATATTTAATTATTATTGGATTTGTTGTTGGTGGAGTGGCAAGAGGAATAATAGTTGGTCTTTTAGTGATGATAACAGCTCTCTTTTTTACCAAACTTGAAGTTCAGAATATTCCTTTAACTCTTTTGATAGTGATTCTTACTGCAACTTTATTTTCTCTAGCTGGAATGATTAATGCAATTTTTGCGAACAGTTTTGATGATATAAGTATCGTTCCAACCTTTGTCCTCACTCCATTAATTTATTTAGGGGGAGTTTTTTATTCTATCGAACTTCTTTCAGACTTTTGGCAAGGAGTTTCTAAAATCAATCCAATCTTGTATATGGTAAATTCCTTCCGTTACGGGATGATTGGAATATCAGATATCAGTGTTGACTATGCCATTTTAATGATTTGTTTATTTATTTTAATTTTTTCCATATTTGTTTATGTTCTCTTAAAAAGAGGAATAGGGATCAGAACATAAAATGTTTGATTTTTTTATTGGTATATTATTTTTCGTTTCATCTTTTAGCTTTAGTGAATTTACAGAAATAAAGAGCTGTGACAATGATGATTCTTTTTCTATTGTTTGTGGATTTCAAAACCCTGAGGATTTATATTTATCTCCATCACAAAATAAAATAATTATTTCAGAATTTGGTTCTTTAGCTCCAAATACAAAATACGGAAAAATATCATTCTATGATTTAGTTACTGAATCAAAAGGAATTCCAAATTTTCTTTACGAAGAAAATACTTGGGGAGACCCAAAGTGTGAATTAAAAAGCAGACAATTATCACCTCATGGAATTGATTTGATTCAAAGAGATGATGGCAGGTATATGCTTGCAGTGGTGAATCATCTTCCAAGTGAATCTATTGAGCTCTTTGAGGTAGTTGAAAATGACTCTATTGAATTAATTTGGAGAGGTTGCGTTGATGCACCTGAAAATAAATATTTTAATGATGTGGCACTAAAGATTGATGGATCTTTTTATATTACTCATATGTATGACTTTGATTCATCTCAGTGGGCAATTGCATTCGCTAGTATGATTAAAAATACCACTGGAGAAGTATATTTTTGGAACCTTGAAGAGGGCTTTGCATCAGTACCAAATACAAAAGGTTCTTTTCCAAATGGTATTGATTTAGACGCAAATGAAGAAAATTTATATATAAATTATTGGTTTTCAGGAAAAACAGTAAAATTTAATTTAAAAAGCTCATCTGTGGAATTTGAACATTTAGGCGGTGGCAAAGATAACTTATTGGTTACAGACTCAGGACTCTGGGTTGCTGCTCATGATTATTCTGGTTTGGAGAGCTTACAATGCGATTACTCAATAATTCAATGTCCTTTACCGTTCACGATACATCATTTAGCTTTGGAAAATTTAGACGTGCTAGGTGTTTATAGCTTTTCTAAAGGGCAAATGGGAGCCGCTACTGTTGCGCTTCCTTATGAAAATAAGATTTGGCTTGGATCATTTCATGGAGATAGAATAGCCAGCTTCGAATTGAAATAAATGGAGAGATGGCAGAGTGGTCGAATGCGCTCGCTTGGAAAGCGGGTAAGGGGGAAACTCCTTCAAGGGTTCGAATCCCTTTCTCTCCGCCATCATTAAAATGGAATATATAGATTCAAAATATTTTAGTTACGCTGATCCTGATGATCCTTATCTAAAAAGGTTAATCATAAGAACCATTGAAAGTCTTTCAGGTCAACCTGAGCTCTATAAACTTTATAACGAATATCAAAGATCTCCTGAGTTATATAGAAATTTTTGGGAAGGAAGCGTTAAGAAGTTGAATTTGAATGTCAATTTTTCTGAAGAAGCTTTAAAACAGATACCCAAAGAAGGCCCGCTTGTAGTTGTTGCAAATCATCCTTTTGGTGTGTTGGATGGGTTGGTTATCTGTTGGTTAATGAGCCTAGTAAGAGATGATTTTAAAGTTCTAACTCATTCCTTATTACTTAGAGCGCCTGAGACTAAGGGATATCTCCTGCCAGTTGATTTTGCATTAACGAAAGAAGCAGTTAAGACAAATTTAGAAACTAGAAAACTTTCTAGAGAATTTCTCTCGAACGGAGGATCAATTGTTATTTTTCCAAGCGGATGTGTGTCGACTAAGATGAAAATGAGCGAAAAAATTGCTTTTGATTGCGAGTGGAAGGTATTTACTTCTAGGCTAATTAAACAAACTGATGCAACTATAGTTCCTATTTATTTTCAAGGACAAAATTCTGAGTTATTTCATTTAGCTAGTCGTTTTGGATTGATGTTAAGATCTGCACTACTATTCAGGGAAGTAAGAAGAAGAATGGGTACCGAAGTTCCCGTGACTATTGGTAAACCATTGAAACTGAAAGATTTTGAGGAAAACATATCAAATCAAGATCTGGTAAAAAGTTTAAGAACTTTAACTTATTCTTTAGACCCCAATTTACCTCCAGATCCTCCCATTGGCATGGAGTTATAAAAATTTCTAATTAATAGAATTATAAATATCTTGAAAAATATTAGTTTTCCTAATAAATTAGGCTTATTAATATTTCTGGGGGGAGATGTTAGTTTTAAGCAGAAAAAAAGATCAAAAGTTACTGATCGGTGAAAATGTAACCATCACTGTTCTTGAAATTAAGGGCAGCCAAGTCAGATTAGGAATTACTGCACCAAATCAAGTTCCTGTCCATCGAGAAGAGATAGTCTCTTTAGAGAAGACTACTTAACCCTTTCTACTTTATACTTAGATTTTTAACGGGCGCCCGTAGCTCAGTTGGATAGAGCACCAGGCTACGAACTTGGGTGTCGGAGGTTCGAATCCTTCCGGGCGTGCCATTTTTTTATAGTAAAATAAGTCATGGCATTAGAACTAAATAGCAGTAAGCAACCCTTCGTAAAGATTAATTCCCCAAAATATAATCTTAAATTTTCTTTCGAAAGAAATTTTGATCTGACGGATCTAATGCTTTTTACTAAGGGCGATGAACCATATCAGCATTTTGCAAACCTACGAAATAACGCACCGGTATATTTTCATGAAACTGGTCCAGAAGATTCTGAACCTGGATTCTGGGTTTTAACAAAATATAAAGATATTGAGTTTGTATCAAAAAATCAGGAAATTTTTTCATCTCAGCTGGCTGGCGGAACTGCACTTACCCATGGTTTTGAACAACAAGATGATTTACCGTTATATAGATCAACCATGGATCATATGCTCAGTCTAGATGGTATGTTGCATTTGAGTATGCGAAATCCACACATGGCCTTTTTTAATCCGAAGTACGTATCTAATTTAAGAAAAAAAGTAGAGCTTAAAGTTGATCAGCTATTGGATCAAATTGCACCTTTGGGAAGATGTAATCTTGTTGAGACAGTTTCAGCAGAGGTCCCAATGTTTACTTTGTGTGAAATGTTAGGAGTCCCTGAAGAAGACAGACCCAAAATCATCGAATGGATGAAATTTCTTGAAATGGCTCAACTTATTGCTGCTACTCAAGCTGCAGAAAAAGGTGATATTGAATTTTCAGAAGAGCACACTCAAGAAGCTCCTGATCCTGCTTTAGTAGAAATGTTTACTAATATGGTCGCTGAGATGTTTGATTATGGTAGGACAATTCTAGAATCTAGGAGAAAGGATCCTAAAGATGATCTTTTATCTGTGATTGCAAACATTGAAGTTGAAGGAGAAAAACTACCTAATGAGTATCTAGATGGTTCCTGGTTGTTAATAATTTTTGCAGGAAATGATACGACAAGAAATTCTATCAGCGGAACGATGAATTTATTGTCTGAGAATCCTGACCAAAAAAACTTAGTTTTAAATGATAAAAGTCTTTTACCAAATATGGTTCATGAATCAATAAGAATGGTTTCTCCTGTAAGGTATATGAGAAGAACTACCAAATGCGATACTCAAATTGGAGATCAAGAGATTGGACCAAATGAAAAGGTTTCACTATGGTACGGCGCCGCTAATAGAGATCCAGAAATATTTACTAATCCCAATAAATTTGATGTAACTAGAGAGAATGCAAAAAAACATCTTGCCTTTGGTTACGGACGACACTTATGCCTAGGCAAACATACGGCTAACATGCAGTTAGAAGTCGTCTATGAAAAAATATTCTCAAGGTTTCCTGAAATGGAACAGGATGGAGAAATGATCTTAACCCCGAATAATTTTGTTAACGCCATTCAAGAAGTCCCGGTTAAGTTTAATCCAGAAAAATAGTCCTTGATTATGAAATCTCATCATATTTTATGTTTGTTTTGTTATTCGCTTAGCCTTGCAGCAGCAGCAGTTAGTCTAAGTGCAACCGATTCATTTGGATTGCATTTATGGGTTGATATTGTCATTGCGCATGTTGTTAGCACTTTAGTAATTTTTCTATTCAGTACCTTCTATTCTAATTCTAGCTTATATGATCCTTACTGGTCTGTAGCGCCAGTTCCTATTTACTTTTTCATTGCTTTATCTGATGAAAGCGGGATTAACCTAGAACGTATTTTTCTGGTAGGTATTCCGATTAGTTACTGGGCATTCAGATTGACTCATAATTGGTTGCGCACTTGGCCAGGTTTATCCAAAGAAGATTTTAGATATGTGAATCTGTACGAAACTTTTGGATCTTTCAAATGGTTCATAAATCTTTTTGGGATTCATCTTTTTCCTACTTTGACCGTAAATTTGTGTTTGTTCCCTTTATATTTTTATTTTATTGAAAACTCAGCAGATGTAAGTTCATTTGATTATTTAATATGTTTGTTTACTCTCTCTATGGTTTTACTTGAACAGATATCCGATGAACAAATGCATATTTTTAAAGCGAATATTGAGAATAAAGGGAAAACCATGAATGAGGGCTTATGGAAATATTCTCGTCATCCAAACTACCTTGGCGAAGTAGGTTTTTGGTTTGGATTATGTGGTTTTGGATTAATCGGTACAAATGGTTCTGTTTTTCTTTTGATTTGCCCTATAGCTATGTTATTAATGTTTATGTTTGCATCTATTCCAATGATGGATAACAGAAGCCTAGAAAATAGACCTGATTATGCAGACTATATGAAAAAAACTTCCTCTTTAATGCTTTTTCCAAGCAAAAAATGACGACTCATCAATTAGTAATGCTGGTTTGGAGCTTGGTAGGCCTGTCAGTATTTATTTATTTATTTTATCAAACAGCACCTTACGGAAGACATCAAGAAAAAGGGTGGGGCTTTGAAATAAGTTCTCGATGGGGTTGGATCCTTATGGAATCTCCAGCTTTCTATTTAATGTTAATCTTCTTGATTTTGAATTTTTCAAATAGTTCAAATTTTTCAATTTTTGCTGCTATCTTATTTATGATTCATTACTTTAACCGAAGTTTCATTTGGCCAATTAGAGCAAGAATAAAAAATAAGAGCATGCCAGTGACTATAGCTTTATCTGCTTTTTTATTTAATTTTGTTAATGTTTATATCCAAGGAACTTGGCTGTTTTATATATCAGACTATGCAACTAGCCATTTTTATTCTGTTCCATTTTTCTTGGGTCTTAGTCTTTTTTTTATTGGAATGTTTATAAACATTAAATCAGATGAAATTTTATTTTCTTTAAGAAAGAAAAATGAGGGATATCAAGTGCCAAAAGGGTTCATATATAAATATGTATCTTGTCCGAATTATTTTGGTGAGTTTATAGAATGGTTAGGGTGGGCAATAATGACATTTAGCACAGCCGGTTTTGTATTTTTTTTCTGGACAGTAGCTAATTTACTTCCAAGAGCTGTTGCCAACCACAAATGGTACAAAGATAACTTTGAAGATTATCCTAAAGATAGAAAAGCTGTAATTCCTAAACTTTTATAGTTTTTTTTCTATTTTGTCTATTCTCTTTTCTAGTTCAGAGATCTTCTTGAGAATCTCATTGATTTCATCACTTTTAGCAAAACCAGCGCCTTGAATATATTTTTCTAAAGCAGGTTTTAGGATTTTTTCTATATTTTTGATGTCTTTTGCAATAGTAAAAGGATTCATAATTTTTGTAAGTTAATTGTTATAATTTTAACATTCGGAGGGAGAAATGGATTTAACAACACAAGATATTTTGATTGTCTTATTTGTGTTTTTTGCAACACTTTCCCTTTTTTTTATTATTGATCCTAATTTGATTAGCATTTTTCCCGGTGCGGGTTTTACCGAGCAGGAAATGTACGAGTGGAGATTACGAACAATCATTCCTTCGCTTTATCTTACAATTTGTTATTTTATTTACAGATTTTTTGCAGGAAAAAATCCAACCTCAACTTTGTGGCCCATTTATATTGTGATAACTTCATTTGCAATTACCCAGTTTATAGCTTTTTTCTTTATGGGAATTTCAATAACTCAAGTCGTCTGCTTTCTAATAACAATCGCCACAGCTTTTGCTCTTAGAATGGCTGACTTAAAAAGAAGCAGGCAAATAATAGGTAGATTCTAGCAGTGTCTTCTCAGGCTAAAGGACTTCTCTGTCAATATTTATCCGAGGATATGTCTGGCATAAATTTAGGAACTTTAGACCTACCAGAAATCGAAAAAGATTTAGTAAAAATAAAAATATCACACGCTTCATTAAATTTTCCAGATTGGTTGATGTCCCAAGGAAAATATCAAAGAAAACCAGAACTACCATTTTTCTTAGGTATGGAAGGCTCTGGAATTATTGAATCAATTGGTTCGGATGCAAAAGAGTTACAAATTGGTGATGAAGTAATGTTTGGCGGTTGGGGACATGGGGCAATGGCCAACTATATTGTTTTACCTGCATCCAAAATAACAAAGAAACCTAGTGCTTTAAACATGGCAGAAGCAGCTGCTTTCGCAACTGCTTACACTACTGCATATGTATCATTGATTAGGAGAGGGGAGATGAAACCCGATGATGTAGTTCTCATTCATGGTTCATCAGGTGGAGTTGGTATGGCTGCTGTTCAACTTGCAAAAATGTTTGGCAATAGGGTGATTGCAACAGGAACATCTGATGAGAAACTCCAAATTGTTAAATCATGGGGGGCAGATCATGTCTTGAATACTTTTAAAGATGGCATTACTGCTTTTCGAGAAGAAGTTAAAGATCTAACTGATGGTAAAGGAGCTGATGTTATCTATGATCCAGTAGGAGGAGATGTTTTTGATGAGTCCATTCGTTGTATAAATTGGAATGGAAGATTATTAATTGTTGGTTTCACAAGCGGGAGATTGCCTAGCCTGCCAGTAAATATAGCCCTTATAAAAGGTTTTTCGGTAATTGGCGTCAGAGCTGGTGAATACGGTATTCGAGATCCTGAAAAGGGAGCAGAAACGAAAAAAATTATCCATGAACTTGCGGAGACAGGAAATTTAAAGCCACATATATGTAGAGAATTTAATCTAACTGATGCAAAAGATGCCTTGGTATATTTATCTGAAAGAAAATTAGTTGGAAAAGTGGTTATCAAAAATAATTTATGAATTACCTTTCATCTAAGCTGTATGAGAAAAAATCATACGGTTACTTTGTCCTAGGAGTTTTAACTACCGTTTATAGTTTTAACTTCATCGACAGACAGCTTCTAGTAATTCTCCAAGAATCTATCAAGGCAGAAATGGGTTTATCTGATACTCAGCTAGGACTTTTGTCTGGTTTCTCTTTTGCAATATTTTATGTTTCCTTTGGTATCCCGTTAGCAAAATTAGCTGATACTTGGATAAGGAGAGATGTCATAGCCATTTCTTTAACTGTTTGGAGTTCGATGACTGCTGTTAGTGGATTTGCTCAAAATTTTATACATCTATTGCTAGCAAGAATTGGTGTTGCTATTGGAGAAGCTGGTGGCAGCCCTCCAGCACATGCTATGGTCTCTGATATTTTTAATCAGGAGCAAAGAGCTACAGCTTTAGCGATTTATTCAACCGGCATTAACATTGGAATATTATTTGGTTTTCTATTAGGTGGCTGGATAAATGAATTTTATGGATGGCGAACAGCATTCCTTGTTGTTGGACTTCCCGGGATAGCTCTAGCTATTTTCTTGAAATTAGCTGTAGCTGAGCCCAATAGAGGAATGGCTGAAGAAAAAGTTGACGATGGAAGTGCTCCAAAGCTTAAAGAGACTCTAAAGCATCTGTGGTCAAGAAAATCATTCAGACACTTATCTATAGCGTGCGGGATTCATGCTTTTGTTTCCTATGGGGCAGGTAATTTCCTTCCCTCATTATTTTTAAGATTGCATGATATTGAGACAGGAGAGTTGGGAACTTGGTTAGCATTAAGCTCGGTTGCAGGTGGAGTTGGAACCTTCATGGGAGGATATCTTTCCGATAAATTAGGCAAGCAAGATCCTAGATGGTATCAATGGGTACCTGCTATAACTACACTTATCTATCTTCCCTTTACTTTATTTATATATTTAACAGACCAAACTTATTTAGCTTTGATGACCACTTTCATCACAGGTATGTTATTTAATGCTTATTTGGCACCAAATTTAGCAATAACTCACTCATTGGTTGGATTAAGAATGAGGGCAATGTCCTCCGCGATATTATTCTTTATTCTTAATTTCATTGGTTTAGGATTTGGTCCTATGGTTATTGGATTTGTTAGCGATATGATTAATCCAACTTACGGAATAGAGTCGATACGTTATGCATTACTTATAGTTATTCCCATTTCAACATTATGGTCTGCCACTCATTATTTTATAGCTGCAAAGCATATTAGGAGCGATCTAGAATTAGCACCAAAATAAAATGCCAAAAAAAATATTAATATTCTTATCGATTGCTCTTTTTTTGTATCTATTTGATTGGTTTTTAAATAGGGATGACGAAAATATGATTAACGTTAGCGATAAAGACATAGATTTTTTGGTATCGACTTGGAACGATCAAATGCAAAGACCTCCGAATGAAGAAGAACTTAAGACCATCATAGAAAACTTTATACAAAACGAAGTTTTATATCGAGAAGCTTTGAAGCTGAATTTAGATAGCGGAGATATCATTGTTAAAAGAAGACTAGTTCAAAAATTAGGTTTTTTAAAACAAGAAGAAGGAGTAAAAATTCCAAACGATAAGGAGTTAAAAGAATATTTTAATGAAAATAAAGTTGAGTTTAGGATTCCTAAGAGATTAAGTTTTAATCATATCTTTTTCTCAAAAGAATCTCGCTCATTAGAGGAAGTGAGACAATATCTAGTAAATAAAAGTATAAAGAGTGATCCATTTTTATTAGGAAGAAATTTTTCTGATAAAACAATAAGACAAATACAGAGAGATTTTGGAGATAAATTTGCTGCTTCATTAGATCAATTAACAACTCTTAAAAACGATTTAATAATTGAATCTATTTATGGTTGGCACATAGTAAATGTATCTAACATTGAAAATTCATATCTACCTGAATTTTATTCCATCAGAGACAAACTTTTAGATACCTACTTATTAGTAAAAAAGGATGAAGTCTTAAAAAAGTATACAGAGGAATTAATAAAGTCCTACGACGTATCGTTAAGTAAAAAATACAGTTTTGAGTAAATTAGTTCTTTATTTTTTTTTATTAGTTGTTGCGAGCTTTGAGGTTAGTTCTCATGAATTTACACCCGCACAACTTGAAATTACCCAAATTTCAGAATCTGACTATCTAGTTAACTGGAAATTTCCCTTATATCAATCTACTAAATCAAGGATAAATTTTCCTGAATTTTGCTCGTCTGAAGATGATTTATTTCCGAAAAGAAGTGGAAAATACCTATTAGAAATAATTGAATTAAATTGTACACAATCGCTTAAAGGATCCACTTTAAATGTCACCAATATGTCATTTATGACTGATGTGATGGTAACAATTAGATTTATTAACGATGAAGTCTTTCAAGACTATATTACTTCAGAAAATACAGATTTAGTCGTACCGAACGAAGTTGAATACTCTAACTTTTCATATTTATTTATGGGGTTTGAACATCTGCTGGGAGGGTATGATCATATCTTATTTGTTTTTGGCTTAGTTTTTCTAATTAGCGGTTGGTTTAATTTAATAAAAACAATTACATCCTTTACGATTGCTCATAGCATTACATTGGCGTTGTCATCCTTGGGTGTAGTTAAATTACCTCAAACTGCAACCGAAGCAGTGATTGCTTTAACAATAATATATTTAGCCTACGAAATTTTAGATAAAAAAGATTTAAGAAAAATTCCTTGGCATATTCCTTTTGGATTCGGTTTGATTCATGGATTTGGATTTGCAGGAGCTTTAATGGAAATAGGATTTTCAGGGCAAAGTTTATTTCAAACTTTATTGCTGTTTAATGTAGGCATTGAATTAGCCCAGCTGAGTTTGTTACCAATAATTTTCTTTTTAATTTTTCTCTTTACAAAAGTTAATTTAAAAAATGAATTTAAAACAATATCTGCTTTTGCCATAGGAGGCATAAGTTGTTATTGGTTTATTGAAAGAACTATAAATTTATTTATTGTATAAAAAAGGAGATTCAAAAATCTCCTTTTTTTAAACACTTTTATTTAGTTTAATGGATTAGAATCTGGCTGAAACTCATAGTAACCGTCAACTGGTATCATTAAGTGAGCATAAGGAGTTCCTTTAAACATTTGGTAAGGTGCTCCTGTTGTGAAATCTGTAGGGAAATTTTCTATAGTTTTTGTGTTTTTCGGCATCAACATTAAGTGAGGCCCTGACTCGATAAAGTGTCCCATCATTTTAGCTTTATCGTGATCACCTCCATAGAAGCTTGAATTCATATTATCTTCTCCCATATCACCATTTAGCATCCAAATATAGGCATCTCTTTCCATATTAGGTTTACCGCCAGTCATATAAGCTTCAGCCCATTTGAAGCCTTCTTCATCGGCACAAAGGGTATTTCCGTGTTGAGGAGTTTCAAATCCGCCTTCAGGCATTTCTAATGTAGCGGTGCAGGTCCATCCATTAGATCCTTCTCGAATCACTTTACCGTCTCCTCCAACAATTGTTGCAAATTCCCCTATAAAATCAGGTGCGGCCTTACTGTAAGCCCAAATTTGCCACTCATCAGAATCATGAGACACGTTAGGCTCATCAGATGTTGAACTTGAACAAGAAATAAGAACTATAAAAAGTATGCTTAATAAATATTTCATAATTACTCCGTTAATTTAGTTTGAAGGAGACGATTCAGGCTGATACTTATAGTAATCTCCTACAGGTACCATTAAATGAGCCCATTTTGAATCAGGAAACATAACGTAAGGTTCTCCTCGAGTAAAATCAGAAGTGAAGTTCTTTAAAGTATCAGGATCCTTTGGTACAACCATAAAGTGTGGACCAGATTCAATAAATTGTCCTGGTGTAGAATCACTTTTCGAAAGCACTCCTGGAACCAAATTATCTTCACCAACGTCTCCGTGTAGCATCCACATATAGCCATCTCTATCCATAATAGGGTCAACGTTATTCATAAAGGCTGCCATCCATTTCATTGCCTCAGTATCAGAACAGGTAGGCATCGCTTGATGCGGATCATCCCAACCAACTGAAGGAAAAGGCCTTGGATTTCCTGGCATACAAGTCCAACCGTTTGATCCTTCTCTTAAAATAGAACCATCACCACCAATGATCGTTGCATAGTCTCCAATATAACTTGGAGCAGCAGTGGAATAAGCCCAAATTTGCCATTCTGCAGAATTATGTGGAGCATTAGGCTCATCACTTACAGACTTAGAACAAGAGAGCACAAAAACGAAAAACATTAACGCTAAATATTTCATAATTCTCCTTTTGTTTCATATTTAAACCTTTTTTTTTAGTATTGAGAAGTTCAATTATAGTTTTTACAGAAAGTGTATAATCAAATTTCACACAATGCGGGCATGGTATAATGGCTATTACTTCAGCCTTCCAAGCTGACGATGCGGGTTCGATTCCCGCTGCCCGCTCCACGAATTGATATGAATATTCAAAATAAAATAAAAGAAAAAATAGATCAAGAGAACATTCCTTTTGCATCCTTTGCGGTTACTAATGAACACGAAACAGTGTTTCTAGAGCACTATGGCAACCAACTAGAAGGAAAAGATAAACCACCTTCGAACAGTACTCTTTATAGAATTGCTTCGATGACAAAGCCTATTGTTACTTTTGCAGCACTAAAGTGTGTTGAACTAGGACTGATTGATTTAGATAAACCTGTTCATAATTTTCATTCAGATCTAAAAGATTTAAAGGTAGGAAAACTTCAAGATGGAAAAGTAATTTATGAAAGAGCCAATAAGGACATCACACTTCATCATTTGCTAGCGCATACTTCAGGTTTTGCATATGATTTTCATGATCCTTTGCTTGCCCACCTCATCTTAGAAGAAAAGATTGCTCCTCTCACAGATAAAGAAGGAAAATTTATAAATGTTCCGCTTTCATACCATCCTGATTCTAGATGGGAATATGGTGTCGGTCTTGATTGGGTTGGAGTCATTTTAGAAAAATTATTGAATAAAAATTTAGAAGAGATTTGCAGGGAATTTGTTTTCGATCCTCTCGGGATGAACGATACCTCCTTCGATCCAGACTTTTTAGGAAAGGATAGATTGGCAGAGATGCACCTTATGGATAATGAAAATTTTATTCATTCAACTGGTCTTTTTGATGACTCTGTTCAGTCATTTTTCAGCGGTGGCGGTGGGATCCTTTCTAATCCATCAGATTATTGTAAATTTATGAGAATTTTCCTTTCAGATACAAATCCACTTTTATCTGATTCACTTACCTCTCTCATGACCACCAATCAAATCGGCGATTTAAATTATTCTTATCAACCTACGTTTAATCCTGTTTTGATTCATGGAAACGAATGGTTTCCGGAAATAAAGAAAAAATGGGGATACGGCTTTTTGATCAACGAAGAGGATATACCTGAGAGAAGAAAAAAAGGATCTTTATCATGGTCAGGTATTTTCAATACTTATTTCTGGATTGATCCACAATCAAAAATAGCAGGTACTGTAATGATGCAATTATCACCGCATTATGACGAAAAGTGCAAAGGTTTGCTTGAAGTAATGGAAAAAGCTGTTTACGAAGAGATGTAATTATTCTTTGAATAACTGATCAGCAACATAAGGGTTAGTTTTCTTTTCTTGACCAAATGTAGATAAAGGACCATGCCCTGGTACAAAGGTAGTATCGTCATCTAATTTCCAAAGTTTATTTCTAATGGAGTCTATAAGACTCTGAGTATTGCCTCTTGGTAGATCAGTACGTCCTATAGAACCTTGAAACAATACATCACCGACGATTGCAATTTTTGCATCAGCTTGGTGAAATACAACGTGGCCAGGAGTATGACCTGGACAGTGATATACATCAAAAGAAATTCCATCTAATTCAATTTTGTCCCCATCATCTAACCACCTATCGGGAAGGAAATTTTTTGTTCCAGGTACACCATACATTCTGCCTTGATCTTCTAAACCCATAATTAAGAATTCATCATCAGGATGAGGGCCTTCAATTTTTACATCGTGTTCTTGAGATAAATTAAAAGCACCCCCAGCATGATCTAAATGCCCATGAGTAAGAAAGATTTTTACTAGTTTTAAATTATTCTTTGATAAAAATTCATTGATTTTATCCAGATCACCACCGGGATCTGTGACTGCTGCATTTTTAGTATTTTCATTCCAAATAACACAACTGTTTTGCATCAGTGGAGTGACAGGGATAATTGCTACTTTTAGGTTTTCCATGATCTAATTATACATATGGAATATAAACATCTTAATGGAAATGGATTAAAAATTGGTGCAGCAATTGAGGGTGAGGGTCCTTTAATTGTTTTGGTTCACGGATGGCCTGAAAGTTGGTATAGCTGGAGACATCAAATACCTTTTCTAGCATCGCTAGGTTATAAAGTTGCCGCAATCGATGTCAGAGGATATGGCCAATCTGATAAGCCTTATGAAATTGCTGAATATTCGATGAAAAATTTAACTTCGGATGTTATTTCAGTAATTGAAGATCTTGGATACTCTAATGCAATACTATTCGGTCATGACTGGGGTGCGCCTATAGTCTGGAATACTGCGGCTCTTTTCCCAGAAAAAATTTCTGGTGTTGGCGCATTATCAGTTCCTTACACAGGTAGAGGACCAATGTCTTCCATAGATTTATGGAAAATGCTGTATAAAGGAAAATTCTTCTATCAACTATATTTTCAAGAAGAAGGCGTTGCCGAGGAAGAATTTGAAAAGGATTTAAAAAATGCTTTAGAGCTTACATATTTTTCAAGCGACGGAAGAGGAATGTCTTTTTTAGCTGAAAATGCTGATAATCTTAAATATCAAAAAAATGTTAATTCAAAATTTTTGGATTGTCTGCCTGTATTTGACGATTATCCAGATTGGATAAACAAAGAAGAATTAATGTTCTTTGTAAAAGAATTTGAAAACTCTGGAATGAGAGGCCCTCTCAATAGATATCGTGCTCAAACTATTGATTATGAAGAATTAGTTGAGTTAGAAACTGCAAAAATATCTCAACCTTCTTGTTTTATTTCTGGAACTTTAGATCCTGTTGCATTTTTCTTAAAAAATTCAATTCAAGATGGGGCAGGAAAAGGGGCATTTCATGGTCCAACAGCTGAATCAATGACCAAAGAAATGCTAGAGAAGAGAAGTGATTTATATGAAGATCTACGAATCGTTAAATTTATCGATGGTGTGGGGCATTGGACGCAACAAGAAGCACCTGACACAGTCAATGAAAACTTCGAAAAGTTCTTGAAGAGTTTATAAGTTTAAGCTGTTAGTTTTTTATCTATTTGGAGGCTAAGTCTATTTTTGTGATTTCGAGTCTCATCGTTAGACGATTGCCTTCTGAGCAGCTTTTGAATTTTTAATAGCTCACCAAATGCAGCAGATTGAGCAACTTCATCGTATTTTTTAAGGTTAGTGATGGATATGAGTTTACTAACATAAGTTGCTTGAAGATTCTGAGTAATAGTATCTATTTCTTTCATCTTTTCTCTTGGAAAGATTCCTTTTGTTAAGTCGCTCATCATCTCAGAAACGTTATAGTCATTTCCATAAAAAGAAGAATCCGTAATTCTTCTCAATACATCTTTATTGGTTAAATGATTAAGAATTCTTTTGTGACCGGAAAGAATGTAATCATGAAATTTAGGATCTTCGTTCTCATCATAAAAATCAAATCCTCTTCTTTCTCGTTGCATGTAAGCTGCAACTGACTCAAGAGGCTTTAATCCTTCACTGTTAAAAGCATATTTATTCAATGTATCCATAGCTTTTTTTTGTATTTTGTAAGGAACGGCTTCATAAGGTTTTTTTGCCGATTTTGTATTCGAAGGATGACGAGTGACATAGACACCCCCGATCTGCCTAGATACGACATCCATACTGGTAATAATTTGTCTCATCAATATAAAATAAGATTGATATACAGATTCCCAAGTATCTGATTTGGATTTAATTTTTTCTACTATTCCTGGCATTATTTCCTGAACAAGCTTGTATCTACCAATAGCATATTCAACTGGATCATCACTCATATCACCTATATTTACTCTTGGATCAATTCCTCTGCCAGGTGATCTCATATCGTCAGCATCATTGCCAAAAAAATGACCTTTCTCTTGCGACCTGTTTAATATGTTCTGTATTTCTTCTTCGGATAAATTTGGGGTATAAGCAAACTCGATTGCCCATTGGTCGTAAAGACCAGGTTTTATATCAGAAAACTGTCCTTGTTCGATGCCTGGAGGTGCAATGTTGATTGCATGATAATCCATAACTGAGGCAGATAGTCCTTCTTCATAAGTTATTTCTGGATTATGAACATCTTCATTGTTGTGCAGAGTCGTTGCTCCCATATTATGGTTAAGTCCGAGAGTATGGCCAACCTCATGAAGTATTAACATAGTTAATTCTTCTTCAAATAACTTATTGGTATCTTCAAGTGAGAAATTCATTGAATTAGCAACCAAATTACCAAAAATTCTTTGTTCGTTTCTCATGGATGAGAAATTACATCGTTCAGATGAAATTTCAGAAGATAGAAATATATCTTCGTATCTCATTCTATTGGTTAGAAAAATCCATTCCAACATAATATCCGCAGATAAAATTTCTCCAGTTCTAGGATTAGAAAAACTAGGCCCGTAACCCCCAAACGGTGGGTTGGGAGATGAAGTCCACCTTAATACGTTATATCTGATATCACCTGCATCCCAATCAGCATCATCTGGTTGAATATCAACTTCGATTGCATCAATAAAACCAGCTTTTTCAAAAGCTATGTTCCACGCGAGTACAGCTTTTTTTATCAGAGGTCTTAATTCATTAGGAGTGGTATTTTCCAACCAAAATTTTATAGGTTTGATTGGTTTTGATTTAGCAGATTCAGGATTTTGTTTTTGAAGGTTCCATTTCTGAACCAAGTCTCTATAAGGAGTAATTTCTGTGGAACTTAAATCTGTTACTCTGTCTGTAAAATAACCTATTCTCGGATCCTCGAAACGTATTTCAAACCCATTATCTTGTGGCATTTCAAGAAATGTATATCTTAATTTCACCGATGTATTTCTTAATGATTCATAGCTTGCAGGATTTGAAAAAACATAATCAACTTCAAAATCGGTATTTTTTGGATAATTGTAAATTTTGGAAATAGCGGTCTTAGATCTTGACAAGGATCCAACCTGAAAGCTATCTGAATCATAATCTCTTGGTTCAGATTTTAACTTGGTTAGATTATCACTTTTCAATAATTTAGTGATATCAATAAGATAAGTAGTTTCATCATCATTTTTGTGGGTAATCTCAAAATTTTCAATAACTGAATCGCTTATATTAGATTGAGACTGCCTACTAAGTTCTGAATTAGGATCAAAATAAAATCCCGTATTCACTCTTATAAGATTTAAGCTATTAAATTGCTTTTCAAATTTAATAACTGCTTGATCTATATGACTTCCTTTAAACAGTCCTGCTTCGACAGTCCCATTGATAATATGAGCAAAATAAATAAATTCTTTTGAGATATCTTCATCACTCAATTCTAAGTAAGTATTTCCATTTTCTGGGTCTTGATAGCTTTTTAGCAAGCCTTCATAAAAAATAAATTCTTCAACAAATTCTGAGATGAGTTCTCTGTCATCTTTTTTTGACTCTTCTTTAGCTTCCTTTTCGTTTGAACCATCTTCTGATTCATCTGCAATGATCTCAAAGGACAAAAGTAGACTCAAAAAAACTAGTAAAATTTTAATCTTCATAAACACCAACAGGCTGGCTATTATAGACTCACTAACTATAATTTTTAATTAAATCTTTATTCCATGAAAAATCTAAATCGATTACTTGATCTAGCTAAAATTGTATTAAATGAAATCTTTGATTATCTAGTTTCATATTTTGGTGTAAAAAAATTCAAGGTTGATACCGTTAAAGACCTTGTTTTAGTTAAAGATAATAAAAATAATCCGCAAGCTATTTTAGATACGATAGATCATTTTGGATGGAATAGAGCTTTTTTGATGAATATTGGTGATGAAAAGGGTCTTCTACTTGAAAATGCAATTAAAGAAAAAAAACCTAACAATTGTTTGGAACTGGGAGTCTACTTAGGATATTCGTCTATCAGGATTTTAAGAAATCTTAATGAAAACTCGATGCTAACTTCGATAGAGGCTAGTAATAAATACTATGAAATATCTCAAGAAATTGTTTCTCATTCTGGCCTCAGCGATCAATGGAAACCATTAAAGGGCAAGGCAAAAACTGTTATTCCTCTCTTAAAAGAAAAATACGATTTTGTATTTTTAGATCATTGGAAGGATGAATATTTATCCGACTTAAGAGCGTTACAATGCTTAGAATTGCTTAATGATGAGGCTGTAATATTTGCCGACAATGTTGTTTTATTCAATATGGAAGATTATTTATCTTATGTTAGAGATTCATCAGTTTTTAAGAGTAAATTTGTACCTACAAAGAGAGAATATTCAAAGACTCAGCCAGACGGAATAGAGATTTCAATATTTAATAAAGATGACTAATCTAAAATTAGATCTGCATGGGTTTCGTCACCATGAAGTTCCTTTAAAGGTTGAAAATTTTTTATATCTTAACCAAGAGAATATGCCCATCCTAATAATCTGTGGTAACAGCCAAAAGATGATATCCATAGTAAAAGATGTTCTTGAAGATATAGATTGTACTTTTGAGGTAGGTTCTGGGATAAACTATGGCTGTGTTATTGTTCGTAAAATCTAATCATGCCTAACTTTGACCTAGTCCTTAGAAACTGTAACTTAATTAATGAGAATTCAATATCACAAGTTGATATTGCTATTAAAGATAAAAGAATAAAAAAAATTTCTTCCTCGATTACCGAAAAAGCCAAAAAAGAAATTGATATTAATGGGAAAAATGTTGCGCCTGGAGTAATTGACGACCAAGTACATTTTAGAGAGCCAGGATTAACTCAAAAAGGTGAAATTAAAACTGAATCATTAGCAGCGCTTTACGGTGGTATCACTTCTACCATGGATATGCCAAATGTATCTCCAGCAAGCACTACTTTAGATTTATTAGAGGAAAGGTTTCAATTAGCTAAAGAAAAAAGTTGGACAAATTACTCTTTTTATCTAGGAGCTACACCGGATAACATAGATGAAATAAAAAAAGCTAACCCAAAAGATATTTGTGGACTAAAAATTTTTATGGGGTCATCAACAGGTGATTTATTAGTTAATGATGATGATGCGCTAGATTTAATTTTCAAAGAGTCACCTATATTGATTGTCACTCATTGTGAGGATAATAAAACGATAGAAAATAATCTAGAAAAAATATCAGCTCAGCGTAAGGGTAAATTATCTCCTCCAGATCATGCTCTTATCAGAGATGAGTTGGCTTGTTATATATCCTCTGAAAAAGCAACAAGGTTGGCTAAAAAATACTCAGCGGATTTACACGTCCTTCATCTGACTACTGAGAGAGAAATTGAACTCTTTGAAGCCAAACCAACCAAAGATAAAAAGATTACTACAGAAGCTTGTATTCATCATCTTATTTTTACTTCTGATGATTATGAAGAATGGGGAAATTTCATCAAATGTAATCCTTCAATTAAGGCTCCTAACAACAGAGAAGCATTGAGACAGGCATTAAAGAATAATCAAATTGATATTATTGCAACAGATCATGCACCACACACCAGAGATGAAAAATCTTTACCTTATTCAGAAGCTCCTGCTGGGATACCATTAATTCAACATAGTTTTCAATTAATGCTGGAATTAGCTAATAAAGGTATTTTTACAATTGAAGAGGTAATTAAATTTGCATCTCATAACACAGCCGATAGATTTAAGATTATCGATAGAGGGTATGTAAGGGAGGGATATTTTGCAGATTTGGTCGTTTTTGAAACTGGAATAAAACATACAGTTACAAACGAAGAGCAAAAATCTAAATGCGGATGGACGCCTTTTGAAGGATGGGAATTAAGTTCAAAAGTAAACTCAACTATAGTGAATGGTCATGTTTTGCTTGAAGATGGAGAGCTTCATCCAGAAAGAAGATCTAGCGAGAGGTTAGTTTTTAACAAATAATTATTTTTTATCTAAATTCTCTCGGTATTCAGCTTCAACATTTTCTCTGAATTCAGAATTTTGAATATACAGACCAAGAATTCCTGAAAGTATTCCCAAGATGGCAATTAAACCAAAGAAAACAACTAAATTTCTTACTATTTCAGAGTCTTTCATATTTTGTGACATACTAATTCTCGACAGATTTTTTTGAAAACCCATTTTATGTTGAGATACTTATTAAATAAAGAAAGATTTTCATGGGCATTATACGATTGGGCTAATAGCGCTTTCTGGACAACAGTTGTAGCAGGTTTCTTTCCGATTTTTTTTAAATCATATTGGGCATCAGAACTTGATGGACCTTCAAGCTCAGCAGTTCTAGGAAGCACGAATTCTATTGCAGGATTTTGTATCGTTTTGATGGCTCCTATTCTAGGAACAATTGCAGATAAGGCAGGGGCAAAAAAAAACTTTCTAGTTTTCTTTGCTCTCTTGGGAATAATTGCAACAGGTTCTTTCTTCTTCATACCAAGTGGTTATTGGATTGTTGCTTCAATTTTATTTGGAATTTCACTGCTAGGAGCATCAGGATCTAATATTTTTTATGATTCACTGATTGTTGACGTAAGCGACGAGAATAATAGAAACATTCTTTCAGGTTTTGGTTATGGCTTAGGTTACTTAGGCGGAGGAATACTCTTTGTATTTAATGTTTTATTTTATTTGTATCCTTCTTGGTTTGGATTTGAAAATGAAGTTCAAGCTATATTAGTAAGTTTCCTTACCGTCTCAATATGGTGGCTTATTTTTACCATACCTCTTTTTATTAATGTTCAAGAACAAAAACCATCTGTCAAAACGGATCGTTTAATAAATTCTTCTTTAAAGGAACTAGTCAATACAATTTCCAATATTTCAAAGTATAAAAATATTACAATTTTTCTAATCGCTTATTGGTTATATATTGACGGCGTAGATACGATTACTCGGATGTCAGTTGCTTATGGATCAGATATCGGTCTAGAAGCTTCAACAATGATTACTGCACTAATAGTAGTTCAATTTATTGCATTCCCTTCTGCAATAATTTATGGATACCTTGCAGAACGTTACGGACAATTTTTATTTCTGGCTGTTGGTATAGCTGCCTACATATTGATCACTATCAATTCTTACTTTATGGAAACAGCTAGGGATTTTTATACCTTAGCAGTCGCAATTGGTTTAGTTCAGGGCGGAGTTCAGTCTGTTAGTAGAGCAATATTCAGTAAAATGGTTCCACCTGATAAAGTGGCAGAGTTTTTTGGTTTTTATAATTTCGTAGGAAAAAGTGCTGTTGTTTTCGGACCTGCCTTGGTTGGATGGGTTGCTTACTTGACCGGAGACCCAAGAAATGGAATTTTCAGTCTTCTTGCTCTTTTTATACCTGGACTGATTGTTTTATTGCTTGTACCGAAATTAAAATAAATTTGCTTTTGAGCATACGTTTTTTAGCAACTCAGCATCATCGGTCATTATTCCATCAACATTCATATTAATTAAAGATTCCATGATATCTTGAGAATTGATAGTCCAAACATGAATTTTAAGATCCTTTGAGTGAGCTGTTTTAATTAAATTATTATCTAGAACTTTAATCCCATTCCAATGAAGAGGTATTTGAATACAGTCAACTGTACTAATAAGGTATTTAAATAATTTTAAAAAGATAACATCTAGAATCCCCATTGAAATGCATGCTTGATCTCTTAACTTTTTAAATGCTCTTAATCTTTTTGTATCAAATGAAGCAATGCATATTCTGTTATAAGCGTTATGACTATCAAGAATATTGGCAACTTTGTTAACGAGACCATTAATTTTTAGATCTACATTAAACTTAGTATCAGGAAATTGCTCCATTACTTCGTTAAATCTTGGAATATGACCTCCTTTTTTAAGAGGAATATTTTTTAACTCTTCATAAGTAAGATCGCATATATTTTTATGTTCTCCTGAGACTCTAAAAATGCTTTCATCATGAAATGTCACAACTTCTCCATCTTTGGTCATTCTTAAATCAGTTTCGATGTATTCATAGCCTAAATTCACAGCATCCTGGAAAGCTTCTAAGGTATTTTCAGTAAAGTTGACAGAATTACCTCTATGAACAAAAGGCTGAAATGATGAACTGAAAAAAGGGTGCATTTTTATATATAATTTAAAAAATAGCATTTTTTGCCTTGAATAAAAACAAAAGAAAAGTTGGTTTAACAGAACTTGTTTTAAGAGATGGTCAGCAGTCGTTAATTGCAACTAGAATGAGACTCGATGATATGCTCGAGGTTGCAAAAAAAATGGATCAAGTTGGTTATTGGTCTATCGAAATGTGGGGCGGGGCGACATACGATGCTTGTCTTAGATACTTAAATGAAGACCCTTGGCATAGACTCAGGGAACTCAAGAAAATTTTTAAAAAAACAAAACTTCAAATGCTCATAAGGGGTAAAAATCTTGTTGGCTACAAACCATATTCTGATGAAGTAGTTAAAGCATTTGTTGAGAAAGCTTCTTTGAATGGTATTGATGTTTTTAGAACATTTGATGCGCTGAATGATTTTTCAAATATTGAACTAACCATTAAGGAAGTTAAAAAAAATGGTAAGCATGCTCAAGGAGCAATGGCATATACGGTGTCGCCTGTGCATACACTGAAGAGTTGGTTAGATTTAGCAAAGCAAATTGAAGATGCTGGTGCAGATTCAGTGGCAATCAAAGATATGGCTGGGTTGTTAAAACCTAATGCTGCATTTGAGTTAGTTTCCAAACTAAAAGAAAATATTTCTATCCCTATACATATGCAAACACACGCTACAACTGGATTTTCAACAGCAACAAATATGAAAGCCATAGAAGCCGGTATTGATAACATTGATACTTCTATTTCCTCCATGAGTATGACTTATGGACATACAGCTACGGAAACTATTGTGTCCATGTTTGATGATACAAAGTTTTTTTCTGATATTGATAAAGATTTATTTCCTGAATTATCCTCGCATTTTAAAAAAATTAGAAAAAAATATGAATTATTTGAAGGATCTTTGAAGGGCGTTGATGCAAGTATGTTAATAAATCAAGTACCTGGAGGTATGCTGTCAAATTTAGAGTCACAATTAAGAGAAATGGATGCTGATGATAAATTTGAAGAAGTATTAAGTGAAATTCCAAGAGTTAGACAAGACCTAGGGTTCGTTCCATTGGTAACTCCCAGTTCTCAAATAGTCGGCGCACAAGCTTTATTTAATGTTCTCGATGAAGAAAGATATAAACATCTTAATATTGAAACAGTAAATTTAATTTTAGGAAAATATGGAAAGGTACCTGGAAAAATAAATAAGAACCTTTCTGAACTTGCAAAAAAAATTAAGCCGGATGAATATATTCAGGAAGACCTAGATTCTTCTAAATCAAGATTAAAATCTTTTTGCAAAGAAAATAAAATAAAAGATTTTTCGCAAAGATTAGAAAATGTATTGAGTTATATTTTTTTTCCAAACGTTGTTGAAGATTTTTTTCTCAAGAAGGGTTCAAAAAAAGAAATGGATTTAGAGCAACTCCAAGAGGAGATTGGATTTGTTATTAGAGAATAAAAAAACCCTCTTTTTCAAGAGGGTTTTTTAGAAAATATTTTTTGATTACGGCGCGTAACTGATTGTTAAAGTTACTCCACTGTCACCAGCACCATCTTCCATTTCTAGATCGTAGTAGTAAACACCGATACCAAAATCGCCGCCTACACCCCAGTCATATCCAATGAGGAAGTCGTTACTAGTGTCTTCGTAATCACCATAAGCAATTGAGAAACTACCTGGTCCAGCATCAATTCCATAACCAACTGATACATAATCAGCAGCACCATCAATACCAGCAGCGTAACTAATTCCAAAGCCATAGATATCAAAACCTATGTAAGCTTCATCAAAATTAGCATCTGTAGCACCAGGGTAAGTGTAAGTGATGTATCCAACATCTAAAGAGATGTTGTCAGCAATGTCTGTGCTGTATCCGAGGTAAACGTCCAATTCTAGTTCAGTTGTATCAACAGCTTCACCATCAGAAAATTGAACACTTGATCCCCAAGTTCCGATGTAAAATCCGCTATCAGTTGATAGATCAAATCCACCAGCCACAGCAGGACCGCCCGCGCTTTGAGTCATACCTCTCCAGATATAATCTGAAGTAAGTGCTATGTTTCCAGAAACAGAAACAGCACTTGCTAGTGATGAGACTATTAGCAAAGGAAGGGCTATAACAAACGTTTGTAAATTTTTCATATAAGCTCCTTTAAGAAAAAAACCATTAAACACTATAAATATTCACTTGAGTGCACTATTTGTAAGCATTTATAAGGCGCATCATACACTTTTGAAACATTTTTGTATAAAAAATGCTCCAAATACATACATTTTTTACTAGTATGTCAACAACCTTAAATTTTATATTTTGTTCTCTTTAAAAAAATCATTTATTCATGTTTAATACTTCCTCAATGAAAGATATAAAGTACAAAGCTTTTTTTACTCAAGAGACAGAATCTGGTTTTAGCAATTCAATAGAAAGTCTATCAATTGCGGATCTTGAGGAAAATGATTTGCTTGTTAAAGTATCTTATTCATCTTTAAATTATAAAGATGCTCTTTCCGCATCAGGCAACAAAGGTGTTACAAGAACCTATCCTCATACTCCAGGAATAGATGCCGTTGGTGAAGTTGTTAAAAGTAATTCATCTGATTTCAAAGACGGAGATAAGATTATTGTTACTGGTTATGACCTTGGCATGAATACATACGGCGGCTTTGGTCAATATATTTCAATTCCAGCTACTTGGGCTATATCTCTTCCCAATGAATTAAGCGAAGCTGAAGCAATGTCTATTGGAACAGCAGGTCTAACTGCAGGCTTATGTGTCAGAAAATTACTTCAGAATGACTTAACTCCAGATTCTGGAGATGTTCTGGTCACTGGAGCTTCTGGAGGGGTTGGTTCAGTTGCTGTCATGGTTTTATCAAAATTAGGTTTTAACGTTGTCGCACTAACTGGAAAACAAGATCAAGTTGATTATTTAGAGTCATTGGGTGCATCCTCGGTAATTATTAGAAGCCAAATGGAAGAACAAGGGAAACCACTTCAAAAAGGGATTTATCAAGGCGGGGTCGATACAGTAGGAGGAAACATTTTATCAAATTTCATTAGCCAAACCTCTCAAAGAGGAGCGATAACTTGCTGCGGTAATGTTGCAAGCGATAAACTGGAAACAAGTATTTTTCCTTTTATTCTTAGAGGAGTTACTTTGATAGGCATTGATTCAGCTGAATCTTTATTAGAAGTAAAAAAAGAAATTTGGAATAATTTTTCTAATGACTGGAAGATAGATTTAGAAAAAATCACAAAAGAGGTCTTTCTCGAATCTTTATCAGACGAAGTTGAAAAGATTTTAAAAGGTAATCAGGTTGGAAGAATTAGAGTTAATTTAGGGTAAATTATGAACGATGAATTTTATGAAAAAAAAACTGATAAAGAAGATAGTAAATTTGATGCAATCGTATCTGTAGTTGTTATTTTAGCTGTAACAGCTGCGATCGTTCTTTATGTTTCATCTCAATAAATCTTAAGGAGTAAATTAATGGAAGTTAAAGAATTATTAAAAGATTTAAGAATCCCAGTTATCGGAGCGCCTTTGTTTACGGTTTCTTATCCAGAACTTGTAATCGCTCAATGTAAAGCAGGGATTGTAGGAAGTTTTCCTGCTTTAAATGCAAGACCTGCTGAAGAATTAGAGAAATGGTTTCAAAGGATATCTGCAGAACTAGATCAGCACACTAAAGATAACCCTGATTCACCGGCAGCGCCTTTTGCAGTAAATCAAATCTGTCATAAGTCTAATGATAGGTTGGAACACGATGTTGAAGTATGTGTTGAATATAAAGTTCCAATGATAATTACAAGCTTAAGAGCACCAAAATTCGTTGTGGATGCCGTTCATAGTTACGGCGGAGTAGTTATGCATGATGTAATTAATATCAGACATGCTAAAAAGGCAATTGATGAGGGAGCTGATGGATTAATTTTAGTCTGTGCAGGTGCTGGAGGGCATGCTGGTACATTAAGTCCATTTGCTTTGGTAAGTGAAGTAAGAGAATTTTTTGATGGGCCCATTGCATTATCAGGATCAATATCTCAAGGTTCCTCAGTATTATCAGCTCAAGCTATGGGTGCAGATTTTGCTTACGTTGGAACAAGATTTATTGCTACAGAGGAAGCAAATGCTTCAGAAGGCTATAAACAAATGATTGTTGAAAGTGCTGCTAACGATATTATGTACTCTTCAACTTTTACAGGAGTTCACGGTAATTACTTAAAGCCTAGCGTTGTCAAAGCTGGATTAGATCCAGACAATCTTCCAGTTTCTGGAAAAGATGATATGAATTTCGGTTCATCTGGCTCAGCTATGAAAGATAACTCTTCCAAAGCCTGGAAAGACATATGGGGTTCTGGCCAAGGTATTGGAACGATCAAAAATGCTCCTCCTGTTAAAGAGGTGGTTGATCAGATGGTAGAAGAATATCAAACCATGAAAACAAAATTAGCTGTCTGAATAATTTTGAGTCAATAGAAATTGATCATAATCCATATGCATAATTGCAAGGGCATCATGGAAAGCGAGAACATTCATACTTTTTTTGATCATTTGAGAAGCTAATGGAGACCTTGATTTAAACTTCTTAACCCATTCATTAATAATTTTAATTTTGTCATCCTCATCAAACAGATCATCAAAAAAATTAAATTTACTTAAATCCTCCGTAGAATAATTTAGCCCAGAAATAACCATTTCTTTTGTTTTTGTGGATCCTACAATATTTTGAAGTAAAGGTAGTCCAAGCCAATTTAGATTCATCCCTAAGACAATTTCTGGATAACCAATAATTGTATCTTTGTTACCTATCCTGAAATCGCAAGCTGTTGCAATTACTGCAGCCCCCCCTAGAGTATAGCCATTAGTGACACAGATAGTTATTTGAGGAGTAGACAGAATGGCTTCTATGCATTCTTTGCCATAATTCTTTTGCCATCTTTCTAAGTTATTTTTTATATTTGGTTTTTCTTTTATATCTGCCCCAGCAGAAAAATTATTTTCATTGGAATGAAGAACTATGATTTTAATTTTGCTATTCTTTGAAGCTTCTAAAAAGACTTTTTTTAATTCATCAAGAGTTTTTGTGTTAAGAGCATTCATAGACTCCTTTCGAGTTAACTCAATATAAAAAACACCGTTTTTAAGTTTCGTTTCTAAATATTTATACTTATTCATAAAGTGAAGACTATAAGAAAGATTTAAATATTATTTTCCTCTATGAATTTTTGAGCATCTAAAGCTGCCATACATCCAAAACCTGCAGAAGTTATAGCTTGCCTATAAACTGAATCTGCAACGTCACCAGCCGCAAATACTCCTGGCACAGACGTTCCCGTTACATTTCCATTTAAACCAGTATTAATGATTATGTATCCATCTTTCATATCTATTTGATCTTTAAAAATTTCAGTGTTCGGGTTATGGCCAATTGCTATGAAAACTCCTTTCACATTTATATCATCATGATTACTGAGATTTAAATGAGTAACTACATTATCATCCCCTTTAATTTCAATGAGTTCATTATTCCAAATTAAATTTATTTTTCCTTCGTCAGCTTTTTCGAAGATTCTATCTTGAAGAATTTTTTCTGCTCTCAAGGTATCCCTTCTGTGTATAAGGTGCACCTTTTTACATAAATTTGTTAAATATAAAGCTTCTTCTGCAGCAGTATTTCCTCCTCCAACAACAGCTACTTCCTCATCCTTATAAAAAAAGCCATCACAAGTAGCACATGCACTTACTCCCTTCCCTAAATACTTATCTTCAGATGGAAGACCTAAATATTTTGCTGATGCTCCGGTACTAATAATTAAAGATTTACATGAATACTTATTCATTCCTTCCAAGATTTTTACCTCACCACTCAAATCAACTTTTTCGATCTGGTCATTAACGATATTGACACCATATTTTTCAGCATGATTCTGCATTCTAATCATCAAGTCAGGACCCTGAAGATCTTCATAATCTCCCGGCCAGTTTTCTACATCGGTTGTGGTCGTAAGTTGCCCACCAACTTCAAATCCTGTAATTAATGTTGGATTTAGGCCAGCACGAGCTGCATAAATACTCGCACTGTAACCAGCCGGTCCCGAACCTAATATTATTAATTTCTGATTGTTATCCATAATGATTTTCTATCTTTAAAAATGTTAAAATACCTAAAAACTAGTGAACAAACGCAAATCAAATAAAAGATCTTTTAACGGATTCAATTCTATATCTTTAAGCCCATCAATAAAAACTTACTTAGTTGATGCTTTTATACTTTTTTTACTCTTAATAGCTATTATAAGCACAATCTCACTAGCTTCGTTTACAAGAGAAGATGCAGCATGGACAACACAAAACATTGTCGGTGAAACTTCGTATCAAAATGCAATTGGATTGATTGGAGCATGGATCAGTGATCTTCTTTATTCTTTTTTTGGTGTTGTAGCTTGGATAGTTCCTTCATTATTTTATTTAGTTGCTTTTGCTTATTTGTTTAACAAAGAGACCAAAGAGATAGTGACTCAATCCTCTTGGATAAGATTCTTCATAGCCATGCCATTTGGTTTAGTGCTAATAGCTATTTCTTCGAGCGCTCTTGTAGCAATTCATTTCAATTTTGGACAAAATTATTTTCCTCAAGGCTCCGAAGGAATTTTAGGAAAAATTACTTCTTCTCCATTAATTTTGTATTTAAATAAAGTTGGCGCCACTATCTTTGTAATATTTTTATTTCTATTAGGGATCACAGCATTTTTTAAGATAAATTGGAAAAATTTTATATCAAATTTTTTAGACTTTATTGTTAACTCTTCTTTTTATATCAAACAATCTTCACTGTCTCTTAGAGCAAATATTCAATCTTTTTTAAATAAAAGAAAAGAAAAAAATAGCAGACAAAAATTTCTGGATGAGCATAAAGCCAAGATCAACGAAATGCCAGAACCTAAAATTATTCCTGCAGAGAAAAAAGTTGAAGAAGGGAAAAAAGTTCACAAAGAAAAACAGCAGGAATTATTTAAGGATCCTGCACCTGGCGATATGCCCAAAATTGGATTGCTTGATGAAAAAGAGACTATCGGAAAAGAAATATCATCAAAGGAGAAGTATGAACTTGAAATCTTAAAAGAGGCATTAATTACTAAGTTGGCCGAATTCAAGATTACTGGTCCTGAAGGTGAATATGCAGTTGTTAAAGAGACTATGCGCGGACCGGTTGTAACAAGATTTGAAGTAGAGTTGCCCAAAGGTATTAAGGTTTCACAAGTTTCTAACTTGAATAAGGATTTAGCTAGATCTCTTGGCGTTGGAAGCATAAGAATTGTCGAAGTAATAGAAGGTCGGGAAACCATTGGTATTGAGGTTCCTAATTCAGAAAGAGAAAACGTTTTGCTGAGCGAGATAATTGCTTCAAAATTATTCGAAGATGCAAAAAGCTCTGTATCTTTGGCTTTCGGTAAAAACATTGAAGGCGTTCCAGTGGTTGAAGATCTTGCTGGACTTCCACATATGTTAGTTGCGGGAACAACGGGTTCCGGAAAGTCAGTTGCTTTAAATTCCATGTTGATGAGCATCCTCTATAAAGCAACCCCCGATCAAGTTAAATTCGTTCTCATTGATCCTAAAATGCTTGAATTATCTGTTTACGAGGATTTGCCTCATTTGCTATGTCCAGTTATCACCGACATGTCTGAAGCAGCAAATGGTCTCAGATGGTGTGTAAATGAAATGGAAAAAAGATACCGACTAATGGCATCACTTTCTGTAAGGAATTTAAACGGTCTAAACTCAAAAATAAGAAAAGCCAGAGAGGATGGAGAGCCCTTAACGGATCCTCTATGGAAAAGAAATCCAGAAAAAGAAGATGACAATCCTCCTGAATTAGAAGAACTTCCTTTAATAGTGATCGCAGTCGATGAGTTAGCTGACCTAATGATGGTAGTTGGAAAAAAAGTAGAACATCTAATTGCACGCCTTGCTCAAAAAGCCAGAGCAGCAGGTATTCACATGCTTCTAGCAACACAAAGACCCTCTGTCGATGTAATTACCGGTTTAATCAAGGCAAATATCTCTGCAAGGATGGCTTTTAATGTTGCCTCTTCGATGGATTCAAGGGTTGTATTAGATCAAGTAGGTGCTGAACAACTGCTCGGAAAAGGAGATATGCTCTATATAGGTTCAGGAACATCCATTCCTTTAAGAGTTCATGGTGCTTATGTTGGCGAGGAAGAAATTATCAGAGTAGTGGAGGATTGGAAACACAGACAAACTGTAAGTTATTTAGAAGAAGTCACTAAGTCTCCAGAATCTTCTGAAGGACCAAGTGGAGAATCCGATGAAGAGAAAGATGAGTTTTATGACCAAGCAGTTGCATTTGTTATAGATTCTAGAAGAGCATCTATATCAGCTGTTCAAAGAAAATTTAGAATAGGTTACAACAGAGCAGCAAGATTAATAGAAACGATGGAAAGTGCAGGAATCGTCAGTGAAATGAACTCCAATGGGAACAGAGAAGTTTTATCTCAAAAAGTTGAACTTGATTAAATCATCCATATTTTTATTTTTAATTTTGAATTCTTTCAGTTTAATAGCCTGCGATATTTCAAAAATACAATTTTTTTTGGATCAAAATTTAACTTTCCAAGTAAAGTATGAACAGAATTTTAATGATTCATCTGATCTTATTGTAGGCAATATTTACAGAGATTATGCAAAGATAAAGGTCTCATCTTCAGTGCCTAAAGAGGAATTAATAATCAATAAGAATAAGATTTTTAGGCATGATCTTGAAATGGATCAATTAATAATAGAAGAGACAGGTGAATCTACAAATCAATCGCCAGCATTTTTATTGTTTAATAAGCCAAATTTAATTTGCGATTTTTTTTCTAAAGCAAATTGCTCTGATGGATCTTGTCTATATTCAGATCCGTTAGATAACTTTTACCTTAAAAATATAAAGATTGATTTTGAAAATAAAAAAATAAAAAAAATAATTTACGAAGATCTATTTGAAAGAATATCAATTATCAATTTATTTAAATACGAACAATTAGATAAAAAGGTATCATTTGAACCAGAAGTTTCGGACGAAACAGAAAAAATATTTCTTAATTAAGCATGCTAGATAAAAAACTTTTAATCCAATCACCGGAAGTTGTTAAAAAAAATCTATCCTCTAGAGGTTACGTTCTCAATATTGATCAATGGAATAAGCTCGAGGAGGAAAGAAAAATAGCTCAGGTCAATCTGGAAACTAATCAGGAAAGTTTAAATAAATTATCAAAAGAAATTTCTTCGTCTAAGGACGATGACAATTTAAAAGATCAGGCTTCATCTTTATCCGCACTTGTAAAACAAGACAAGGAAATACTTCAGACAATCAAACATAATATTGATGAGTTTCTTCTGGATATCCCTAACCTTTTGGATGACTCCGTTCCCATTGGAGAAGATGAAACTTCAAACCAGATTATTGAGGAAATTGGCAATATTCCTGAATTTTCTTTTGAGCCCAAGTCCCATTCTGATTTTATTGAAAAAACTGATCAGGGTAGGGGAGTAAAAATTGCCAAGAGTCGATTTACTGTTCTAAGTGGAGAACTAGCAAAATTACACAGAGTAATTGGACAATTTATGATTGATACTCACGTAAAAATTCATGGTTATGAAGAACTTTACGTTCCCTACATCGTAAATAAGTCATCTTTAATTGGTACAGGACAACTTCCTAAATTTGAAGGAGATTTGTTCAAGCTGACTGAAACACCTGATCTCTATTTAGCTCCAACAGCGGAGGTTCCTGTTACTAATCTTCACAGGGATGAAAAACTTACATTGGATCAATTACCCCTCAAATATGTCTGCCATTCACCTTGTTTTAGAAGCGAAGCCGGAAGTTACGGCAAAGATACGAAAGGTTTAATAAGGCAACACCAATTCGATAAAGTTGAACTCGTTAAGATTTGTCACCCAGATAAATCCGAAGTTGAACATAAAAAATTAATAGAGGACGCGAGTAAAATTCTTGAGTTACTTGAGTTACCTTATAGAAAAGTCATCTTATCATCTGGTGATACAGGATTTTCTGCGGCAAAAACAGTTGATCTGGAAGTTTGGTTTCCAAGCCAAAATACCTATAGAGAAATATCATCTTGTTCGAATTTTACTGATTTTCAATCCAGAAGAGCTAATTTGAAATTTAAAGCTGACAAAGGTAATGATTTTTGCCATACATTAAATGGCTCTGGACTGGCAATAGGAAGAACTCTTGCCGCTATACTTGAAAATTATCAAACAGAAGACGGAAATTTCTTATATCCTGAAGTTTTAAAAAAATATATTTAATATAACAAAAAAATTAAACTATTAAATTTTCTAAGTTGTAACATAGTTATATGAATTTTTAATTAAAATTCATCATTATCTAAAGGAGCGAATAAACATGATCCCCAAAAATTTAATTAAATTATTTCTGATAGCTTTTTTAAGTAGTTTTCTTTTTTCAGTAGAAACTACATCCAATTTCAAAGGTATAGTGACTGACCTTTCAGGCAATGCCTTAGAAGACGCTGAAATAACTATTGTTAATAATTCAACAAACAAATCCAGTACGACTTCTAGTAATGAATCTGGTGCGTTCGTTTTAACAAACCTTGCAGTTGGAGGTCCTTATACTGTAACTGTAACTTCAAGTGTAGGCTCACAGATTTATCAGGATGTTTTCTTAAATCTGGGTCAAACTTTATCTTTAAACGTTGTATTGTCTGACTTCGAGTCTCTTGTAGTAACAGGAGAACAGTTAGCTCAGGCGCAAGTGGCTTTAGGTCCAAATAAAGTATTTAACGCTGAGGATCTTGATGCTGCAGTAGCATATGACAAAGATATCAAAGAAGTTCTTGCAGAAGATCCAAGACTCTACGTAGATATTACTTCTTCTTCGGCGTACAGAGGTTTGCAATGTAACGGACAAAATCCTAGATACAATACTTTTTCAATAGATGGCATACCAATGAATGATGGTTTTGGGCTGAACAGTAATGGTTACCCAACCAATCGATTGCCTTTTTCTTTTGATTCAATAAAACAAGTATCTGCTGAATTCGCTCCATTTGACGTTAAGTATGGTGGTTTTTCAGCTTGTGTAATAAATGCAGTTACTAAATCTGGAACTAATGAGATTAGCGGAAGCGCTTACTATGAGTATGCGGGTGATGATTTAGTTGGAACTGAAATTGATGGTGTAAAAGGAAACATGGTGCCCTTTGAAGAGAATAAATACGGATTTACTCTTGGTGGTCCAATTGTTCAAGACAAAGCCTTTTTCTTTATATCTGTAGAAAGATACGATGATGTTGATGTTGATCCTTTTGGACCTCAAGGTTCTGGCGCTCCTTCTGAGCTAGATTTTTTAAGTGCTGCAGATTTCGACAGAATTGTTGATATAGCTAAAAATAAATATGGTTTTGATCCTGGATCAATTGGTGGAGCCTTAGACAGTTATGATAATAAATTTCTTGCAAAATTTGATGTAGAAGCTGACGAAAATAATTCCTTATCAATCACATTTAATTACAACGACGGATTTAATAACCAAGCATCAGATTCATCACCAAGTGAATTTGAATTCAGCAAGCACTTTTATGAAAGAGGTCATGAAATGCTTGCGCTTAACTTAGAGCTTTACTCTCAAATTTCGAACAACCTCAGCAGCGAGTTAAGAGTAGGGTACAGAGACGTTGATAACAGACAAATAGGACTAGGTGGACCTTTTGGAGATTTTCAAATTGATGTAGTAAATCCAGCAAATAATTCTGAAGGTACTGTTTACCTTGGTGGAACAGATGATTCCAGACAGGCTAATAAGATGGACTACTCAACGACCATTCTTCAATTTTCTCTCGATCATTTAGTTGATAATCATCTCTTAACTTATGGAATTGAATACGAAGATACAAATATCTTTAACTTATTTATGCAGCATTCCCTCAATGGTGAATGGGATTTCTATGGCGGTATTGATGATTTTGATGCAGGTCTCGCCAGAGTCTACTTTGGTAACACTCCTTCCCTGAATGAAAACGCAGCTGCTGCGGATTGGGGTTATGGTCTTGCAACAATATTTTTTCAGGATGAAATACAAACTGGTAACACCGAAATCGTAATAGGCCTTAGATATGATACTTATATGGTTGATGGTAAGCCTGCAGAGAATCCAACTTTTAAAGCTGCTTATGGCTACTCAAATACAATCACTCATGATGGTGCTGATGCTTTAATGCTCCGAATTGGTTTCAATACTCAAGTAACTGAATTCACAAATGTTTACGGTGGGTATGGAGGCTTTTCCGGAGGTAATCCTAACGTATGGTACTCAAATATGTTTTCTAACGATGGCGTGACTGCAATTCAAGTTAATCAAAGAAATATGGAAATCTTTACTGAGCCTATGTGTAACAGTGATACTGGAGCACCTACCGATGCAGGCCCAGGATATGCCGTTCCGTGTTCTCTAGTTGCCAAAGTACAAAGTGGATCTGCAGATACAGATACAAATACCACAGATGCTAATTTCGAAGTCCCAATTGTCCACAAATTTGCATTAGGTCTAAATTCTAGTTTTGGAGTTGAAGATCTTTTATTCAATATGGATGTAATTGCAACTGAAGTTGAAAATCCAGCTATCATCAATGATATTAATGTTTCTAAGACAGGAGAAACAGATTTCACTGGAAGACCTTACTATAATTGCTCAGGTGGAAATGCTAGAGATTCATTTACTTGTTTTGGTCCATTTGACTTTCAACTTACCAATTCTAGTCAAAGTCCAGTTGGTCTAACATATTCATTATCATTGAGTAAGTTATGGCGAGAAAGTGACGTGAGATTTTCTATAGGTTATGCTAATACATCTCTTCAAGATGTGACTCCGATGACTTCAAATGTTGCTTACTCTAACTTTACAGGAGTTGCCACAATAGATAGAAACAATCCTACTGTTGCACAATCCAATCATGTTATCCCTGAGAGGATTACTGCATCGTTGAGATATCAACCCGTCACTATAGAAGGCGGTTATCGTTTTAAAGCTTCGTTATTTATTAATAGATTCCAAAGTAGATCTTACTCATACACTTACGATGGTGAGGAACATGGACAAACACCTGCTTTTACGGATCAGTCATTACTTTATGTACCAACTAATGCAGCTGATCCTAACGTAGTCTTTGATGGTATAAGTCCTGCAGCTTTCTTTGCTATAACTGATGCTGCTGGCTGTCCTAGGGGCCAATATTGTCCTAGAAATTCAATCGATGGTGCTTGGAATACTTCTATCAACCTTAAACTTGCTCAAGAATTTCCTGGATTTGCTCCAGATCATGAAGCAGAAATTTACATGGTTATCAAAAACCTAGGTAATTTAGTTAATTCTAAATATGGAATTTTTAGAGAACCTGGATTTCCTAGTATGCAAAAAGTAGCTAGATTAAGTGAGATTGATGATGAAGGAAGATATGTCTACGACAGACTTTATTCTCCAAGAGGTTCAAGCATTAGCCCTTACGCTAGTACTTATGAAGTTAAATTTGGATTCTATTACAGATTCTAATATTTAATCTAAGACGAAAACGCCGCTTTTGCGGCGTTTTTCGCTTTTAGTAGGTTTGGAAAATCTAAACAGGCTTCAAATCTCTGAATTGAGCAATGTGAGAAATAATTAGCTATATCTGCAGATTGCTGAATGTCTTTACTTTGAAAATAATTTCCTAAAAAAGCACCAAGAAATGTATCGCCTGCGCCATTTAAAGATGCAATTTCAGTTTCAATGGAATTAGAGATAAATGACTTACCATTGTGAATAACTTCAGAACCCAGATTCCCCTTTGTTATTAAATACACTTTATTTGTTTTATTGGAACTCTCTAAGAAGGATGAATTCATAGACTGCTGAAGATATTTCATCTCTTTTTCATTGCCAGCTATTAAGAAGGTTTGATCAGAGTATTTTTTTATAAAATCCATATGTTTTCTCATAACGCTAATATCCGAAAGACTGAGAATTAAATTTTCATTAGATGATAACAAGTAACTAATTGTTTTTTTATTCATATCAGAATTAAGCGAATATAAGTCAGTAAATATATAATCTATAGTTTCCAAATCATTAAAATTAGCAAGTGTTAATTGACTGCTTGCACCAGGACATGCTGCCATTGTTCTCTCTTTATCAGGAGTTAAAAAAATTAAACAGCATCCAGTTTGCTGAAGATCTACATTAAGATAAGTTTTAATAGGATATGAATTCATGGTGTCTATTAAGAATTTTGAATCACGATCTTTTCCAACAGAACCAAGAAAAGTGTTATCAACCTTAAAAACAGATGATGTAGCCGCAGTTGTAAATATTGATCCGCCAAGATATCTATTTGTTATTTGATCTCGATAAACATCTAAGTATTCACTCAATTGAATTGCATCAATTTCTATTGCTCCACTTTTTTTTATAGGTAATTTTGATAATTCATCGTCAGATATAGTTATTTCAATATCTACTAAAACATTACCAACATTCAAGATTGAAACATTTTTGTTGCTATAATCTCCGGACATTATGATTTCAGCTAAAGAAAGTATTCCTCGTCTAGATTTTGACTTATTTGATAAAGATAAAACATCTCTCGCAAAAGATACCATAAATGCATTTCATGATTATGGTTTTTGTGTCTTCTTCAATCACACCATTGATAAAGATTTAATTTCGAATTGTTTAGACATTTATCAGGAGTTTTTTAATTTTTCTGACAACGTAAAAGAATCATTTATAGTTCCAGATATTGGAGGAGCTAGAGGTTTTACTAAGTTCAAAACAGAAACTGCCAAAAATTACGATCGACCAGATTTGAAGGAATTTTGGCATGTTGGAAGAGATAATTTAACTAATCCAAAAAATATATGGATCGATGAATTAAAAAATCATAAAAAACTTTCTCTGGATTTATATAATCAGTTTGATCTTTTAGGTCGAGATATTATGGAGCTTATAGGTATAGGCTTAGGTCTAGAAAATAACTTCTTTAATGAGATTATTGAAAAAGGTAACAGCATTATGAGAATAATCAATTACCCTAAAATTGAAAATTTCAATACAGATTCTTTAAGAGCATCTCCTCATGAAGACATAAACTTCATTACTCTTCTAATTGGTGGGCATCAACCTGGACTTGAAGTTCTTTATGGAGATAAGTGGCTCAAAGCAGATTTTTCCAGGGATGAAATAGTAGTTAATGTAGGCGATATGTTGCAAAGATATACAAATAAATATCTTATTTCTGCAACTCATAGAGTGACAAATGGAGAAGAGATGAATACTCAAAGGATATCTATTCCATTTTTTCTTCATCCTAGATCTGATTTTTTAATTAAGCCTCTTGAATCCTTGCTAGGTAGTCAAAATCACTATCCTGATCCAATAACAGCAGACGATTATTTAAATCAGAGGCTAGCTGAAATTAAATTAAAATAATAATGATTATTCAATCACTCATAGGAATAGTTGTATTAATTTTGATTGCCCTTCCTTTCAGTGAATCGATTCAGGAAATAAAAGTTAAATTCATAATTTATGCTTTATTAATACAAACATCTTTAGCTTTTATACTTATAGAGATACCGTTTATATCGTCCTTTTTTGACGTAATGAGCATTGCTGTTGAGTCATTACGATTATCAGCAATTGAAGGAAGCTCATTTGTTTTTGGTTATCTTGGTGGAGGGGAAGCACCCTTCGAAGTTTCGAATAATCAGAATTTACCGATATTCGCATTTACTTTCCTGCCAATGTTGATTTTTTTATCTGCTCTTTCTGCTTTGTTGTGGCACTGGAAAATATTGCCTTATCTTATAAAGCTTTTAGCAAAATTATTTGAGAAGCCCTTAGATGCAAAAGGACCTATTGGGTTAGCTGCAACAGCTAATATATTTTTAGGACAATTAGAAGCTCCTTTATTGATTAAGCCTTATTTAAACAAAATGAATCAGAGAGATTTGCTTATTATTATGACTGTCGGAATGTCGACCATTGCTGGAAGCGTTATGGTTTTATACATCACTTGGTTAGATGATAAATTTTCAGGTGTCATAGGTCATTTTTTAACAGCATCGATTTTATCTGTTCCCGCAGCAATAATGTTCTCAAATATATTGATACCCTCTGCTCAAACCGAATTAAAGACCGCTAAAGAAGATTTAAAGATGTATGAGAGTTCAATGGATGCTATCAGCGTTGGTACAAAAGACGGATTAAATATGTTCTTGTCCGTAATAGCTTCGCTTATAGTTTTTTTAAGCTTGGTAGCTTTGGCAGATTTCATGTTAAGTATCATTCCAAATATTTATGGTCAGCCTATATCTCTTCAGAGAATTGCAGCTTTTATTTTTGCTCCAATTGCCTGGTTAATGGGGATACCTTTTTCTGAAATTATTCCCGCTGGAAACCTTCTAGGGACAAAAACGATTTTCAATGAACTAATTGCCTTTAATGATTTAAGAGATTTAGATACCAATATCTTAAGCGAGAGAAGTCAGTTAATAATGCTTTATGGAATCTGTGGTTTTGCAAATATATCTAGTGTTGGCATCCTTCTGGGAGGTCTCTCAGCAATATGTCCAGATATAAGAGGTACGTTATTAAAAATTGCTTTTAGAGCACTTTTTGCTGCTACACTTGCCTCCTGCCTAACCGGAACAGTAGTCAGTCTTTTTATTTAAATTATGGAAATCTTATTTGAGTATTTAATCTTCTTATTAAAAGCACTAACAGTAGCCGTAGCTATAGTTATCCCGATTCTAATAATCATTAGCTCTATAAAATCCAGTTCCGGCTCTTCTTCTGGAGGTTTGCGTGTTAAAAATCTCTCTACTAAATATGCTAATACTGCTGATGATCTAAAACTTTCAGTTTTATCAGCAAAAGAGAGGAAAGTTTTAGAGAAAAACATAAAAAAAGAGAATAAAAACAAAAAAAAGGAAAAGGTATCCCGAAAGCATATTTTTGTTTTAAATTTTAATGGTGACATTGAGGCATCCCAAGTTGAGGAGCTAAGAGAAGAAATATCATCAATCCTTAATGCTGATACTAAGTGTCAGGAAGTTGTGTTGAATTTAGAAAGTGGAGGAGGGACAGTCATCGGCTACGGTCTTGCAGCTGCTCAATTATCTCGTCTTAAAGATTCAAAGATCAAATTAACTGTTTGTATCGATAAAGTTGCTGCATCTGGAGGTTATATGATGGCATGCATCGCAGATAAAATTATAGCTTCACCATTCGCGCTTATTGGGTCTATTGGAGTTATAGGAGCTGTTCCAAATTTCAATAAACTGCTTAAGAAAAATAATATTGAATATGAAATGCATACAGCAGGTGAATATAAAAGAACAATAACTATGTTTGGAGAAAATACAGACGAAGGTAGAGAAAAATTCAAAGATGACTTGGCAAATATTCATGAACTATTTAAAAAACATGTCGCTAAATATCGTCCATCTTTGGATGTTAATAAAGTTGCTACCGGAGAAGTCTGGCAGGGTATTGAGGCTATAGAAGTTGGTTTAGTTGATAAAATCCAGACAAGTGATTCTTATCTTATTGAACAAAACAAAAAATTTGATATTTTTGAAGTTTCCTTCAAACCTAAAAAAAATATGCAAGATAGGTTTTCTAGATTCCTAAGTTTTTCTATTACCAGGACTATCAATAAAATATTTGAGAATTTTTCAAAACAAAAATTTATGTAATTAGAGAAAATTGGTTTTCTAATTCACTTAAAGCTTTTTTTAATTCTGATGTGGTTTTCGATCTAGAAAATAGGTATTTATCAGGTCTTATCAATAAGTAGTTAGCACCCTCAAAATAATTTTTAAGTTTAGGATGAGAGACTATTAGAACCTTAATATTCATTTGTTTTAAAATTAAATCTATCTCTTCTGTTAATTTATTTTTGGTAATCAATCCAAAATTCCATCCAAAATATCCATCACTATCTTTTTTAGAACCATCTAAATCAAATCTACAAAATGGAGTTGCGATAAGTCCATCAGTTGGATCTCCATAATATCCATTTGTTAAATGTGGAAAAACTTCACCATAGCCAGTGTTAGAGGGAATATATTTTTCTCCTTTTTCTTTGTAAGAAAATTGCTCCATCATTTCACCAATTATTTTAGCTTGTTGAATAGTCCAATTAGCATGAGGTTCTCTTTCAAGTTGATAAGTTTCAAGAAGGTTTTCACCAGCCTTGCCTTTTATTACTAAATAAATTTTCCAAGCTAAATTAAATACATCTCTTATACCTGTTCCCATTCCAGCGCCAAGAAATGGTGGCATTTGATGTGCCGCATCACCTGCAATAAATATATTTTTATCTCTCCATTTATCTGCGATACAGGCATGAAATTTATAAACCACTGCTCTTTCTATTTTGCTGTTATTTCTATTTATCCAAGGAGATAAAAGTTCCCATACTTTCTTTTTTGTGAAATCTTTTTCTGATTCTCCTTTAAGAAGCTTAAATTCAAATCTTTCATGATTTCTTCTGCCAGGAACATATGTCTTTAATCGATTAGGATCACATATTTGCTGCACTTCATCCTTGGAAATATCTAATTTTTTTGTTGTATGAGCATCGATAACAATCCAATCTTGATCAAAACCAAAATCAATTAACCTTGCTTTGATATATTTTCTGACAAAACTATTTGCACCATCACAA
>CACIUX010000008.1 GCA_902589965.1 uncultured SAR86 cluster bacterium
GCAACAACGAAGCTAAATTTGTATGGTACGACTTTGATATGGGCACGCCGAACGATATTAATTACGATGAGAACGAGGTTATCAATGCTGGAGCCTATTTTTCTCGAGATAGCGTTGGTAGCGCTAAATATCCTTTTTGGTGGATGATGACGGATAAAGCAGCAGTTTCCACGACACATTGGCCCTTAACTGAGCCAGAAATCCACGATTGGAGCTCCATCAAACTTTTATGCATCGGAATAGCTTATCAGTATTGCTCCAACCAACTCACTCAGGCAGGGAATGGATTAGAGGATATTTCCGTTACTTCGTTAGCACCAACTAGCTACGATCAACTTGAGGACATCAGTAATCTCTCCCAATACAACATTATCGTTGATACCGATTATTATTATCGCTCTGCTGCAGAACACGAAACAGATAAAGATGATTTTGTAAATTGGATGAAGCTTGATTCCTCAATCCTTTACATAAAAATTTATTCCGAGAATGTATATGCCAGCAGTAGCGATGTGACTACCGGCACACAATCTTGGGTGCAAGCTATCGGTGGCGATTTTACGGTGAGTAGTTCCAATCATACTGGGTCTGGTGGTTGGCGATCGATGGGCGGAACTCTCACGAACGATAAACTTCATCGTTCTTTCAACAACATTAAATTAGGAGTTAACACTCCCGGGAAAGGAATCACATCGATTACCAACGGTATACCGATGTTTTGCAATTCAAACACGATTACTGGCTCCGGTTTTTCAGAGCCTTGCATAACAGCTTATTTTAATAACGACGATCTGGATTCTGGAGTTAAAGCGGACCTCTTTATAATAGGCGACAGCCACAGTATTTTTGGCGTCGGCAATGGGTCTCATACTGGACAAGACAACGAAGACATAGTTGTAAAATTGATCAACGGTGCTTTAGATCGAACCCAAACCACTTATACCACTTACGAAGACCAAATTAATATTGGCACGGAGGCCTACACCGACTCACAATTCAACGCCTTCACCAATAACGGCACTACCAAGCGCGTGGTTGCTTTTGCGCCCATCCCCATAGAGGTAACCGATCAGCAATCTGCTAATGTCACTTATTCTAATTATTTCTACCCAAATTTTGTGCCGGTTATAAACACTACCGTAGATACTACTTTGGAGCGCCAGTATCGAAGAGGAAGTGGTATGCGTTTTTATACAACTACAAATTATTGTGAAGCATTAGGTCTTTCTGAAAGTGAATGTGGTTACGGTGATTACAAATGGATGGAGCAAGCTTTAGAGGATCCAGATTCTTCAGGCAACGGCGCCGATATCAAAGGTGGGCGTTTTCAAGCTTTTTATAATGAGGATAGGTGGGTGCAAGACGACCTTCATCTTGGCAGCTCGCTTTGGTATCAAGTGTTGAATCCCAACGGTAAGGGTGTTGGCATACACGCTCAATTTATTCTTCAAGATTGTAACAATGGAAGAACAAATACTTGCGGTGGATATGAAGGCATGGCTTCCACTGGAAAAAGAGAATATCAACAAACTTTTTTTAGTGTATCGATTGGCACACTGGATAAGAGAAGTTCCGATACCACGAGATATTCCGCTGGCGATACCGGCTATGCATTCTCCGGCGGAACTTACTTTTCGCACGAATGGGGTACTGCTGATACTGATCATGACGAAAAAAATAAATTATTGAGCGGTTACATCCCTATGGAATGTGTCAGTTCATTTAATTCAGGTTGTTTGTTTGCCTCAGAAGCGCAATGGGATTCAAGTGCTTCCAATCGCCCGATAGGGATGATGATGACCAATTCCGATCCGTATAAAAAATCCGATATGACCTTAGGCGTCCTCATGGATGGATACAGAGATACTTCACCTTTTATGACAGCGCCGCCAATGAATCAAATGATGATTTCGCAGCGCATAGCTTCATCCACTTCAAACGTTATCAGCGGCGCTCCGATCACGGATTCTTATTACGGTCCATGGAACAACCAGGGTTGGTCTTTGTATCATGATGAAGCAGTTTCTACTTATTCTCCTGCTATGAGTAGCATCCCTCATATTATTGCTGTTTCTGCTAGAGTGCCGAGTCTCAATACAACCATTTGGTATCATACAGGGACTTCCTATCAATGGACCATGAAAGTCAATTCTTCCGGTTACCTAGATTTAACCGCATGGCATGGATCACACAATAAAGGCTTCACGTTCACCGCTTCTGACAATCAACTATCAGTAGATACCGATTATGGATTTATCTTTGAATACGTTGGCGGTTCTTGCAGTAATAATTGCGATGCAAGCAGCCTTTTCACAGTAAAAGTCGTCAATATGTCTACCGGGGCGGTCTCTACCCCAAATGGATCGTGGAGTTACACTCAACACAATAATTTAGGCTCTAGCGTGTTAAGCGGTTCTGGAGATTTATATTTTCTTAGCTGCAGCGATGAGACCGATTGCAGAATGTACGGAGCCGTCGTTACAACTTTTGATACATCAGCGCAACCCAACGATACCGAGCTAGCAATGATGGTCAGAGATCCGGTGACTTGGCTTGAAACTTATAAAGTAGGTCAAAGTTATCTCTCAACAACTAATCAGACACTCAGTAATTTCACTCTTTGCCATGAACTAGCCTGTGGCGATGATACAAGCGCCTTGGAATCTTCCTATGCAACCCAAGTTTGGCTGATGGGTTCGGGCGACCCCGAAAAAGTTGATTGGCTCAATAATGCCAATGTCAGAGACGGCCTGAGGGTACACAATTATGTACGTCTCTTTTACGATCAAGAACCTGACACAAGAACCAGCTTAACAAATTCAGCTTACGATCGAGATGGAATGGGTTACTCCAGAAAGAATAATCTGGTTGCTAACACCAGCGCCATTACTAAATCAGACTACAAAAGTTTATCGGATTTTCGAAGTTCAGATTTTTATGCCTCGACGGCAAGCAGTTACAGCGGATTTTTTTCAGGCATCTTAGAATTCTATGTATCCGGATCCCAGACCGGAACCGGGACCAATATAATTCCGATGAGTTCCCTAAGGTCCAGCAGCACATTAGCTACTTTTACTTTTGACAGCACCAACGATGATGTTCAGATTGTAGCGCCAATGAAAGTCGCAGCTTTTCCAATCAATTACCATACTTCAGACTGGGAACAAAATGGCTACGCTATATCAAATCTTAACGACAAAACTATCACGCTCAAGTTTGGGGACGCAGATAACACTGCTTCAAAATCTGCGTACCTTTCCCATGAGGTTTTTGGTGCGGAGATTCAAGATGACGGAGCTCAAATTGATGGATCATCAGGCGGTCTTGGTAATCTAGCTGGGGTAATGGTTTCGTATAATACTTTAGAAGAAAAACAAAGAAATCTTTTTGATGACGGCAGCGAGGACAGCTCGCTCGGCAGTGGAGCTTTAACTGCTAGAGAAATGCCAAACACTGATTATTCAACCTGGGGGTTATGGGCCATGGGGGCTAACGATATCATCGATGATAATACGCAGTCTGCAGATAACCAGGCACAAGTTCATCTTGGAACTTGGGTTGCAGGAGAATTAGTTGATCAAAGTGAAATACCATCTTCAGGCACTGCTTCTATGAAAGGCGCTGCGGTTTTTAGGGTAGCTTCCAGATACGGCGAAACTGTACTAGATAGAACACAAAAATACGTAACCACAGCCAACGTTGATGCATCTTTCAGTTGGGGTTCGGGTTCGTATACCGGAAATATCGCCTTTAGCGGTTTTGACCATTCCAATGAAATTGTAAGCAATGCTGGTTTCGCGTCTTTCAATATAGCCATAAGCGGCTCGGGTAATACCTATTCCGGTAATTCCACAACTTCAATATCAAACGGTTGGTCTGGAGGAGCAAGTTTGGTTGGTGCACTATACGGCGGTAGCAGCGTGGATGAAAGCGGAGGTCAAGTTAATGTTCAGCTATATAAATCGAATAGCAATCTTTACGGCAGTAATGCAAACGATTTTTATGTTGCGGAAGGAGTGTATTTAATCGACTAGGGAATTAGCCAGCTTGATGATAAATCATTGTTAAGCCACACGTGTTTCGCCCTCCTGTGACCGCTTCCTTTTAAATGCAGAAATTCAAGGGAATCAAATTGAAACAGTACTACGCAAAAATTAGCGTAGCCCAATTCTAAATCTAAATTTTTCGCGTCTATATCAAACGCATTCGGATCGTCTATCGATAATCCTGGCGCATCGGCGACCGAGTAACATTCTTTGGACATTTCTCTGGTTTCCGCCCAAGCAGCTTCGGTGACCGCATCTCGGTGATGCACTTCAGCTGAACCAAGCATCCTCAATTGAATTTTTATGCTGGGATCGTAGCCTTGCATCGTTGCTGCTGGATTGGCTTGTAACTCCGCAACTTTGGGTGAGCGCAAATCGGTATGAAACCGAATAATTCTGGAATCTTTGATAAAATCACGCAGCACTACGGTACGGGTTTGAATGCCTTCGGCAGAATGACTCGAGATTACCGGCGTGTGAAACAAATTTTTGGCGTTCCGGATGGCATCTTCTAAAATAGACTCAGCAGATTGCAACGTCTGCTCAAGCGAATCGTAGTGCGAAGGTAAGTCCTGCATAATGGTGGTAGTGTAGCCCAACATCAAAAAAAATGGATGCTAATCATATACTTGAAAGTTTAAACGAAGCCCAACAACAGGCGATTAAGTCCGACGCTAAGCAGTCGTTGATTTTAGCGGGTGCTGGTTCGGGTAAAACTCGGGTTATCACCCATAAAGTTGCGTGGCTGTCGAGCATTCTTGATATCAATCCCATGTCGATTATGACGGTGACATTCACCAACAAAGCTGCACGCGAGATGCGCGGCCGAATCGAAGGGATTTTAGGTGAACAACTGCAAACCATGTGGTGCGGTACGTTTCACGGCTTGTTCCATCGCATGCTGAAGATGCACTGGCAAGAGGCAGGACTTATTAAAAGTTTTGCCATTTTAGACGGCGACGATCAGTTGCGCGTAATCAAACGTGTCATGAAAGAAATGAACATCGATCTAGATCAATGGCCACCCAGTCAAGTTCAATGGTTTATCAATAAACAAAAAGAGGAAGGACGCCGCAAAGCAAAAATCAGTTCGAATAATTCATACCTCGAAGAAAAAATGGCAGAGATTTATGAGAGTTACCAGGCCGTATGCGAAGCAGAAGGGCTGGTGGATTTTGCAGAGATTTTGTTACGCTCCTACGAGCTTCTTAATAATAACGAAGGCCTGCGCGATCATTACCAAAGGCGGTTTGAGTACGTTCTAGTGGATGAGTTTCAAGATACCAACGAAATTCAGTACTTATTATTAAGACAAATCGTCGGTCCCGATGGCTGCATTATGGTGGTTGGCGATGACGATCAAAGTATTTATTCATGGCGGGGAGCCAAAAGTGGGAATATTAAACGCTACACCAAAGACTTTCCCAAAGCCGATGTCATCAAGCTTGAGCAGAACTACCGTTCAACCAAAAATATTTTATCTGCTGCTAACTCGGTCATTAAAAATAATCCCAGCAGAATGGCTAAAGAATTATGGAGCAATAACGAAGAGGGCGAGATGGTAAAGGTTTACCGTGCCTTCAACGAAAGAGACGAAGCAAAGTTCATCGTCGATATTATTAAAGATTGGGTCAAAGAAGGCGGTTGTCTATCAGAATGCGCCATCATTTATCGCTCGAACGCACAATCTCGTTCGCTCGAAGATTCTATCTTGCGCGCCGAATTGCCGTATCGAATATACGGCGGCGTGCGCTTCTATGAGAGGGCGGAAATTAAAAACGCTCTTGCTTATGCGCGCTTGGCTGTGGATCGGAATAACGATGCTGCCTTTGAGCGAGTGATCAACGTGCCGACCAGAGGGATCGGTGCTAAAACGATGGATAATTTACGCGAGGCTGCAAGACAGGCGGACTCTTCGTTATGGGAAGCGGCTGAAGAAATGGCTAAAGCTAATAGCTCCGGTCGCGCAGTTTCATCCTTTCAAACGTTTATCGATCTCATCAATAAGATTGCTACTCATAAAGACACCGAAGAATTAGGGTCTTTTTTCACTGACTTGATTGAGGCATCTGAGTTAAAAGAATTTCACGGCAAAGAACCCGGAGAAAAAGGTCGATCGCGGGTCGAAAACTTAGAAGAGCTCATCACTGCCACCTCAAACTATTTTGGTATCGGTGAAGACGATACCGACGAGAGAACCACGTTGGAGTTATTTCTCGACCAAGCTGCTTTGGATGCCGGCGAAACCCAAGCCGATGAAAACGAAAAAGCCATTCAGCTGATGACCTTGCATTCATCCAAAGGATTAGAATTTCCATTGGTCTTCATTGCCGGTTGCGAGGAAGGGTTGTTCCCGCATCAACGCTCCATGGACGATGCCGGACAGCTCGCCGAAGAGCGTCGCCTTTGTTACGTGGGCATGACGCGCGCGATGCAGCGCTTGTATATGACTCACGCTGAAGTAAGAAGTTTGTATGGGAGCGACTCATTCAGTCCGGTCTCAAGATTCATCAAAGAAATACCGGAAGAATTAAAGTACGAAATTCGTTTAGCAGCAGAAAAAGAACATCCAGACCAGGGCTTTAAACCCAGAATTGTTGGCGGCACCGATGTGGCCGATACGCCTTTTGCTTTAGGGGATAGAGTGACGCATAACATGTTCGGTGAAGGCATAATTTTGAATTATGAAGGCCAAGGGGATAATGCTAGAGTGGAAGTCAATTTTGATTCGGGAGGCAGTAAATGGCTGGTAATCAGTTACGCAAATTTGGAAAAAGTTTAATCGTCATTATTGCGATGACGCTTTTTGCTTGCACTGACTCAGGCACCGAGGCTGCTGGCGCTACCGATAATAAGGTCTACAAATGGCGCATGGTAACGACCTGGCCGAAAAATTATCCCGGCGTTGGTTTAGCTGCAGAAAATTTATCGCGTTACGTGGATGAGATGAGCAACGGGCGCTTACAGATTCAAGTTTACGGTAACGGTGAGCTGGTGCCAGCTTTAGAGGTATTCGATGCTGTCTCTCGAGGCAGCGTACAACTGGGACACGGTGCCTCTTATTATTGGGTTGGAAAAGTACCTTCTGCGCAATTTTTTACCGCTCTCCCTTTCGGTATGAATGCCCAAGAGATGAATGCTTGGTTGCATTACGGCGGTGGCCTTGAGCTGTGGCAAAAAGCCTACGCACCTTATAACTTGCTGCCTTTGACTGGCGGCAACACCGGCGTGCAGATGGCAGGGTGGTTTAACAAGGAAATTAATTCTCTGGAAGACATTAAAGGTGTACGCATGCGTATTCCTGGGTTGGCAGGAAAAGTCTTTACTCGAGCTGGCGGTGAATCGGTATTGATGCCTGGCAGCGAGATTTTTACCAATTTACAAACCGGAGTCATCGATGCCGCGGAATGGATAGGACCGTACAACGATTTTACTTTTGGCCTCCATCAGGCAGCTAAATATTACTATTACCCTGGCTGGCATGAACCCGGTGCGGTGCTTGAAACCATTGTGAACAAGGAAGCATTTGAGTCGCTGCCGGCAGACTTACAGAGTATTTTGAAAGTCGCTGCCCGCGCTGTGAATCAAGATATGCTCGATGAGTACACGGCCAGAAACAATCAAGCCCTAGAAACTTTAGTTAACGACCACGACGTACAACTGCGTAAACTACCGGATGATGTTTTAAAAAAATTCCGAGAAATCACCGACGAGCTGGTGGATGAGATAGCCGCAGAAGACCCGCTCTTTCGAGAAATTCGTGATTCCTTCACTGAGTTTCAAAAAAACGTGAGCAATTATCACGAGATTTCTGAAAAAGCCGTTTATGAAATGCGCGATTTAGACTAAGCGTATTTTTTAACCAACCAAATCCCAATCGACGTCGATACCGTAAACCTCAATAGATAAATAAATATCGCCGGTAAGGTATAGATGAATTCAATGTATGCCTGGAAAAGACCGTTTAAGTTTTTAAACCATTCGATCACAGAAAAGAAAACGTTTAGATAAGCCTGCAGATGTAGCTCAAAATTAATAGGTCCAACGACGAAGGCATGCAGCGCAAAAAACAACAGATAAAAATCACCCCAAATTAAAAAATACCCCAAACCTTTTAAAAAATTAGTCATCAGCCAAGCGTCTGACCTCTTTCCAAACTCTTAGAATATTGCCGTTCATTATTTTTTTGATGTCTTCATCGGAATAGCCGCGCACTAAGAGCTCCTTGATGAATTGCGGGTAAGTTGATACGTCTTCAAGACCGATCGGTAATCTTGGGATGCCATCGTAGTCTGAGCCTATGCCAATGTGGTCAATCCCGACTAAATCAACGACTCGGTCAACGTGGTCAACGACGTCGGCAATGGTGACTTTTAAGTCAGGATTATTTCTAACGTCACGAATAAAGTAGTCACCAAAATTCAGTTGCAAGACGCCACCGTTTTTAGCCAGAGCAATCATCATTTCATCGGAAACGTTACGTTCGAAGTCTGGTACAAAGTGTCTTAACGAGGAATGTGTGGCTACCGTCGGCGCACTCGATAATTCAAGGACTTGAAAGAAAGCTTCGTCGGAAACGTGAGAAATATCGATCATCATACCCAAACGGTTCATTTCTTTTACAACTTCAACCCCAAAAGGACTTAGTCCATCCCATTGACGAGTTTCATCGTAAGAGGAATCAGAAATGTGATTACTTTTTGAATGCGTTAGGGTGATGTAACTGATGCCTTTATCGGCAAAATACTGAAGTCGTTCAAGTTTTCCTTCCAAGGGACCGCCGTTTTCCATACCGTAAGCGATACCGACTTTTTTGTTAAAGGTACTTTTATCAATATCCTCAGGAGATCTTACAAAATAAAAAAAGCGCTCGTTTTCTTCGATAATGGCATTCATAAAATCAATCACCTTATTGGCGGTATCGAAAGCTACGCCGTTGGTTTCATCGACTGCCGGGACGTAAATAGCAAAGAAGGGCACGTTCAATCCGCCTTCAAGTGCTCTCGGTAAATCAAAGTGTATGCTGGTTCTTCGGGTGATATCTTCAAATGAGCCGGTATCCATTTGTTGTTTGTACAAACGGTAAGGCGTATCGATGTGCGTATCGATAATCGCATTTTCTAAGCTCATTTCAATCGCCTTTCTTTCAAGCGATTGGTCACAACCTATTAATAAGATAAAGCCGGTTAGTGCGATAAGACTTTTTACTTTCATACTTTTAACTATAAATGATAGACGGCAACTTAGTCACGATGTCTGGGAAGATAGCCATCAGGATCAACAAACCAATTTGGATGGCAATGAAAGGAATCACTCCCTTGTAGATCGATTCTGTTGCAATACTCTCAGGCGCAATGCCACGCAAATAAAAGAGTGCAAACCCAAACGGCGGCGTTAAAAATGACGTTTGCAGATTAACTGCCAGCATAATACCAAGCCACAGCGGATCAGCACCCATTGCCATCAACACCGGTCCAACAATCGGCACCACCACAAAGCTGATTTCGATGAAGTCTAAAATAAAACCAAGCAGGAAGACCATCACCATGACCAAGAGCATTGCGCCAAAAAGACCTCCAGGTATGGCATTAAAAATTTCATTGATGATTTCTTCGCCGCCCAAACCTCTAAACACGAGAGAAAAAATTGACGCCCCGATAAGAATGAGAAAAACCATAGTGGTAATAAAAGCGGTTTGACGAGTTGCTTCCTTAAGCACACCACCAGAGAGTTTACCGCCGCTCCAAGCGATCAACATCGCACCTAAAGCCCCAATGCCGGCTGCTTCCGTTGGCGAGGCAACCCCGGAAATGATGGACCCCAAAACAATAAAGATCAGAGCAAAAGGCGGTAACAAAGATCTTATGAGTTTAGGAACTTCTAGGTCATCTTGATCTTGGGATTGTCCTTCGGAACTGACCTTAACGAAAAGCACAAAGTAAATTGCATAAGCCACAACGAGCATTAGTCCGGGTACGATGGCCGCGATGAAGAGATCACCGACTGAAATTGTCTTCGCAGCAAAATTCCCAAGACTTAATTGCGATTGTTGGTAGGCGCTCGACAGCACGTCTCCTAAAATGACCAAAGCAATGGACGGCGGAATGATTTGTCCCAAAGTACCGGTCGCACAAATCAAGCCAGTGGATATTTCTTGTGGGTAACCGCGCTTCAACATGGCGGGCAAAGAAATCAACCCCATCGCGATGACCGTAGCGCCGACGATACCGGTGCTCGCAGCAAGGAGAGCTCCAACGATGACCACCGACAGACCCAATCCGCTTTTCATTCGACCGAAGAGCTTCGCCATTGAAGTTAATAGATCTTCAGCAACTTTTGATTTCTCCATGATGACTCCCATGAAGATAAAGAGCGGCACCGCAATTAAGGTTGCGTTGGTCATGACTCCGTACAATCGATTCGGGATGGTTTCTAAGAGGTATAAATCAAAACCTCCAAACAAGGAAACGATGGCAGCAAAAATTAGAGAAACACCTGCCAAAGTAAAAGCAACCGGAAACCCTGCCAAAAGAATTAAGCAAACAAGGGCAAATAACAACAAGGGCAACACTTATCGATCCTCAAAATATTTCAATATCATGGCAAAGCTTTGCATAATCAAAAGAATTGCAAAAACCAACAATATGGATTTTAAAACGTAGACAATCGGTAAACCTCCCGGTTCAGGGGAAACTTCTCCAATTGACCATGAAAAACTAACGTAATCGATTGAAATAAGCAGGGTTAGCCATGCCATCGGTTGTACAAACAAAACCTGACCCAAAAAGTTAATTAATGCTTTGCGTGACTTACTCCAATTGCGATAAAAGATATCCACCCGAACGTGCTCGTCTTCACCTAGCGCATAGGCTGCACATAATAAAAAAAGAGAGCCGTGCAGATAGATGGTCATTTCTTGTAAAGAAATGATTCCAATGTTCAAAACGTAACGACAAAAAACCACGATTCCGGTCAAAAAAATCATTGCAAGGACAAACCAGGCCGAAAATTTGCCTATAGCTGTGGGTAAAAAGGTTAGTACCGATTGAGATAAATGGATTATTTTTTTGCTCATTTAGGTAATTTTGATTAGAATTTTTTCTGTGATTATTGTTCTTTCTCCAGCTAAAACATTGGATTACGAAACTCCAATGAACGGTATTGATTATACCGTTGCCAATCATTTAAGTAAGTCTGCTGAACTTATCAAGACTTTAAAGTCTTATGAGACTGAAGATATATCCAAATTAATGGGGTTAAGCAGCAATTTAGCGTTTTTAAATTTTGAGCGTTATCAAAGCTGGAAAAAGCCAACCAAGCCTAGTGCGGATGCCCGTCAAGCAGTGTTTGCTTTCCAAGGGGATGTTTATCAAGGTTTAGAAGCTGCAACCATGAAAAAGGGCGATCTAAAATTTGCTCAAAAACATTTAAGAATTCTCTCTGGTCTATACGGAGTGCTGAAACCTCTAGATTTAATGGCGCCGTATCGTTTAGAAATGGGCACCAAGTTGGCTACGAAAAAGCACGATGATTTGTACGGTTTCTGGAAAGACACTCTCACTGCGGATATCAATGAACAATTAGCGGAGCAAAAAGATTCAACACTAATTAACCTTGCTTCCAACGAATACTTTAATGCTTTGAATAAAAAAGACATCGCTGGTGACATCATCAGTCCAGTTTTCAAAGATTTCAAAAACGGTGATTACAAAATCATTAGTTTCTTTGCCAAAAAAGCTAGAGGTATGATGGCAAGGTATATCATTGATAATAAAGTTACCAATCCCGATGGATTAGCTACCTTTAATTACGGTGGTTATAAGTTCAACGCGAAGCTTTCACAAGACAACGCGCCAACTTTTACTCGAAAAACTTCTTAACTTCCTGTTTCGTCGTATTTTTTGACAGCAACCATCTTGTCAAAAGAGGTTTCTCTTTTTTCCATTTTCGCTTGCATGGCTTCGCCCATGTCTTTGGAACTCAACATAGCTCCACTCCACAGGGCATTGTATTCCAAGCCATCTTTCACGGTATGATCGCGAGAGTAATTCAGAACTTCTTTTAGACCGTAAATAGCAACAGGAGATTTACTGGCGATCTCTTTGGCCATGGCATCTGCAGCCTCGAGCATGGCTTCGTGTGAATCGTAAACTTCATTCACTAAACCGCATTCTTTTGCTTCCTCAGCCATCATCCTTCTGCCGGTGTACGCGAGATCTCGAACCTTTCCTTCTGGAATTAAGCGAGGCAGTCTTTGCAAAGTTCCAACGTCAGCTGCCATACCAATGTTGATTTCTTGAATACAGAAAAAAGCATCTTTTGTGCAGAGTCTTATGTCACAAGCCGTAACCATATCTAGAGCTCCGCCAATACAACCGCCTTGTATAGCAGCGATTACAGGCGCTCTGATGGTTTCAATGTTTGTGATGTAGCCTTGCAGTTCTTTAGCAACTCGATACATGACTTCACCAACCCTTGCATGATCAGGTTTCTTTTCAGGCGATATGTTCTCAACTCCGTTATTGAAGTTAGCTAAGTCCATGCCGGCACAGAAGTGCTTTCCAGTTGAAGACATGACAACTGCCCTTAAGTCAGGATCACGATTTATTTCATTCAATATTTCTGGTAACTCAATCCAGAATTTTTTAGTCATAGTGTTAAACGATTCCCCCCTACAGAGAGTCATGTTTGCGACGTGACCGTCTTTTTCTAAAGTAAAACTTTCATAACTCATTACGAACCTCCGTTTTCAAGTTTTGCAATAGCGCCTGCTGCAATGCCTTCGAGTTCTTCGATTAATTCAAACTCTTTGTGATGCGGCAGAACTACTTTTCTGTTTTTCCCTATTCTTTTTAGTCCTGATGCGATATCTTTTAAATCACTCAGAACGTCGTTTGTATTTTCCATAATGTGCAAATTCAAAAGACCATTGTAAAGTAATAATTTATTGGAAAACAATTTTTAATGGATAAAGAAACCGTCAATAGCCTAGTTTCAGAAGCTAAGCACATTGCTGAGAATGCTGGAAATCTGATTATGACCTTTTTTGATGAATTAGCTGAAGAAGAGGTGGAATACAAAGCTGATCAATCTCCGGTTACCTTAGCCGATAAAGCAGCTAACAAACAAATCGTTGATGAATTAATCAATTTAGATGACTCTATTCCTATTATCTCAGAGGAAGGTTTAGCTCAAAATCTAGATAACGCCGATATTTTTTGGTTGGTGGATCCTTTAGATGGAACCAAAGAATTTATTAACGGATCACAGGAGTTTACCGTCAATATTGCGCTAATTAATAAAGGTGAGCCAGTTCTGGGTGTTATTCATCAACCGCCAGCTAATATCACGACATTTGGTAGCCAAGAGTCCGGTGCTTATATTGCTGGAGATGATGAAGAGTTATCCGCCAGCACACCAGAGAACTCATGCATGCTTGCCGTTAGCAAACGCCATAGCTCGGGAGAAGAAACTAAATTTGCCTTGTTTCTTCAGGATAAATTTGAAGAAATGAGGACCATTGGTCTTGGATCCTCATTGAAATTTAATGCCATTGCTCAAGGTTCAGCGCATATATATTCCCGATTTGGCAGGACTTTTCAGTGGGATATTGCTGCTGGGCACGCTATTTTAAGATCAGCAGGGGGTGAAATAGTGGATTTACACGGAAAGCCAATTTCTTACAAAAATGACTCAAATCAGCCAATAAATGGATTTTTTGCCGTTTCTGATATAGACTATTGGCAAGGAATAATCAACGAATTCAATAACTTATAAAACTTATATCTTTATTCTAATTACTAATATTTTGTCATTTTCACAAAATAGGAGTTAAAATTCCGCATCTATGGGCAAAGAACTGCAACCAATGGACATTTCAGCACCAGGTCAGAACCTGGAGGCCTACCTTAATTCCATTCAAAACATAGCTATTCTCTCACCAGAAGAGGAGCGTAAATTAGCAGAAGATCTTTATTACCGAGAAGATCTAGAAGCTGCGAGGCAACTTGTAATGGCGCATTTAAGGTTTGTCGTTCACATCGCTAGAGGCTATTCAGGGTATGGATTACCTCAAGCAGACCTCATTCAAGAAGGTAACGTTGGCTTGATGAAAGCCGTTCGAAAGTTCAATCCTGAGGTGGGCGTTAGGTTGATTTCGTTTGCTGTGCATTGGATAAAATCAGAAATACACGAATACGTATTAAAAAATTGGAAAATAGTTAAGGTAGCTACGACCAAAGCCCAGAGAAAATTATTTTTTAACTTAAGAAACAAAAAGAAAGAAATCACTTGGTTAAGTGAAGACGATGTCAAAATGATATCCAACGAGCTCGACGTCAAGGAAGATACGGTGCGGGAGATGGAGCAAAGAATGTCATCTCATGATGTTTCTTTTGATCCCTACTCAGCCGATGATAGCGAAGAGGGGAATACTTACAGTCCGGCTGATTACTTAACAAACGAAGACTCGGATCCATTGGAAATCGTTGAGAAAGAGGATTTTGCTAGAGATCAAATCAATCAACTGCAAAGTGCAATCTCTGACTTAGATGAGAGAAGCCAATTGATACTTAAAGAACGTTGGTTAACCGATGACAAGCCCACTCTTCATGAGTTGGCTGACAAGTATGGAATCAGCGCTGAACGAATTCGTCAAATTGAAAAGAAAGCCATGGAAAAGATCAGAACTAATATAAACTGATCTTATTCATGAACGACATTCAAGTTAGCATTAACGCCGAATCAAAAAAAATTCCCGAGAACCTTAATATTCCTCAGCTGCTTAACTTTTTAGAGCTCAAAGATGATCTGCTTGTGGTTGAACTAAACGAGGAAGTGGTTATGCGAGCAGATTGGGAGACGACAACAGTTGGAGAAGGCGACAAACTAGAAATAGTCAAAGCCATTGGAGGAGGGTAATGTCCGATTCATTCAGAATTGGAGTTCGTGAATTTCAGTCTCGCCTCATGGTTGGCACAGGAAAATACGCCAACGATCAATTGGCAATTGACGCTATCAGAGAATCCGGAGCGGATATCGTCACCATGGCGATCCGCAGAGTAAACCTAGGTCAAAATAAAGATGAGAGCAATATTCTCGAACTGATCTCGCCAGATGAATTTACTATCTTGCCCAATACTGCTGGATGTTATACGGCAGACGAGTCGGTGAGAACATGTAAATTAGCGCGTGAGTTATTAGGTGGCCACAGCTTGGTTAAATTAGAAGTCATTGGTGATAAAAATACTTTACTGCCCGATATGCCAGAAACATTAAAAGCAGCAAAGGACCTTGTTAAAGAAGGCTTCGAGGTGATGGTTTATTGCACCGATGACTTTGATTGCTCAATTGCGTTAGAAGATGCTGGTTGCGTTGCAGTGATGCCTTTAGCCGCTCCCATAGGATCTGGAAGAGGAATAGAGAATCCACAGGCAATTGAAGCAATCGTTAAAAGAATTCAAGTTCCGGTCATTGTTGACGCTGGCATTGGAACCGCTTCAGATGCAGCTTTGGCAATGGAGTTAGGTTGCGACGGAGTCTTATTGAATACGGCGATTGCAGGAGCTCGAAATCCAGTCTTAATGGCAGCAGCAATGCGACAAGCAGTCAAAGCAGGTAGGTCTGCCTATCTTGCTGGCCGCATGCGCAAATCTGATCAGGCCACTGCCAGTTCACCTATAGAAGGAGTTATTAACTCTTGAGATCTATAAGAAGCTTTGCCAAAGCAAGGTCGAGACTCTCCGCTAATCATAAAAAAATTTTAAACCAAGAGAATGATTTCCTTTTTTCGGCGAACACCAAGTTAGCTTTCGAAGAAACATTAATAAGCACTAATAATAAGATTCTTGAAATTGGGTTTGGCGAAGGAGATTCTCTTTTTGAAATGGCTGTAAACAATCCAGATCTTAACTTTTTTGGTATTGAAGTTTATGAAACCGGCGTCGCAAGAACTTGTTCAAAAATAGAAGAGTCTGGCATTAAAAATTTGAAAATATACTTAGGCGATGTTGTCGACTTAATTCTGGATAAAGATATCGAGACAACATTTGATTTGCTCTTATTTCTCTTTCCCGATCCTTGGCATAAAAGAAAACATTATAAAAGACGTCTTCTAAGCTCACATAATTTAAAAAAATTTCGAAGTTATCTTTCTAAAAAAGGATTTATTTTTTTTCGCACTGACTGGCAAGAATACGCAAATTCTGTCAAAAAAATTTGTAATGATCAGAAAGTAGAATTTCAAGATTTAGAAAAGTTATCTCTTCTTAACCAGCTGACCCTTACTAAATACCAAAGGAAGGGAATTGAAGCAGGCAGATCAATCACATCACTTCTCTTTAAGTAATTTATTCAAAAGAATCTTGGTTGCTTTAGCCCTATGGCTGTTTTTGTTTTTATAACCTTTGCCTAATTCAGCAAGGGTTTTGTTTTCTTCAGAGATATAAAAAATTGGATCATAGCCAAAACCATCTTTACCTTTAGAGTCTCTGGCTATCTCGCCTTCAAGTCTCCCCTCTGCGGATAAGGGACTTTCATTTGAATTGGGATCGAAGAACACCAGGCAGGCCATAAAAGCAGCATTTCTTTGCGTTTCATTTTCTAAAGATTCTAATAATTTTGAATTGTTTTCAGCATCGCTTGAATTTTCCCCTGCATAACGAGCAGATTTTATACCCGGTGCTCCGTTTAAACAGTCTACGCAAAGACCTGAGTCATCAGCTATTGCGGGATAACCCGAAATAGTTGCCGCATGCCTTGCTTTGATCAGTGCGTTTTCATAGAAAGTTGCGCCGTCTTCAATAGGACTATCAATTCCTAGATCTTGTAGAGAATAAAACTGCCAATTCAAAGGGGCTAGCAGAGTTTCAAATTCTTTTAGTTTTCCTTGATTGGAGGTGGCTATGACAACTTTCAATTCCTGGCCTTAACTCTGTAAAGAGCAATTTCGGTTAAGAGGTTAGGAGCAACTTTCATAAACGATTGTTCTTCTCCATCAAAACTTAAAAGTTGTCTATCAAGAATGTCCGCGCCGTGATCAACGCATAACTTTTCAAAATCCTTTAAAGAGCATAGGTGTATGTTTGGAGTTGAATACCAATCGTGCGGAAGTGCAGAAGATACCGGCATAGTGCCGCCAAAAATAAGCTGTAAGCGACATCGCCAATTTGCAAAGTTGGGAATACTGATTATTGCCTCTTTACCTATTCTGATAATTTCTTCTAGAGCAACTTCGGGCTTTCTTAATGCTTGAATTGATTGACTCATAATAACTGCATCAAAACTTTGGTCTTGAAAGTTACTTAATCCGGAGTCAATATCTTGATCGATAACACTGACGTCCTTCTGTAAACACTTTTGAATTTTTTGGTGATCGATTTCTAGGCCTAATCCTTTTACTTGATTATTTTTTTTTAGAAATGCTAAGAGTGAGCCGTCACCGCATCCCAGATCCAGGACTCTGTCATTAGTATTTATAAACTTACCTATTAACTTATTCATTTTTCTCTAAGAATGTTTCTATCGCGCTATCGTAAGTTTCGCTTGGCATTAGAAAAGCATCGTGACCATGCGGTGAATCTATTTCTAAAAAGGAGACGTCCTTTTCAGCTTCAATAAAAGCATTGGCCAACTCTCTTGATCTTTCTGGTGAAAATCGCCAGTCGGATGAAAATGCGATAAGAAGAGTTTTCGCAGTAACTGATTTAAGAGTTTTGGCCAAATCACCTTTATGAGACTCAGCAGGATCAAAATAGTCTAAAACTTTAGTCATAAGCAGGTAAGTGTGAGCATCAAATCTATTAGAAAAACTCTCGCCTTGATACCTTAAATAGCTTTCTACTTCGAACTCGACATCGTAGGAGAAATTCACTTCACCTTTTTTCATATCTCGCCCAAATTTCTCTCGCATTGCATCATCTGATAGGTAAGTAATGTGACCAAGCATTCTCGCAAGCCCTAAACCTGTCTTCGGAAGCTTATCCTCAGAGTTATAGTTAGGATCAGCCAAGATGGCTTGCCTAGCTATTTCATTAAAAGCAATGTTCTGAGCGCTCAACTTAGCCGCTGCTGCTATTACAACAATTTTTTTAACAAGGTCTGGGTAATCTATGGACCATTGTAAAGCTTGCATACCGCCTAGGCTGCCGCCAACAACAGCATACCAATAGGGCAGGCCAAGATGAGTACGTAATAAGTCTTGGCTTTTGACCCAGTCCCCAATTGTGACCATCGGGAAGGAGGAGCCGTATGCTAGATTGTTTTCTGGATTAATGGAATTTGGACCTGTGCTACCGTGGCAGCCGCCTAAATTATTGCAACCTACAATAAAATATTTGTTCGTATCAAAGGCTTTGTTTGGACCAACCATATCGTCCCACCAGCCTTTTTTATCGTCTTCACTCAACCCTGCAACGTGATGATTACCGCTGAGGGCATGACATATAAGAATAGCGTTATCTTTAGCTTCATTTAATTCTCCGTAAGTTTGATAAACCATTTCAAATCCTTGAAGGGTTTTGCCTGATTTTAAAGAAAAAGAATCTCTATGAATGAAACTCTTTGTTTCTACTCGACCTAGTGAATCGATTGACATTATATGAACCGAGGTAATTCTAAGTTTGCGCCGAGAGTTAGAAGAATTCTATCGATCTGTATTAAGAGAAAAAATACAATGATCGGTGAAAAATCTATTCCCGAGAATGAAGTAAACCTTTGAAATGGCAACAGTAAAGGTTGCGTAAGACCATGACATATATTCAGAAAGGAATTATTTGACATGGGCGCTAACCAACTGGCAAATATTGAGATAAACAAACTATATCTAATTATTTGCGAGGCCATGTATAAAGAGCCAATAGCTGCCCAAGATAAAGCATCTACTGTATCGAAGATCTGGTCGGCACTAAAAATCAAATTAAACAGACCGAACTTTGCCACAATCACCAAAGCCAATGCAGACAAATCTATTCCAAACAAAATAGGTAAAACAAATCTAAATGGTTTAAGGAAGGGTTCTAAATACTTAAAGGAATTCGAAACGATCGGATTATTAAAACTTAATTGAAACAATCTAAAAAGTAGATAAAGCAAAAAAATAGCCGAAAAGAAATTTACCAATGCTATGAGAAAAAAGTTATTCGCCATTTTAATCGTTTAGTTTTTTTGATCTTTCAATTGCGTTATTGATTGCTTGTGAAATGATCTCATTAAATCCAGAAGACTTCATTGTATTTAAAGCTTCTTCTGTGACTCCTTTTTTTGAAGCAACTTTATTTTGAACTTCAGCAAATCCAGCTGATTCATTTTCCTGAAGCAATTCCCCGGCAGTGAACATAACTGATGCTAAGTCTTTATCGGACATTGATAAACCGCTATCCGCAGCAATCTTACTCATTGTTTCTGCTACAAGAGCAAAATAAGCTGGCCCAGCACCGTAAATAGCTGTGAATGCATCAATGTCTTTCTCTTCCAATACATAAGTGCTACCTAACTCAGAAATAATCACTTCGGTTTGATCAACTAATGCCTTATCTCCCATTTCCGCTATAGCGATGGGTCCGTTTTTAAAACCAATTCCAAGTGATGGCATGGTTCTCACGATATTTTTATAACCACCTGCCAAATCGATGAGCTTACTTCTTGAGATGCCAGCAACAAAAGAAATTACGAGTTGATTCTCTAATTGTGAGGCAATGCTAGAAAGAACCTCTGCTGTTACATTTGGCTTTACAGTTATAAAAATAACATCACATTTTTTGGCTAATTCTATAGTTTCTAACCTTTCTGCTGCTAGGTTTTCAGCGGCTTGATTAATAGAAAGGTTTGAATAAAAAATATCATAAGAGCCAGACAAAGTTTTAATTGCCTGTAATGCTAGGTTTCCGCATCCTATAAACCCTATGTTTTGTTTATTCATCGTTTACCAAATATTGATTCTCCAACTCTAACCATGGTTGATCCGTGCTTAATACCCAACTCAAAATCTTGTGAGGTTCCCAATGAAAGTTCATTAGCAGGGGAATAATAATTTTTGAGTTGATCGCTAAGCATATTCATTTTCTCATATTCTTTTTCATTAATCTTTCCATCTATTGGAGGTGAAGGAAGCGCCATCAAACCTTTAAGTTCTAAGCATTTCGATTCAATAACAATCTCTGCCAGAGGCATCAGGTCGCTTTCACTTATGCCCGACTTACTCTTTTCATCACTGACATTAACCTGGATTAAAACTTTTAGATTTTGACCAGCAGCATCCAGTGAATTAACTATTTTTACCCTATCAATTGTATGCACCCAAGAAAAATATTGAGCTATTTGCGAACTTTTTTTTGATTGAATGTTGCCAATAAAATGCCAATCTATTCCATTTAAATTAATGGATGAAATCTTTTCAACCGATTCTTGCAGATAATTTTCTCCAAAGTTAGTCAACCCACAATGATGAGCTGCAGCGATTAAATCAGTACTTTTCTTTTTTGAAACCGCAATTAACTTTATCTCTTCTGAAGATCTACCCGATCGAGTTGCAGCAGATTCTATTTTGTCGTTAATTTTTGCAATATTGTCTGAAATATCCATTACATTTTTTCAGGAGCAACTATCCCTAAAATACCTAATCCATCATTAATCACTGCTTTTGTTGCCAAAGAAACAGCAATCCTTGCATTTCTTGAATTGCCATCTTTATCCAAGATTGGATGAGAGTTGTAAAACGAATGAAAGATAGCCGCCAAGTCTCTAAGGTAAAAACATAAAGAATGGATTTCTCTTTTATCAAAACATCGCTCAAGAGTTTGTTGGTAACTGTTAATTTGTGAAACAAGTTCATTCTCTTTATCAGAAGATAAAGATGATAGGGCTCTAAAACCTTCTGAATTGGAATAATTAAAACCCCTTTCTGGCAACTCTTTCATCAAGCTGCAGATTCGGGCATGAGCATATTGAATGTAGTAAACAGGATTATCTTTATTTTTCTTTTTAGCAAGCTCAATATCAAACTCAAGCGTTTGATCTGATCTTCTTTCTAAAAAGAAATACCTTACAGCATCTACGCCCACTTCATCTATAAGTTTCTTTAAGGTCACAAACTCACCTGATCTTGTAGACATAGCAACTTTATTTTTTCCTCTTATTAAAGAAACAAATTGTATAAAAATTGTTTTGAGTTTCTTGCTGTCGTAGCCGAGACCATTTAATGATGCATTTATTCTGGGTAGATAGCCATGATGGTCTGACCCCCATATATTTATCATTTCATCAAATTTTCTATCAAATTTATTTTTATGGTAAACCAGATCAGAAGCAAAATAAGTTGGTGCTTCATTCTCTCTAATTAAAACCCTATCTTTTTCATCGCCAAAATCCGTTGATTTATACCAAATAGCACCGTCTTTATCGTAACTGAGATCTTTTTTACTCAGAAAATTGAGAGTCTTATGAAATTCTGATTTTTTTGAGTTTTTAAAAAGACTTGATTCAAAAAAGAAATCATCATGGAACGTATTGAATTCTCTTAGGTCTGTCTTGATGCCATCTAAAATATTTGTGAGAGCGAATTTTCCTAACTCTTCAAAATCAGATAACTCTTTTTTTGCCAAAATGAGCCAGTCATCAAAATTTGTTGGTAGTTTTTTTGGAAGAGTGAATTCGTATTTATTTTTTTTATCTTTTTTCAGATCACTTGCAAGAGTTTTCAAATAGTCCCCTTGATAACATTCTTTAGGTAATTTTATTCTTTCTCCGCCGAGAGATAGATAATTAAGCAAAAGACTAAGACCAAGAGTCTCTATCTGCAATCCCTGATCGTTTACGTAATATTCTTGGGTAACTTCACTTCCTGCTTTAGATAAAAGGTTTGCTAAAGCTGATCCCAATGCAGCTCCTCTTCCATGGCCAATATGAATGGGCCCAGTTGGATTGCTTGAAACATATTCAATTAATATCTTCTGTTTAGTTTTGCCTTTAATTAAGAAGGGCTTCTCTTGCTCTAAACATTCTTGAATAAAAATGTATTTTTGCTCGGAGGTTAAGTAAAAATTTAAAAAGCCTGCTCCTGCAATCTCAATTTTGGTTACCCAGTCCTTTTTTGCGAGATTCTGGATTAATTTTTCAGCAATCTGTCGAGGATTATCTTCAGAATTAGCAGCAAGTTTCATGCAAATATTAGAAGTCCAATCTCCAAACTCCAGATTTTTGGGTTCAAAAACCTCAATTTGGGATGCCTTTGTGACTCCTTTAAGATTTGATGACTTTATTTCTTCATAAAGAAGGTTTTGAATATCTTCTTTCAATCTTTCGCTCTGCTTTGATATTCGCTGGTTCTGGTATCAATTTTAAGGATATCTCCAATCTCAATAAATAATGGGACTTTTACTTCAACACCATTTTTAAGGATGGCTGGTTTCGTTGCTCCTGTAGCAGTATCTCCTTTAAATCCAGGCTCAGTTTCAGTTACTTCCATTTCAACAAACGTATCGAGCTCAACAGATAAAGGCGAACCTTCAAATAATAAGACTTCATAAGACTCACCTTCTTCCATCCATTGAATTGAGTCGCCAAGATCACTTTTAGAGAAAGTTTCCTGATCGAAACTATTGTTATTCATCATTACAATTTCCTCGCCGCTTTCGTACAAAAATTGCATGAGTATATTCTCAAGATCAGCCTTTTCAAGCGACTCCCCGGTTTTGTATGTTTTTTCCCATACTCTATTGGATTTTAAATTTTTGAATTTCACACGCATTACTGCTTGCCCTTTACCGGGTTTATGGAATTCATGTTCAAGAATCTCGCAAGGATCTCCTTCAACAATAAGTTTTAATCCATTTTTGAACTCATTCGTACTGATCGAAGCCATAGTGAATTTTACATTAGAGTGACAAATAATTTCATAGATAGATGTTGATTTTTTAATTGAATTCCAATAAAGAAAAACTAATAAGTTTGTTGCTTTGATAAGTTATTCTTACTAAAGTAGATAAAGAAAAAAATCCGCCCAGCAAAAATTTAACTATTAATTTTTGTTGGCTTTTTTATAGGGAGATGAAATGTTTAGTAAAACAGTTAAAAAGTTAAAAGTTACTGTCTTTATTATTGCCTTTTCTTTTTCAGGAGCACTTTTTGCGCAGCTTCAACCGGTTCTGCAAGTTAATGATGAAAGAACGGAAAGAGCTGCAACTTCTCAAACCACTATCGATGGTTTTCAAGATAAAACCGATAAATTATCTGCTGAATACAAAATAGTCAGTAAGCAAATTGAGGGTTTAAAGGTTTACAACGCACAAAAAAGAAAACAAATAAAAAGACAAGTTGAAAGAATGGAAGAAATAGAAACAACCATGAAAGATGCATCGGTTCTTCAGAGACAAATTCCACCCTTATCAAGAAGAATGTATGAGGGGCTAAAAAGTTTCATTTCATTAGACTTGCCTTTCAGGCTTGGTGAAAGAGAAGAAAGATTATCATTTATTCAGAAAGCTTTAGATAACCCAACCGTTTCTCCCGCGGAGCAATTAAGACAGGTTCTTGAAGGTTACACAGTTGAATCTGAGTATGGAATGAAAATGGATACTTACAAAGATACAATTTCCATTGATGGCCAAGATCGAGAAGTTAATATTCTTAGAGTTGGCAGATTAGTTTTAGCCTATCAAACATCTGATCTTGATCAAACTGGGGTATGGAATAAAGAAACTAGTACTTGGGAAGAATTACCGTCTAGATACAGAAATCCTGTAAAAAATGGTATTCGCATAGCTCAAAAACTTCAAACCGTTAACATCCTAGAGATGCCAATACCAGCTGCTGAGGTGGTCCAATGAAAAAACTAATATTGATATTTATCATTGGGTTATTCTTAAACCCACTTTTTTCTCAAGAAGAGGAGAAACCAGAATCCGCAGCGGCTACTCTTGATGAGTTATTGGAACTAGTAAAACAAGGTAGGTTTGCTGAATCAGAAGAAGCATCAGAAAGAGAAGATAGATTCAGAACTGAAAGAAATAGACAGCAAAAACTTTTGTCGGATGCTAAAGCTGAAAGGGCGCGTTTAGAGAGAATCGCTGAAGAGTTAGAAGCTCAGTTTGAAGCCAATGATGCAAAGCTTGTGGTGCTTGAAGAACAACTTAAAGAAAGACTTGGTTCCCTGTATGAAATGTTTGGACATTTGCAAAGTACTGCAAGTGACTCTTTAGCAAGGTTCGAAGAATCAATTACGGCTGCTCAATTTGGTAAAGACAGAGAAGTATTCCTCTCTGATCTAGCTAAAAAAATGAGCGAAGGTGTTTCTTTAGCATCAATTCCAGAATTAGAAAGACTTTGGTTTGAGTTACTAAGAGAGCTAGAAGCTTCTGGATCGGTCGAAAAATTCAACGCAACAGTTGTCGATAATAACGGTAATGCAACTGAAGAGGATGTTGTTAGGGTTGGAACCTTTAATGCCGTTGCTGAAGGAAGTTACTTAAGTTACTTAAAAACAAGAGGAGCTTATGAGGTTCTTCCAAGACAACCAGCAAGATACACCGGTGGAACATATGACCTATTCGATGAGAGTTCTGGATTTGTGCAATTTGGTGTTGATCCGACGGGACCACAAGGTGGTACCTTGCTTTCTAATTTAATAACACTTCCAACTTTTAGCGAAAAAATTGCTCAAGGAAGATTTGTTGGTTACTTGATTCTTGTGTTGTTAGCTATATCAGCGGCAGTATTCATATGGCGTTTTTATATTTTATATGGAGTAAGAAGAGGAGTTAACGCCGAGGCTGCAGGAAAAGGTTCTGGAAATAATGCGCTTTCAAGAGTTATGAAAGTAGCTGAAGAGGCAAAAGATGCCGATACGGAAACTTTGGAACTTAAAATGGCTGAACAAATTCTTGCAGAAAGGCCGGCTATAGAAGCTTACATTTGGGTCGTTAAATTAATCGCTGCAGTTGCTCCGCTTCTAGGATTATTTGGAACTATCATCGGTATGATAAATACTTTCCAAGCAATTACCTTGTTTGGAACAGGTGATCCAAAAACTATGGCCAGTGGTATTTCAGAAGCGCTTGTTACAACCTGGTTAGGATTGATGTGTGCTATACCATCAGTCTTCATGGCAGCTATCCTTGCTAATTATTCAAAAGGTATTTTGTCTATTATCGAAGAACAAAGTACTGGAATGGTGGCTGCAAGATCTGAAGGAAAAGCCTAGCATCTAGATATGAGTTGGTTTTACGATCTTCAAGACCTTCTTTTCGAGTTTCTTGAAAAAGGAGGTCCTGTAGTTCTTCTAATAGGAGTCCTCATTATGGTTATGTGGATTCTCATCTTTGAGAGATTATGGTTTTTCAGATTCTCAAAACCTCAACTTATTCAAGATGCTCGAGAACAATGGGATCAGGTAAGATCTGAAAATGGCGGACCTGGAAGAAAATCTTGGGAAGGTCATATGATAAGAAGTATGCTTATTTCTCAGGCAAGCTCATCAATCAATTCAAATATAGATCTCATAAAAGTATGCACTGCCGTTGCTCCTTTATTTGGATTATTTGGAACAATCACCGGAATGATGGAAGTTTTCCATATTCTTGCTGTCACGGGTGGTGGTGATGCCAAGGCTATGGCTGGTGGAGTAGCTAGATCTACTATACCTGCAATGGCAGGTTTATTTGCTTCCATTCCAGCCTTATTAGCTCTGAGATCTATTGACCAAGCAGCTAAAAAGAATATAGAGATTCTTACAGAAAGATTAACTTATGATAAAAAATTTGATGTAATTTAAAGAGGATAAATAATGAGAAGAGCACCTATCAGCCAAGCGGTTGCAGAAGAAGAAGAAATAAATATTACTCCTATGTTGGATGTAGTATTCATCCTGCTAATTTTCTTTATTGTCACAGCAAACTTTATCAAAGAGCCTGGTCTAGAAGTGAACAGACCAGATTCAGAAACTGCAGAGCCTACTGAAAATGCAGCTATTTTAATCGCTGTAGGTAACGCTGGCGAAATATATATGGATGGAAGGAGAATTGATAAGCGTCAGGTAAAAGCAAATGTCGTGAGATTGCTTGCAGAAAATCCTCAGGGATCAGTAGTAATCCAAGCTGACGAAAAAGCCACTGCAGATACAATTATGGCTGTAATGGATGGCGCTAGAGAAGCTGGCGTTTACAATATCTCTCTAGCATCGGAACCTCAATTTTAAGCATGGCAATCGGTCTCAATAAAAACGATTATCAAAAGTACGGTCTCATAGCCGCAGGTGGAACTGCTTTTGCAATTTTCTCTCTGCTATTTATGGCTGCATTAATTGCTACTGGAGATGTTTCACTCGATGATATTAATACTAGAAAAATAGCTGATTTCCTCATGCCTGAAAGAGAACTTGAGCTGATGGATGATTCTATGGAAAGACCAGAAGAACAAGAACCTCCGCCAGACATGTTACCTCCTGATGTTGAGATGGATACTATGGAAGATTTATCGGGAAATATAGCACCAAAATTTAATTTCAAAGCTAGGAGGCAGGGAGTCTTTGCAGACGGAGCTTATGTTCCTATATTTCAAATCCCTCCTCAGTATCCAAGAAGAGCTGCTGAAAGAGGAATTGAAGGTTGTGTGGTCGTTGAATATACCGTAACAACTATGGGAACCGTTAGAGATCCTGAAGTTATAGCGGCCAAACCATCTGGAATATTTAATAGCTCAGCAAAAAGAGCTGCACTAAAATATAAATATAAACCTATGATAAGAGATGGTGTGGCTGTGGAAGTTCCTGGAGTTAAACAAAGAATAACTTTTATTTTAGAAGGTGAGGGCAAGGGACCTGATTACATTCCTCAAAACTGTCTAGAAATGTACTGATATGATTAAGTTTCTTTTAATAATTTTACTCTCTCTTATTTCCTTTTCTGCATTTGTTCAAGAGGAGCAGCCGAAAGAAAAGCAGATTCTTTTCCCAGAGTACAACCTAGATGATTGCTTAAAGAGTCTTGATATCAAGAAGGCCAGCAAAAGAAGATCGGCAAAAACCTTAAGCAGATCTGTCCAAAGGATAATGGCTGATATTTTCCCTCTTCTAGAAGAAGAACAATGGGATGAGGCTCTATTATTGTTAGATCAAATTAAAGGTCTCGAAAAAGCCACTGACACTGATTTGGCACAAATGTGGTATTACTATGCCTATGTTCATTTTTCTCAAGATAATCTTAGGCTTGCAAAATACGATTACCAACAATTTTTAGCAATTCCTGATACTGATCCCAGACTTAAGGCAGGTGTAATCTTTAGTCTTGCTCAAATAGCATATTCAAGCGAGGACTACAGAGAAGCCATTAGACGCCTGAAAGAATGGCTTGCTTTAGAAGAAGCTCCTAGTTCAACTGGTTTTGACATTATGGCAGCTGCCCACTGGCAACTTAAAGAAAAGAAACTAGCTTTAAAAAATGCTGAGACAGCAATGTGTATCTCTAAAGCCAACCAAAAAATTCCGCGAGAAGGAACATACAATCTATTAATAGCTTTGTATAACGAGATAGAGGATTCACAATCAATGTTAACTCTATATGAAGAGCTAGTAAGTTTTTACCCGAAAAAAAGATACTGGGTTCAACTCTCAGGAATCTATGGCGAACTTAAAGAAGAATCAAAACAATTAGGAGCTTTAGAAGCAGCTCATGATCAAAGACTTCTGGATAAGGAAAATGAGTATGTTGTTTTGTATCAACTCTTGATGAGAGCGGAAACGCCTTATAAAGCAGCAAAAGTAATTGATTATGGAATTAAAGAAGAATTCGTTGAAGAAAATGAAAAACATCTCAAATACTTAGCTCAAGCATGGCATTTATCGCAGGAGCTAGACAAAGCTGAACCCGTTTATAAAAAGGCTGCTGAAAAAGCCAAAGATGGTGAATTGTATGTTTTCTTAGGACAGATTTACCTTGCTACTGATAGATATGATATGGCTTCAGAAAGCCTAAAAAAAGGTCTTGAAAAAGGAAAGTTAAAAGATCCTGTATCTGTAAATATTCTGCTAGGGCAAGTTGCTTACGAACAGCAAAAATTTGATGAGGCCACGACATTTTTTAGAAAATCTCTTGATAAGGTCAGTGATATAAAAGGGAAAAACGAAGAAGATACATATAAAAAGCAAGACAAGCTCAGAAACCAGGCTCTTAAGTGGCTCACCTATACTGAGAATGAAAGAGAAAGAGTCAGGATTCTTAACTTAAGAAGAAAAGATTTAGAAGAAAACGCTTAAGGACTTTTTGCATATTTTATTAAAGCGCAGTTTATTCCAGAGCCTTCATCAAAAAAATCTTCTCTCTCCATTTCCCTCCAGCTTTCCCAATCAAAATCAGGTAGCCTCACATCTCCTTCTACTTCAATATCAACCTTAGTTAGGTATAACGTATCTGCAAAAATTTCCCCATTTTTATAAATGGCATAACCCCCGATTAAGAAAATATCTTTATATGGAAAGTTTTCTTTTGATGAATTTATTGCTTCTTCCAATGATCTAACTACTTTGCAGCCATCTGCTGATTTCAATGTTGTTGAGACAACTATATTTTCTCTATTTGGCAGAGGTTTTCCTATCGATAAGAAAGTATTTTTACCCATTATCACCACTGAATTGCTCGTAATTTTTCTGAATCTTTTTAGATCTTCAGAAATTTGCCAAGGTAGGGAACCATCCTTTCCGATGAAACCATTTTTAGAAACGGCAACAATTAGACTTAAAGTCATTACACGGCAATAGGAGCTGAAATTGCAGGGTGAGGATCGTATTCTTGTATTTTGAAATCTTCATATGAAAAATCAAAAAGATCCTTTACATCTTTATTTATTTCGAGGCTAGGTAATTTTTTAGGTTGTCTTTCAAGTTGTAATTTAGCTTGATCAAGATGATTGTGATAAAGGTGCGCATCACCTAAAGTCAAAATAAATTCTTTTGGCTTCAGGTTACAAACTTGGGCAATCATCATTGTTAAAAGAGCATAGGATGCAATGTTGAACGGCACTCCAAGAAAGACATCCGCACTTCTTTGATATAACTGACAAGAAATTTTTCCGTCTGCTATATAAAATTGAAAGAGTATATGACAAGGCGGCAATGCCATTTCATCTATAAGGGAAACATTCCATGCGCTTACTATATGACGTCTGGAATTCGGATTATTTTTTATGCTTTCAATGACTTGAGTTAACTGATCAACTTTTTTGCCATCATGAGTTGGCCATGATCTCCATTGAGATCCATAAACTGGCCCTAGCTCTCCATCTTGATCTGCCCACTCATCCCAAATAGTTACTTTATTATCTTTCAAAAATTTTATATTTGTTTCACCTTTTATAAACCAAAGCAGTTCATAAATGATAGATTTTAGATGTACCTTCTTAGTTGTTAATAAAGGGAAATTATTTTCTAAATCAAACCTTAATTGTTCTCCAAAAATACTTCTTGTTCCTGTTCCAGTTCGATCTTCTCTATCAACGCCTTCATTGATAATTTTTTCTACTAAATTTAAATAATTTCTCATGAAGGTTTTTTCCTGTAAGCAAAGATCATTAAAGATATACCTATTATTAGCATAGGTAAACTTAAAAGCTGACCTCTTGTAAATATTTCCAACAAATCAAATCCTATGTGTGCATCTGGTGTTCTAAAGTTTTCTGTAAAAATTCTTACAACTGCATAGCCACTCAGAAATAAACCAGCTATAGACCATCTTGGAGGATTAGTTTGCGCAAACAGGTAAAGCAAAATGAATAGAATAAACCCTTCGCTAAATGCTTGATAGAGTTGAGATGGATGTCTTAATAGTCCCTCAGGATCATTTGAAAAAATGACTCCCCAAGAAACTTCAGTAGGCCGTCCTAATAATTCTCCTCCCATAAAATTTCCTACTCTTACTGATCCAAGACCTACAGGGAAGCAGATAGCGTAATGCTCCATAACATCAGAGAACTTGAGGTTAAACTTTCTACCAAATAAATAAAAGGAAAAGAGAACCCCGATCAAACCTCCGTGAAAAGATAGGCCGCCTTCCCAGATTCTTATAATTGACAAAGGATCGTAGATTAATTGATCAGGTGCATAAAAGACCATGTAACCAATTCTGCCGCCCAAAATTGCTCCTAATATCCCATAAGTCAAATAGTCTTCAGCTTGCGCAGGTGACAATCTTCTGCTGACTTTTCCAATTCTTTTGGCAGCAAAATTCACTCCTAAAATCGCAACTAACCACGAGATGCCATACCAGTAAACTGGCCACCAACCAATGACAGGAACTGGAATATAAAATGCAACTGGGTCGATATTTATGATCATAAAAAAGTTGAATAAAAGACCCTAAATGCAGCAAGGATCACCAAAACTGCAAAAGCTTTCTTTAAAATATCTCCTTGAGTGTTTGAAGATAAATTAGCCCCGACCCGAGCGAAATAAATACTGCTCAATCCAACAATCAAAATGGCAGGATAAAAAGCTGCTCCAATAAGATAATCTAATTCTTTAGCGGCCTCTGGAACAAATAAAAAGACTGCTACAGAGCTTGATAGAGCAAATGAAAATCCCATCACAGAAGATGTGCCAATTGCTTTGTGCATAGATAACCCTCTAAATTTAAAATAAGGAATCATTAAAATGCCTCCACCAATTCCTACAATTGAGGTTAAAGAAGCTATTGCGGCAATGACAAGTATTAGTTCTACTTTATTTATTTGTGTAGAAGTTTGTTTTGGAGAAATGTCAAAAATTAATTGTAAAGCTGCCAAAGTTAAAGAAACAGCAATGATAATTTGTAAGGTAGTGCTTTCGAAAAAAAAAGAAATATATCTTCCTAAAAAAGCAAAAAACAACCCCACTAAAAAAACAATCCTTAAAATATCCGTATCTACATTTCCATTTTTGTAATGAGTTCTAGCAGCATTGGGGATTACTAAGGCCATAGTAGTCATTGAAGTGCCTGTTGCTAAGAACGGGATAATTTCTTTAGGGAAGTTTAAAAATTCAAATAGAAAAATGTACGCTGGCACCAGAATGATGCCAGATCCAATACCAAAGAAACCCGAAAGTAGCCCTGCAAAGATACCTAGAAACAAGAGAGCTATGGTTATTTCAATCATTACATGCATTATCTATGATAGAGGTGCTCTGATAAACTTCTTTCCAAAATAAAATGTGTCTCGTTCTTACTGCAATAAATCCTAACTCTGAGTTTAAACTTGTCTTAGCCTCTAACCGTGATGAGTTTTATGAAAGACCAACAAAAAATATGTTTTGGAGGTCAGACAAAAGTATTCTCTCTGGAGAGGATGAGCTTAAAAAAGGGATGTGGTTAGGCCTAAATAAAAATGGAAGTCTCGCAGCGGTTACCAACGTCAGAGATTTTTCTGATGATGAAGCTCTTAATCAACCTGAAAAAAAAGAATCCAGAGGCGATCTAGTAAAAAACTTCCTCGAGGAAAACATATCTATAAAAGATTATTCAAATAGAATTACTGGATCAAATTATCAAGGATTTAATCTGATTCTCATCAAAGATTTCAAGTTAAGTATTATTTCAAGCAAAGGCAAAGAATTAGATGAGCAGAGTGAGGGGATCTTTGTTTTAGGCAATAAAAAATATAATTCAAAAAGTGAAAAACTCCTGAGCGCAAAAAATGATTTTAGTGATGTTCTTCAATCTCAATTAACTCACCAGGGACTGCTTCAGTTGATGTCTGAACCAGCAAATGAACCTTTTGCTTTTTCAAATACATTTATTAAAGGTAATCATGGCAATGAATTCAATGCGCGCTTTATAAATTCTGATATTTATGGAACGAGAGCAACGACAATCATAACAATTGACAAAGAAAACTTATGTTTAATTACAGAGAGGGTCTTCGATGACAAAGGCTTTGTAAAAGAAAATAAATTTGAATTTACTATAAATAATGAAAGAGTTTCCTAAAGGCTATAGAAAGAATGTGGCTGTCATTGTGAGAGATCCATCGAATGGAAAGTTACTTTTTTGTCGAAGATGCGAAACAGATAATTGGCAATTTCCACAAGGCGGCATTGATAATGGTGAAGATGTCACGGAAGCAATGTTCAGAGAACTATATGAGGAAGTAGGGCTAGGTAAAGAAGATATTAATATTGTGGCTATTTCAAAAGAATGGATAACTTATGACATCCCAACATCAATTAGATCTTACGTTTTGGGAGGTAAATTTAAAGGCCAGATTCAAAAATGGTATTTTGTGGATCTCGTTTCCCCAAAAAAGAAAATAGACTTAAATCGGGATTCTAAGCCAGAATTTGACAGATATGAATGGGTCACATATTGGTATCCTTTAGGAAAAATTATTGATTTTAAAAAGGAAGTATATAGAAAGGCACTTACAGAATTTGCTGAGCAAATGTGAAAGATGAAATTACACGTTTTTGATTTGGACGATACACTCCTTTGCGGAGACTCTGAGGGAGCATGGATAAATTTTTTATCAACAAAAGGTTTCTTTGTTAACGATGACCACGCTTCAATAATGGAACAGTTTGAAGTAGATTATCGTTCCGGTGATTTTGATTCAGAAAGATATTGTCTTTACATCTTGCAATCCATGCAGGGTCTTCATGAAGAGGAATTATCAAAATTATCCGATGAATTTATTGAAGAGTACTTCGATCAATTAGTAGATCAAGTTACCTTTAATCTTTTGGATAGGATTGAGAAAGAAGATCTATCAATTATTGCTACCGGGGCTATGGATTTTTTAGGAAATAAATTTTCCAGCAAATTTGGCATTCAAGACTGCATTGCTACAAAGACAGAGATCATAAACAACAAAATATCTGGCAGGTTAGATGGTTCGCCAAACTTTGGGTCTGACAAGAAAGCTAATGTTGAAGAATGGTGTAAACGAAAAAACATTTCCAAAGAAGAGATTATTTTTTACACCGATTCTATAAATGATTTTCCTTTGGTTAAGCTTAGTCCCCAAAATGTTATTGTATGCCCTGATGATAAGTTAGAAAAATTTGCTCAGGAAAATAAATTAGAAATTATTTATCGTTAACATATTAAAATAAATAGATGGAAGACCTTAAAGAACAATATGATTCTTTGTGCAAAGAAAAAAATGTAATTGACCTAACAAGGGGAAAGCCATCTCCAGAACAGCTGAATTTATCTGAAGAGCTCGATGGTATTTTAGATGGTAACTTTATCCAAGATGGCGTAGATATAAGAAACTATGGCGAAATAAAAGGTTTACCTTCTGCCAGAAAGCTTGGTGCTGAGTTATTGGATTATTCTGAAGAATTTATCCTTGCTTCCTCAAATAGTAGTTTAACTTTGATGGGCAATCTTTTGTCAGCATTCCTTTTTAATGGCAGCGGGGACGCTCCTTGGAATGAATTGGAGAGTATTTCAATAATTTGTCCAGTCCCTGGTTATGATCGTCATTTCGCAATATGTGAAAAACTTGGAATTAAGATGATAAAAGTTCCTCTTATAGGGGATGGTCCAGACATGAATATTGTTGAAGACTTAGTTAAAAATGATGAGAGCATAAAAGGTATATGGTGCAATCCCAAACATTCAAATCCTACCGGAGAAATTTATTCTCAAGATACCGTTAAAAGAATTGCCAATTTGCCATTGATTGGTGCATCTGATTTCATTGTTCTTTGGGATAATGCATATTCCGTTCATGATTTTACGAATTCAAAAAAGTTATCTAGTATTCAGGAGATTTCTCAAGAACTTAATACTTTTGACAATATTGCTACTTTTGGCAGCACCAGCAAGATAACTTTTGCTGGGGGAGGCATAGCTTTTTTAGGGGCTTCCGATAAGTTGATGAGCTTATTTCTTGATTATTTTTCAAAATTTAATTTCAGTCCAGATAAAGTTAATCAAGCTAGACACGTTAAATTTTTAAAGAATAGAAAGGGTATAGAAGCCCACATGAAAAAGCTAGCAGCTCTCATTAAGCCTAAATTTGAGCTGGTGGATAAATATCTAAATTCATTACCAGAAGGATTAGCTTCTTGGACAAAACCAACCGGGGGATATTTTGTGTCCTTTGACTCAAAGCCTGGACAAGCATCAAAAATTTTTGATTTATGTAAGACGGCTGGACTTAATCTAACCCCTATAGGATCTGCTTTTCCTTACAGAAGAGATCAGGAAAATAGCAATATCAGAATTGCACCAACTTACGTCTCAATTGAAGAGCTTGAAAAGGCAATGCAAATATTTGTGTGTTGCGTGAAATTGGCAGATGAAATGGAGAAGAACTTAGTTTCTTGAAGTTTCTCTTACTTCGTAAGATTGGCCTTTGAAAGGTCCAAAAAATTCTTTTACATCAGGATGATCAACCGGAGAGTTTGAATCGTCAGCAATAAGATTTTGTTGAGAAACATAAGCAGTGTAAAAAACATCATCATTCTCGGCAAACACATGATAGAAAGGTTGATCCTTTCTGGGTCTTATTTGTTGAGGAATGCTTTGGTACCACTCTTCGGTGTTATTAAACTCAGGATCAACGTCAAAAATAACACCTCTAAAGTCTAGGTATTTATGTCTAACAACTTGTCCTATGGAATAATTAGTTTCGATAAGTTCTTTCATTGATAATTTCATTCTAACATCTTTTTTATGAGGGCTTTGTCAAAAAAATCAACCTTTGTGGCGTCCCTGTAAATAATCATTAGATTGCATTTCAGTTAGCCTGCTTAAGGTCCTTTGAAATTTATCGGCAAGTCTTTTACCGGTGTATATTTCATGTGGAAGAGGGTTGGATAGAAAAATTACTTTAACGTTTCGATCGTAACATTCATCTATAAAGGCTATGAATCTTCTTGCTGAATCTTCCTCTTCAATTACATTCAGATTGGAAATAAAAATGGTATGGAACTCTCTTGATAACTCGATATAGTCTGATGAACTTCTTGGGGAATTAAAAATTACATCAGCCGAAAAATGAATAATGTCGTTTGAAGAATCTTCAAAGGCAATCTTTCTACCCAAAATATCTATCGTACTTTGCCCAGAATTAGCTCCTTTAGATAATTGTTGGAATAATTTATTAAAGCTGCTTATTTTTTCAGAATCTATGGGGGAGAAATAAATCCCGCTTTTTTCTAATTCTCTTAATCTGTAGTCTGTTACTGACTCCAGACAAATAATTTCGCAATGGTTTTCAATAGCAGATATTGCAGAGAGAAAAGATTTTCGCTGTAATCCACCCATATAAAGGTCGCTAGGTTTTATGTTTGAGGTGAAAACCATTTTAACTTTCGAAGCCAATAGCTTTTCTAGTGACCTGCCAAGCAACATGGCATCTCCGATGTCTTCAACATAAAACTCATCGAAGCATATAAGGTCATAATCTCTCTCTAATTCTGAGACCACAATACTTAAAGGGTCAGTTTTTCCTGATAACTCGGCTAATCTTGCATGGATTGATTGCATGAATCTGTGGAAATGTTGACGAATCTTTTTCTCAGTACCTACCGAATCAAAAAATAAATCCATGAGCATTGTTTTACCTCTTCCAACGCCGCCATAGATGTAAACACCTTCTAAAGAATTAGAAGATTTTCTGAAAAATCCTTTTATATTCTCAAGGATTCCATCCCTAACTATATTTTCAGAGAGGATCTCAAGTATTTCGATAATTTTGAGCTGATCAGGATCCTTTTGAAGGATTCCTGATTCAACTTGCGCTAAGTATTCTTTTTTCAGAATTAGACTTTCTTATGAACTGTAATCTCAGGAGCTCCTGCCATAAAAGGGGCTAATGCCATTCCAAGCGTTTTGAAATGTTCTGTTTGTGAATGACTTTGATGAGCTTCTTCAGTTTTATATAGTTCTATCATCATAATGGTTTGAGGGTCATCGGTCTCATGCATTTCATAGTAAAAACAATCAGGTTCATTATCAGCTACTGCTTGAACCAATTTACCCATGGCTTCTATAAAATTATCTCTATCCCCGTCTTTAATTTTTAATTTAGCTATTACTCCAATCATTATTTATCCTCGTTGATTTAAATTGATTTAAGATATCAAAGTATAACCATTTAACACTCAAGGAGAAATCATGATTAAAATTTGGGCTACGCAAGGTTCCAGAGCCATAAGACCAATATGGACTGCTGAAGAGATGGGATTAGATTATGAACTAACGATGATGCCATTCCCTCCGAGAGTTTTTATGAAGGAATATCTTGATGTAAACATGCTGGGCACTATTCCTTATCTTACTGATGGTGACGTGAAAATGACCGAATCAGTAGCTATGGCGCAATACTTGGTTGAAAAATATGGTCCGACAGATTTAAGAGTTTCACCAGATGAACCAGATTATCCATCTTATCTAAACTGGTTATTCCATTCAGATGCAACCTTAACTTTTCCTCAAACCGTTGTTCTTCGATATAAACTTCAAGAGCCTGGAGTCGCCGATGCTGCAGTTGATGGCTACAGCAGATGGTTTGTATCAAGATTGAAGTTGCTTGAAACGACATTGGAAGATAGAGAATTTCTTTGTTCTGACAGGTTTACTATCGCAGATATATGCGTGAGTTATGCTATTACGCTGGCAGATTCTTTAGGTATTGAACAAGCGTTTAAACCTAATATTAAACGTTGGACAGATATGCTTTTTGAAAGAACCGCTTACAAAAAATCTATGTCATTCAAGCACGAGGAATAAAAATTTAAATCAAGCTTTAGACTTAGGTCTAAAAAATAATATTATTCCTGTGATTGAGCTGATCAAAGCAAGGATTGAGAAGATTTTTAATAAAAGATTATTTATATCATCTCTATCGCGCCAGTCCATGATGTGAAGGCCCCACATTAAATCCCAAAGGCGCCATTCAAAAGTTCGAATGGCTACTATTTTTCCTAAACTTGGATCAATGTACACGTTTACTTCCTTATCTGAAGAATCTAAAGAGGATAATTTATACAAGGGAAGGTTTCTCCCTCGAAACTCACTCCCTCTTTTTTCTTCTGTAATTTCCTCAACTGAAATTGGTTTTAGATAAGTTTTTTCTATCACTAATTCTTTTGCTTCATCAAAAGAAATTCTGCTTATTTTCTGTGGTGTAACTTGCTCAACTGATTTCAGATAATTTTCTCCTCTTATCTGATCAATTTTATTAAAAGAAAAGAATATTCCTGAGATAGTCCAAAGCAAGAGTTGGACTGAAACAACTAAACCAATAAATTTGTGAACTTTGCGGTTAGAAACGTTCAAATTTTTTTCGGAGGCATAGGAATTAGAATAGATGTTTTATTTAAATAACGTTGGTATTCCTCATTGCCTTTCCATTGTTTTCTTCCTCTTGCCTCAAGAAGACTAACACCACTTATTCTTGTAAGTTGAATAAAAACAAAGATGGGTGATATCAATGCAAAATATAACCATCCTTCAAGCGATGGAAGGGCAACAATAGCAACACCAAACCATAGCAATATCTCGCCGAAATAATTCGGATGCCTTGACCAAGACCAAAGGCCAGTTGTAATGAATTTATCTTCATTTTCTTTTTTCGCTCTAAATTTTGTTTTTTGATTATCTGCAATAACTTCTATTAGAAATCCGGTTAACCAAATTAAAAAACCAAGGATATGGATGACATTAAAACTTATTTCTTTTGGAGAGGAAATAGCAGCTAAAGCAGCCCCTAGAGATAATAAAACCCACAGACCTTGGACATTCCAAGTCATAAAGAACCACGAAAATTTAGTTTTCATTATTGTAAATCTTTTATCTTCTCCAGCTTTTCTTACTCTCCAAAATAAGAAAGATCCTAGACGGATTGCCCAAATAGAGATCATTAGGGCTAATAAAATATTTATTAAAGACAAGTTTGGACTTAAAGATACAGATAAAATTGATATCGATATAAATGTGAGGCTTCCGGTTAAATCAAAGAAATGTTCAGTTTGATTTAAATAAGAAGGAATAAAAATCACATATTGAATTACAAAAATTATTAATGCACAAAATCCGAATAATGGTATCCCGGATATAGTAAGTGAATTTAAGCTGCATACCCAAGCCACCAAGAGAGCAACAGCAAGAGTTACTGCAGTGCCAATGTTTGATTGAGTTCTATTCATAATAAAATTCTACTATAAGACTTGATTTGGAGGCTTATTTAGATGATATTATTTATGAAAGTGGAGAAAAGAATGAAAAACTTAATAAACAAAATTTTATTTTCAGGCATGTTGTTACTTTTAAGCTCAACTGCCTTTAGTTATTCAATTTCTGGAGATTCTTTTACGGCAAATCTAGAAATTGATACCATAAACTTCGGAAAGGAATACGCAGTAATTTCTGCTTCTGGAAGAGCTGGGGAATACGGAGCAGTTTATGCTGATTACAAATTAATGCCATCAAACGATCAAAGAAATTCTGGAACTATATCTGGGTTGGCAAGAGCAATTAACGATGATGGTGTGTTGACGGGTGCAAATCTAACTGGTGTATATAAGCGAAATGGCGGAATTATCAGTATTTATATGCTCGATGAATTAACCAATGGAGTGATTCATTATGTAGAGGGTACAATAAATGTTGTCACTAAAAAAATAGAAATAGAGGTTTATCCTAAATAATTGGAGATAATTATGATGAATTCAAAAATTTGTGAACTATTAGATATAGAGTTTCCGTTAGTTGCTTTTACGCATTGTCGAGATGTTGTAGTTGCTGTCTCAAAAGCAGGCGGATGCGGAGTTTTGGGTGCAGTGGGTATGTCGCCTGAGCAATTGGAAAAAGAATTAAAATGGATCGATGATCATATTGACGGCAAACCTTACGGTGTTGATGTTCTTATTCCAAACAAAATGGTTGATCAAAGTGAAAAGTTTGATGCAGAAAAATTAAAGAGCATGATTCCACAGGAGTATGCTGACTACAGAGCTGACATTCTGGAAAATCATGATATCGAAGCTTCTGAACTAAGAACCATCGATACAGCTGGTTCTAGTTTTGCTCAGAATACCAAAGCAGATGGTGCTAAAGCTCTGTTAGATGTTGCTTTTAGTCATCCGATAAAACTTATAGCTAACGCCTTAGGTGTTCCACCTGACTGGATGTTAGAGATGGGAAAAGAAAATGACGTAAAGGTTGCTGCTTTATTAGGAACTGCACAACATGCAATAAATCAAGTCAAGGCAGGAGTGGATATACTAGTAGTCTCAGGTACCGAAGCAGGTGGACACTGCGGAAGTGTTTCGACAATGGTGTTGATACCAGAAGTGCACAAAGCAATCCAACCTTATGGAGATGTTCCAATCCTAGCTGCCGGCGGCATCGTTACAGGTCAACAGATGGCTGCTGCAATGGCAATGGGAGCATCTGGTGCATGGTGTGGTTCAGTTTGGTTAACTACAGTCGAATCTGAAGTGCCTCCCGTTATAAAAGAAAAAATGGTTGCTGCAAATTCTAGTCAAACTGTAAGATCAAGAAGCAGAACAGGAAAACATTCTAGGCAGTTGGTTTCTCCTTGGACTGAAGCATGGGAATCAGACAAGGCTCCTGATCCATTGCCAATGCCATTGCAACCAATGGTTGCTGAACCAGCTCTTCAAAAAGTTAATAAATTAGCAGAAGGTGGTCATGCAGGAGCCCAAGATCTTTCCACTTATTGGGTAGGTCAGGGAGTTGGATTGATGAACGCCAGCATTTCAGCAAGCGATGTTGTTCAAGAATTCAAGGAAGACTTTATTTCTGCATACGAAAGACTTACAAACTTTGTAAGTTGAAGGTTATAGATATTTGAGGAAGAATATTCCTTGAATATCTACAACATTTCTACCTAAAGCTGGCTGACTATCAAAGGCATGATCTTCATCAGCATAGATATGGATTTCTGCAGTTCGATTATGTTTTTGAAGCTCTTCATAAAAATCTGTAGATTCGCTCAAAGGAACGACCTTATCCTTCGATCCGTGTATCAATAAGCAGGGAGGAAAAGATTCCAGATCCTGTTTTATAGGACTAGCTTTTATATAATCTTCTGAAGAAGCCTCCTCTCCCATCATAAAAGCAAAAGCATTGAATTTTCCTTCTGGAACTTCCTCTCTTACAAGAGTCGGAGGATACACAGCACATATTGCTTTTATTTTGCTATCAAAATCTTGATTGCCACCTTCTCCTTCAAGGCTAGGATCATTCGAAGCACACATCAAAGCTAAATGACCTCCTGCTGAGTTACCAGTAACTCCAATCCTATCTGGATCGATGCCGAGTTCTTCTGCATTAGCTTTTAGATAACGAATTGCACACTTAACATCTTCAATATGAGATGGCCATTTAGCTTCTTGAGATAGCCTATAAGATGCACATAAACATACAAACCCCATTCTAGACAATAAGATGCCATAGCCTCTAAGTTGAGTTTTATCACCTTCCATCCATCCACCGCCATGAATAACTACTACAGCGGGCTTTTTTGGATCTTTTGCTGGGGGAAGAAATAGATCAGCTAACAATTCCCTACTTCCAGCTTTTCCTATTACTACATCATCTTTGATGGAAACTAGCTTTTTTTTACTATTCATTTCTTAAATAATTTCAGATCCATCAAAGCTTTTACATAGCACTTAAGAATAGTTCATGCCACTCATCTTGTGTTGGTTGTCTTGGAGTGGTGACATTACTAGGATCAGTCATAGAATGCGCCACCAGATCGGGGATCATATCTTCTGAAATACCCATCTCTGCTAGTCCACTGGGCAATCCTATATCAGCATTTAGTTTTTCAATTTCCTCTGCAAGATCTGAAGATTCTTTTATTCCCATTGCTCTACAAATCCTAGAGTACTTTTCTCCTACATGATCCTTATTAAATCTTAATATTGTTGGCAAAATTACTCCATTCAATGTTCCATGATGCAATCTCAAATCTTGATCGGCTCCGGCGGCATGACTCATTGAGTGAACTGCACCAAGTCCTTTTGAGAAGGCCATTGCTCCTTCCGAGGAGGCCATCATCATATTCCATCGCGCATCTCTATCCTGGCCATCTTTACAAACTCTTTTTAAGCTTTCCTCTTTTATTATTTTTTCAATTCCATCAAGGCCTACTGCTTCAGCAGGCGGATCATTAATAGGAGACATGATTGCTTCAATACAATGTGTCAAAGCATCCATTCCTGCTCCAGCAGATAAAATAGGTGGCAAACCCAAAGTTAATTCAGGATCACATATGGCTGCTTTTGGTCTCAAATGTTCACTGGCAAGAATTAGCTTCCTTCCATCATTCATAATGATTACTGCACCATTAGATATTTCACTCCCAGTTCCTGATGTTGTTGGTATTGCAATCATTGGGATAGTTTCTTTTATTTTTCCATAGCCGCCTTCATTAATAGCATAGTTGATCACATTGCCCTCATGATTTGCCATCATAGCAACGGCTTTTCCTAAATCCATGCTCGATCCACCCCCAAATCCAATTACTCCATCACAATTATTTTCTTGATATAGATTTAATGCATCTTCAACAGCTTTTTCTGTGGGATTTGCAGGAGTTTCTTCAAAAAATGTTGGAGCGATTTCATTCGAAATAAGACCTCTGATTTTATCTGTCATACCGATTGAAGCAAGACCAGGATCTGTACATATCAGAGGATTTTTTATTCCAAGCTCTTTAAGTACATCAGTTATTTTGTTGATTGAACCATTCTCAAAATGAGGTCTGTTAAAAAAATTTAATTGCATAATTACCTATCATCGTCTTTCTATTTTGTTATTAAAATATCAAGGTTTTCCTCAATTTACTACATGGTCACCTTAAATAGATAATCATCACAATAATAAACAAGCATTAAAAGAATGTAGAATTGTTCTTTTTTATGAAAATGAATACCGCACTTGTAAATTGGATTTTAGTCTTATTTGTCAGCTTTAGCTGGGGAGCTTCCTTCATGTTTACAAGGCTAGCAGTAGATGAAATAGCTCCTACCTACTTAGTTGTCGCAAGACTTTTTCTGGCAAGTATCTTACTTGGTCCTATTTTTATCAGAAAAAAAGACTTAATTCTGATGAGCAAAGAAATACCCTCCATATTAATTCTCGGTATTATAAATGCTGCTTTACCATTCTTTCTTTTCGCTTACGCTGCGCAAGATTTAAGTGCAGGAATGTTATCAATATTAAATGGTACCTCTCCATTATTTGCATTAATTATTGCTATAACTTGGTTTAGGCAAAATACCACTATGATGCAAATTTTAGGTTTAGGTTTAGGATTTATAGGATTAATGGTATTTATTGGCATAGATCAAATATCTTTTATTTTTTATCCAGTGTTACTATGCTTGATAGGTGCATTTTGCTACGCGTATTCAAATAATATTCTTTTTAGACTCAACCACATCAAGTCCGCAGCTCTGGCATCGGTCACCATGATTTCAGGATTTTTCTTCTCGTTGCCATTAATCTTTTTGGAACCCACATATTTTTCGATGGACTTATCTTTAAAAATAATTTTTGCAATTTTTTTTCTTGGGTTAGTTTCAACTGGAGTATCGTTTATTGCTTACGTTGTGTTGCTTCAAAGATCATCACCGGTTCAAGCTTCTTCAATTATATTCCTAGTTCCTGTGACAGGGATATTCTGGGGCGCGATCTTTTTAGATGAAGTTATTACTACCAATGTTTTACTTGGTGCAGGCTTTATTCTCTTTGGAATTGCCTTAACAAATCTTTTTAAACCTAAAGTTCTTTCTAGGGACGCCTAATAGTTTCAACTAAGTTAATAACTGATTCTGGAGGACTCTTTGTAGATTTGGTTATTAATAGCATAACCAGAAAATTGAGAATCATGCCGATGACTCCAATCCCTTCGGGTGAAATTCCTAGAAGCCAATAATCGGAATTATTTAATTCTGGAGAAATAAACTTAAAAAAGACAATGTAGCTAAATGTGAAAACTAAACCTGTAAGCATTCCTCCTATGGCAGCTTCTTTGGTTGTCTTTTTTGAAAAAATTCCCATGAATAAAACTGGAAAAAGTGTTGATGCTGCTAATCCAAATGCAAAGGCTACTACTTGCGCCACAAATGCAGGAGGGAAGATACCCAGAAGGCCTGCGAGAAGAATAGTTATCCCAGCTGCTAACCTCGCATATAAAAGTTCTTTTTTTTCTGTAATCTGCGGCATAAAGGTTTGCTTCATCAAATCATGAGAAATGGATGATGAAATCACCAGGAGCAATCCTGCTGCAGTAGATAACGCAGCTGCTAAACCTCCTGCCGCAACTAGTGCGATGACCCATATAGGCAAGTTTGCTATCTCAGGATTGGCTAGAACAATAATATCTCTGTCTAAATAGACCTCATTGGAACTGGATGTATTGGCTTCATTTTCTAACAATCTTTGACCTAGACTTCCTCTTTCATCGGCGAAAACTGGTCTGCTTTCAACAAAAGGAGAACCGGATGAGTACTGCATTTTTCCATCTTGATTTTTATCCATCCAAGAAATCAATCCTATGTTTTCCCAATTCTTAAACCAATCGGGGGCATCTTCATAAGACGTGTTTTGGACCGAATCTATGAAATTCAGTCTTGCAAATGAAGCTACTGCAGGGGCAGTGGTATAAAGAATTGCTATGAATACAAGTGCATATCCAGCAGATCGTCTTGCAGCCTGCATATTGGGGACTGTGAAAAACCTTACAATCACATGAGGTAAACCAGCCGTTCCAAACATCAAAGCTGCGGTTATGCAAAAAATATCTATCAGACTTTTTGAATACTCTGTGTAAGGTGAAAAACCTAAATCAATTATTGTTTTATCAAGCTTATCGATTAGATAGATATCGCTGTTTAAAAGCTTATCTCCAAACCCTAACTGCGGGATCGGATTGCCAGTTAACATCATAGATAAAAATATTGCCGGCACTAGATAAGCAAAAATCATGACGCAATATTGAGCAACCTGAGTGTAGGTAATTCCTTTCATTCCACCTAAAACAGCATAAATAAAAACGATACCCATGCCGATAATGACTCCCATCTCTATCTCAACTTCAAGAAATCTTGAGAAAACAATGCCGACACCCCGCATTTGTCCTGCTATGTAGGTGAAAGAAATAAATATTAAACATATAACTGCAACTACTCGTGCAACGTTAGAGTAATACCTCTCCCCAATAAAATCTGGTACGGTGTACTTACCGTATTTTCTTAAATATGGAGCCAGGAGAAGAGCCAATAGGACATATCCACCAGTCCAACCCATTAAATAAACCGAACCATCGCGACCCAAAAATGCTATCAATCCAGCCATTGATAAAAAAGAGGCAGCAGACATCCAATCAGCTGCTGTAGCCATACCGTTAGCCACTGGATTAACTCCTTTTCCGGCAACGTAAAAATCATTTGTTGATTTGGCTCTGGAAGCAATGGCAATGCCAATATAAAGAGCAAAAGAAAGACCTACAAAAATATAAGTAAGAGTCTGCGCTTCCATATTATTTCTTTTCTTTTCTTTCTAGTCTTTCAACGAGATAAGAATAAGTAAAAATTAGAATAATAAAGACGTAGATACTTCCTTGTTGAGAAAACCAAAAACCTATTTCAAAGCCTCCAATTTTTATGAAGGATATGTAGTCTGAAAAAAGTATTCCAAATCCAAAGGAACAGAGAAACCAAAAAAATAATAAACAAGATAAAAGAATTAAATTCTTTTGCCAAAAAGTCATGTAGTTATTTTAAGTTAACTAGAAGCGTTAACAACCCAAGTAGCACTCTCGAATTCTAAGCCTTGGCTATTTTTGTGGGATTCATAGACCTCGGCCAATTCAGTAACAATAGGTTCTTTTTCATCATCACTCATCCCTTGAAGAGCGTTACTAATAATGGGATTCAATGCCATGAAATCTTTAGCTGCGTCGTAAGAAGATTTATTGGGAAATAAGTGAATATTTTCTTGATTATCATCAATGGAATATTTGCTAAAACCAGAGCTTTTTAAAATTTCTTCAAGATAGGCTTTTTCTTCAAAAGCAAAGGGACTCGGCGCTCTGGGTTGTGCAGGAGGTAAATCAAAATATTTTTTTAAGATCCCTAAGGGTTTTGTATGCCAGGGATTTTTACTAGGATGTTGCCAACAAACGAAGGAAAAACTTCCGTCTGCTTTCAAGCTCTTCTTTAAATTTTTAAAACTCGTGATGGGATCAGTAAAGAACATGACGCCAAAACGAGAGAATAAGTGATCGTATTGTTCATCAAGCTCATTTTCTTGAACATCTTTATTGATGATGGAAATGTTGGTTTTATTGTTTTCAATGGCAAGCTCTAGAGTTCGAGCTAACATGGGTACAGAAATATCTAGTCCAGTAACTTTTCCTTCGGGGCCTACTTTTTCGGAAAGTAAAAGTGTTGTTGTTCCGGTTCCGCAACCAACATCTAATACGGAATCTCCTTTTTGAATATCTAAACTATCGATAGCTTTTTGCCCTAAAGGATTAAGCATGGTGTCCATCTCAAATTGTTTATCGACCCAATAGTCGCCACCGCCACCAGACCAGAATTCAATTTGTTGTTTATTAGCTGACATAAGAAAGAATGTAATATGACATTAATGAATATAAGTTAATGCTTTATTTTAGTTACTTTTTTGATAACTAATGGTGCATAACGATATGATTTCTGGTTAATTTTAAAAAAGTTGTTTATACATAACTTCTGTATTAACTTATTTGAATAAAGGAGAGAAAAATGAATCTACGCTATTTATCTTATTTGCTTTACATAGTCTTAATGATCACAGGGGTTAATACTTATGCAGCTGAAACATTAGAGCCGGTTGCAAAGAAGGGTCAAGTAATCGTGATTTACCGAGGTCCTTGCCCTAGCGGAAAAACAAAAGCTGCTATGAGAAAGATCGAAAAAATAATTATCTACGAAAGAAAAAACAGTCCAGTAAGTTATTCTTCATCACCAGGTAACTGGGAAGATGGTCAAGTTGGCGCCGTTGATCTGCATGCATCACAAAGTGCAATGGAAAAGGCCTTTGCTTGGCAAGAGTCAGATAAAAAATGGTCGAAAATGTACGATGACGTTGCAAAAATTTGCGGCACCACAGTTGAAGAATTTCATGTGCATATGCTTACTGCAAACTAGGCAAATTTATTAGTTGCCTCAATAAGTAATTCTCTAATTTCTTTTTCAAAAGCTGAGTGACCTGAAAAAGGTGCTATTTTTAATTCTGCTTCTGGCCATCTGCTGCTGAGTTCATAGGCTGTAGTAGGCGGGCAAACTACATCGTATCTGCCTTGAACTATCACACAGGGAATGTGCCTAATTTTATCAACGTTATCTAGGAGTTGATTTTCATGATCCAAAAATCCTTTATTAACAAAATAATGATTTTCAATAAGTGCAAATGCTAGAGCAAATTCTGCGTTGATAGATTCTTTAACCGCTCCAGGATTATGGTTTATATAGCTTGTTGAGGCTTCCCATTTTGACCAAGCCCTTGCAGCGGAGAGTTTTTTTTCTTGATCTTCTCCGTTAAATATTTTTCTGTAAGCCTCCATCAGATTGGATCTTTCTTCTGGCTTAATTTCATCTAAAAATCCTTGCCAAGCTTCAGGGTAAATCTCACTCGCGCCGTATTGATAAAACCATTCCAGTTCTTTTTGACGAAGCATGAAAATACCTCTGAGAATTAACTCAGAAACCCTATCAGGGAATTTTTGTGCGTATGCCAAAGACAGCGTGCTTCCCCAAGAACCGCCAAAGACAAGCCATTTTTCAATTTCAAGCTTTTCTCTAATGGATTCAATGTCATCGACTAAGTGCCAAGTCGTATTATCCTCGAGTGAGGCATGAGGTTTGCTTCTCCCACAGCCTCTTTGATCAAAAACAACGATTCGATATTTTTTTGGATTAAAAAAACGCCTTGAAAGAGTGCCGCCACCTCCACCCGGTCCACCGTGCA
>CACIUX010000009.1 GCA_902589965.1 uncultured SAR86 cluster bacterium
GAAAATTTAATACAGGAAATTCAATCAATTATTTCTAAAGTTTCGCAAGCTTTATCGCTTATTTTAGGTCTAACTCTTTTGTCAGCTTTATTTTTAGTATTGGCGACTATCCAAGAAAGCTACAAGCAAAGAGAGAAACAGAATGCCATCTTAAAAACTTTAGGTTTAAGCAGAACCATCATGCAAAAAAATACTTTTTTGGAGTACTTAACCATCGGATTGTTCGCCGGAGGACTAGGGGGTCTGCTCGCCTTGATTGCGACATACTTGATTGAAACGTTTGTTTTTGAAATAGATCCGACCGTTTATTGGGATATTCTCTTACTGGGAATCTTAAGTGCGGTAGTCATTATAGGAATTATTTCGGCAATTTTTACATTTTATCTTTCGACAAAAACTCCAAAGGATGTTTTCAGTAGAGTTTCATGAGCTCAAGCGTCAAATCAGGTCCAATTCCAGCTGGTCGTCTTCAAAGAGGAAGCTCTAGCTCAGACAATCATATTTCAAAGTTCCGGCAGGTTCTTATAAGGCATGGTTTGACCATGTCTGTAATAGCAATTGTTTGTCTCTTCGCGCCATTCATATTGGATGGTTTTAATTCTTCTTTAGATAAGTTTTTTATTTTCCCCTCAAGATATTTTGTATGGTTTTTAGGTGTAGCTTTGTTTATTTTTGGGTATTTAAAATTTACCAAAAAATATCTCAATGTTCGTCAAATTGCTTGGATTAGTTATCTATTCCTAATTTCAGTTGTTGAGGAAATTGGTTTTAGGCTTGGCTTACCGCTTCTTTTTACCTCTGAATTCATTGGCCTAGATACTTTTTGGATAGGAGTTATTCTGAGTAATTTAATATTTGCATCAATACATTACTTCACGCTGCGTTGGAAAATTACAGCATGTGTATTTACATTTTTAGGCGGCATGGGATTTAGTCGACTTTTTTCGGTAACAGACGATTTGGCTTTAGTCATACTGATTCATTGGGCTGTAACTTTTTTAAACACACCATCTGCTCCAAAAGGTTTGAATAATTAAAATTTGAAAAATTAATTTAATAAAAAGCTTTGTGATCCTTTTTTCTGCTTGAAGACTCATTGACATCATAAATGTCATTATTTTAAGGTTTATTCATGAGTCGTTCGCTTTCGGTTATCTTATTAATAGCTGCAATTTCCATTGCTTTTATTTTTTACCTATCAAGTCAAAAACCTGAAATAAATTACGATAGATTTAATCTAGTTTCTCCAGGGATTTTAAGAACTCCTGATGAGAGATTTAAAAATTTAAAAGATTACCCTTTCAAAGCAAATTACATAACGATTGAGGATACTAGAATTCATTATCTTGATGAGGGACCAAAAAACGGAGAGATTATCTATCTTCTTCATGGGGAACCGGCATGGAGTTATTTATTTAGAAAAATGATACCTGTTCTGGTTGATGCAGGTTATCGAGTTATCGCACCGGACATGGTCGGTTTTGGAAAATCTGACAAATACATCTCCGTTGAAGACTACACCCATCAAATGCATGTAGATAAGATGACTCAATTGATAGTGGAGTTAGACCTGCAAAACATCACAGCACATGTGCATGATTGGGGTGGGCTTGTTGGACTAAGGGTTGTTGCAGAAGAGCCAGATAGATTCTCTAGAATTATTTCTTCCAATACGTCTTTGATTGCTACTGGAAGGGGTCTTCTCAATGATATGTTTAGTTTTATAGCTTATCCTCTTTTTAAATTTGTAATATGGTTTCAAGGACCAGCAACTTGGGAAGAATTCATCGGTGGTAATGGATTTACAGGTTGGATAAGGTATTCAAAATCAACCGATAACATTGACGTGGGCGGCATAATGCAAATCCTTGGCACTGTTTCGGCTGAAGAAAGGGTTGCTTACGAAGCTCCATATCCAAATGCAACCTACAAAGCAGGCGCTCAAATATTTCCTTATTTAATTCCGAGCGAATTAAGAAAGAATGAAAAAGCTTATAGAGATGTTTTTGAAAATTGGGATAAACCGTTCTTAATTGCCAATAGTGATAATGACCCCGTTACAAGCAACAATCCTAGACTGGTAGAGATGTTAAAAAGAGTGCCAACAGCTAAAGAGATTATTATCAAAGGACCCGGACATTTTATTCAAGAAGAAGCAGGGCCAGAATATGCTCAATTAATAATTGATTTCATAAATGGAAATCCTAAAGGTTTTGCAGTAGAAAAAAAATTAGATAACTTTTTGAAATTAGACTAATCAATGAAACACCTACTCTTCTTTTTCTTTGTTTGTTGGAAATACTTTTGTTGAAGATAAGTTTTCATTGAAATCAAGCGCACTTCTTATCTTGAGTAAAACCTAATCGATATCAACAATTTTTTTCTTATGTAATCTAGTTTCAGCTAACAAATCGCTCATGTACTCTTGAAAGAATATGATTTTTTTGTCTTTTAACCTCATTACCATTGCGTAGTTATTGTTGTATTCTCCATTTATACCATCCGCTTCTCCCTCAATAGTAAAAACGACCATATCTCCACCAGCTATTCTGTTAGTTATGTTTAAAGTGATGCCATTGGGCAGAACTGCAGGAATAACCTCGTTCAACCAGGTTGATTCATAAGTTTCTTTATTATATTTCTTACAAATCTCACAGATGCCCATAAATTCAAATTCAAAATCTTCATGAATTAATTCCATCGCTACATCTGGATTAGATAAGATATTAGCCCAGAAACTATCTACAACTTTTAAATTTTGTTCTTCAAGTTTATGACCATTAGCCAATATGATTGAAGGCAATATAAATACAATTAAAAAAAATATCTTTAAAAATTTCAAAATATATCCTTGTCTTAGAAATATAAGATAGCATGAAAGAAACAATTTAAATATTTGGTGGGAGACTGCTAAACAAATATTTCCATCATTACCATTTTTCTTTTACAACTATTTTGTTTAAACGATAACTCATTTCCCTGGTGGAAGTTTCATGATTGGTAGGGTTATTACCTCCACCAACATATTTAAAGTTTTTCATCATCATGCTTGGTGATATATGGTTTATATATTTTTTACTAGTAAGTTTTAGTTGAGAAGCAAATGCCTCAACCTCTTCTAAAGAACCATATACATAGTGTTTGTTATTTTTTTCATCTATCAAAACAGCTTTTTTTAAATGACAAACACAAGTCATCTACCCTGTCCTTGATATTCTTTGTTACTTTTCCTTTTACTTTTATTCACGTGCTTAATAGATGTATTTACTTGACTACCGTCCTTAAACTCAACAAAGAGTTGTCTCTTATGAATGTATAGGAAAAAGAATAAATTGATATTCCGAAGAAGCTTTAAAAAAGAATTTTTCTTAGCTTATTACAATCCTTTTACAAGAATCTCGGGCATGTTAACGATGTATTAAATGGTGCCCAGAGGTGGAATCGAACCACCGACACAAGGATTTTCAGTCCTTTGCTCTACCAACTGAGCTATCTGGGCAATCGAGCGCACAATATTAGAAGAATCATAAGTTAAGCGCAATCGATTAATCGATAGAAATTAGAATATTTAAAGTATTATGAACAGGGGATGAATTCAGAAACTTTAACAAACCGAGTAAGGGCAGGGTACGGTATTGGTGACTATGCCATTTGCCTTTACTGGAGCGGTATCGGTCTTTATCTTTTATATTTCTATACCGACGTGGTTGGCATTTCTCCAATTTTAGCTGGTTGGATTTATGCTCTGGGAATTGGTTGGGATGCGATCACCGATCCGTTCATGGGGTATTTAGCCGAAAGGACCAAAACAAAAATGGGCAGCTATCGTCCCTTTATTTATTATGGATCGATACCTTTAGCCTTATCGTTTGTTTTGCTCTTTTGGGTGCCTCCTTTTGAAGGTACTGTTTTGTTTTTATTCTTGATTCTAGTTAATTTAATTCACAGAAGTTGCTTCACCATTGTTAGTGTTCCTTACTCATCATTGACAGCTAGAATTACCAACGACAGCAATGAGCGCACAAAATTAACGACCGCAAGAATGATAAGTGCTTCCTTCGGAACGCTTTCAATGTCTGCTTTAGCGTTTCCGTTGATTGCATATTTTGGCGGAGCCAATGAGGCTTTTGGTTTTCTTTGGCTAGCAATAATCTCTAGTTTGATTGCTATTGCTCTATTATCTGTAACGGTTTATTCAGTTCGCGAAAAGGTCGATGAAATAGTTACCTCCAATCTTCCCAACTTTGTATCAATTACCAAAACCGTGGCAACCAATTATCCTTTTTGGATAGTTTTCGGCTGCATTCTCATCTTAGGTTCAACCGGAGTCATGTTTAACAAAAATTTAATTTATTTTGTTAAGTACGGACTAGAACTGCATGAATATCAGGGATTGATCCTAGGGGTAAGTTCCGGCGCCTCGTTTTTTTCTTTACCTTTTTGGGCGTATTTGGCATTAAAAATTGGAAAAAGGGAGACCTGGTTAATTTCAATGACAATCGCTTTCATTGGTCTTTTATTATTTTTCTATTATCCAATTGCTTCTTTAAATGAGCTATTGATCCTTTTAGCACTAATCGGAGTTGGCAATGGAGCCGGAGGGGTTCTCTTTTGGTCAATGTTGCCTGATACAGTTGAATACGGCGAGTGGAAAAGCGGCATCAGAACCGAATCTTCTCTTTATGGTTTTATGACATTTGCACAGAAATCATCGATAGCTGTGGCAGCTTTAATCTTAGGATTTTTATTATCGGGCATAGGGTTTGAACCCAACCAAATTCAATCAGAAGAAACCATATCTGGAATGAAGTTTATGATGAGTTGGATACCTATCTGCGGAATTATAATTAGTCTAGTATTGATGTACTTTTATCCAATAAGCACAAAGTTTCATGGCGAGCTTTTACAGAGAATAAAAGAGAGGAACGCATGATGTCTAAATCAAAAGTAAAGTGGGGAATCATTGCAGCCGGAAGCATAGCTAACGCCTTTGCTCATTCAATAAAATATTCAGAAAACTCTGAACTCAAAAGTGTTCTTGGAAGAAACGAGGAAAAGGTAAATGCTTTTGCGGAAAAACATCAAATACAACCGTTTACTGACCAAGAATCTTTTTTTGATTCTGAAATTGATGCTGTTTACATAGCTACGCCACACGACACACACTTTCATTTCTCCATGGAGGCAATACACAGATCCTTACACGTTTTATGCGAAAAGCCGATTACGGTTAATTCTACCGAAGCCATGGTTCTTATGAATGAGGCTAAAAAGCAAAAGGTCTTTTTAATGGAAGCATTCATGTACAGGACGCATCCTCAAACTCATGAGATTTTAAAATTAGTGAAAGAACACTTTCAAGATGATAAGGTTCTTATTTCCAGTTCATTTGGTTTCAATGCTCCGGTTCCAGAAGATCACAGATTAAGAAACCCTGACTTAGCGGGCGGCGCTATCTTGGATGTAGGTTGTTACCCTCTATCCATGGCCAGACTTATAGCCGGCACCATTGATGGCAAGCCTTTCCTTGACCCAATCAGCATAGAAGTATCCAGTGAATTAGATTCCACAGGTGTAGACGCAGACTCAACGGCAAAGATTACCTTTAATGACAAAATTCAGGCGGAAATTAAAACTGCCATTGTTAACGAATATGCAAATGACTTGATCATAGAATCAAGTGATTCAAAACTAGAAGTTTCTCAACCCTGGCATTGCGGTCAATTTCAGGACGGGAAATCTTCCATTAAATTAACCTTAAACAATAAGGAATCTGAAATTCCCATAGTTGACGACGTAGGTTTATTTACTCGAGAAATTAATGAAGCATCTGATTGCATTCTTCAAGGAAATTTAGAATCTGAAGCGATGTCTCACAAAGATACTTTTGGGAACATGCTGTGGTTAGAAAGATGGTACGTAGAAACTGGCGTTAAGTATCCCCAAAACACCCCGCAAAGTTCGCCAATATTTAGTTACGACTATTCAGCTGTTGAAAATATAAAGAAATCAGCCTTTGAAGAGATTTCTAAAGAAGGCTCTCGAATAGTATTTGGTTGTGATAATCAAACCTCTCAACTTCATGCTTCTACTATGTTTGATCATTTTTATAAAAACGGAGGCAATATTTTTGATACTGCCTATATCTATAATTTTGGAAAATCTGACAAATACCTCGGCGAGTGGATTAAAACTAACGACTTGTCTGAAGATGTAATGGTTCTTGGCAAGGGGGCGCATACTCCTGACTGTGAACCTAAGTTTATAAAGCCACAATTAGAAGAATCACTCGATAGACTCATGCTCGATCGCATGGATATATATTGTTTGCACAGAGATAATGCAGATATACCTAGCGGTGAATTTATTGATGCTCTTAATGAAGTTCGAGATGAAGGACTCATATCTTATCTTGGCGCATCAAATTGGACCTTAGAAAGATTCAGTGAGGCTAATGAATTTGCGCAGAACAACGATAAAGTAGGGTTCAAAGTTTTGAGCAACAATTTTAGTTTAGCCAACATGAACGAACCGGTATGGCCAGGTTGTGTCCACTGTCATGAAGAATTCCTAGACTATTTAATTGAGAACGATATTTTTCTTTTTCCTTGGTCGAGTCAAGCTAGAGGTTTTTTCCTAGAAAAAGACCTTTTTCCTAAAGCTGAGCATTTTGCTAATCCCACTCTGGAAGAGGAAAAAAGAGTCTGGCACAGCAAAGCAAATCTTTTAAGAAGAGATAAATGTTTTGAACTTGCAAAAGAATTAGGTTGTCTCCCCATTGAATTAGCTCTTGCCTATGTATTGAACAAACATCCAAACATATTTCCACTGGTTGGACCAAGGTCGATATACGAGTCGGAAAGCTGCATGCAGGCTTCAAAGATAAATTTGAGCGAAGATCAGCTGGATTGGCTAATTTCCTAGGTTAATCCTTTCGCTAAGTTCTATTTTTTCTGAAGAAGACCCTATTTCAATCGAATAACTACCAGGTCTTATTTTCCAATCCTTGTCTTTAACATCCCAATAAGAGAAGTTTCTAGCGTTAAGGTGAATTTCAATTTCTTGTTTTTTTTGTTTTTCAATCAATACTTTTTTGAATGACTGAAGACTTTTTATGGGTTCATCACTTGGGCTACTTTCATACGAGACATAACACTGAGCTACTTCTTGACCATCCATATCGCCGATATTTTCAATGTTGAATCTACAAACTACGTCTGTGTTACCACTTACTGATATTTCAAAATCTCCGTAGGAAAAATCGGTATAAGACAACCCATGCCCGAAAGGAAAGAGGGACTTGATGTTTTTTCTTTCATACCATCGATGTCCAACCAATAGCTTTTCTTCGTAGTCCATTTGCGAATTCTCACCTGGGTAACAAGAAAAAGCGGGAGTATCTTCAATTCTTTTTGGGAAGGTAGTAGGGAGCTTCCCAGAAGGATTAACTTCACCAAATAAAATATCCATTAGGGCATTTCCATATTCTTGGCCGCCAAACCAAGATTGAAGTATTGCTTTAGATTGACTTTCCCAAGGCATCGAAACCGGCGATCCTGAATTTATTACCACCACAGTGTTTTTATTTTCAGCCAAGACTGCGTCTACTAACTCATCTTGATTTGCTGGCAATCCTAAGTCAGCCCTATCATTTCCTTCCGTTTCCCAATCTGAATTAGTGCCAATAACTAGAATGACTGCATCAGCTGTTTGAGCGGCCTTTTTTGCTTCCTGCAAGAGATCCACTGCCTCCGGTGGCTTGCATCCGAACTGAATTGCAGGAAATCTACCTTCAAAAAAATACTCAACTTCAAAACGGTAAGTTTGATCTTTGTTGAGGTAAATGGATTGTCTTTTTGGAGCTGTCGCAAAAGAGAAGAAAGCCTCACCTGGAGAGGTTTCATTCCAATTATCAACAAGAATCTCTCCATCAATCTTTAATTTACTCAATCCTATACCAAAAATTTCAAATTCATGATCACCTGAAATATCCGGAGTGTAGTCACAAGAAAATCTTACGATGATATGAGGTCGTTCCTCCTTATTGATAATGTTTTTAGCAAAACCTTCAAACACCCAGTATCGATTTCCTTTCAAAACTTCTTTGGATATAAGATTAGATTTGTCAATTTCTTTATCGAAGTACTCAACTAAAAAACCGTCTTCAGAATTTGAGAAAAGCCTCTCATCTAATTTAGGTAAATATTTATTCGTATTTGATCCTTTTGCATAAGTGATCGCAAATTTATCTTTGTACCTTTCCTTCAATGCATCAAATGGGTGAACCTGATAATGGGGTTTTAGACTTGCACTACCGCCACCGATAATTTGACTGTTTTTCGCATTAGGACCAATGATTGCAACCTTGGAGATTTGATTATGATTCAATGGCAGGAGATTATCGTTTTTGAGTAAAACCATACCTTCGCAGGCTACATCTCTGAGAAGTTTGTTATGAGCATCTCTAACGTTACTTTTTTCAGGTTTGTTTTGTGGAGAATCAAACCTTCCTGAGAATTTTCCTACTGATAGAATTCTATGTACTTTATCGTCTATTATTTTTTCATCCACTAGACCGTCATTTACAGCTTGCAGCAACTTTTCACCCCATGCATTTCCTGGCCCTGGCATCTCAAGATCCAAGCCACTGTTAGCATTTTCAACAGTTTCCAATGCCGCTCCCCAGTCACTTACTACATAACCGTCAAATTTCCATTCTTCTTTTAAGATGTCGATAAGAATTTCTTTATGGGAACTGCAAAAAATATTATTCAGTCGGTTGTATGCTGACATCACTGACTTAGCATCACCATCTTTGACACCCATTTCGAAAGGCAGAAGATATATTTCTCGAAGTGTTCTTTCGTCTACATTCGAACTTACAGAATGTCTCTCAAATTCAGTATCGTTTGCAATAAAGTGCTTCAAACAAGCGGAGACTTTTTGGGATTGAACGCCTATGACATAAGCAGTTGCAAGTTTTCCCACCAGCAAAGGATCTTCAGAATAATTTTCAAAATGCCTTCCGCCTAAAGGATGTCTATGAAGGTTAATGGTAGGACCGAGCAAGACATCAACATCCTTATCTCTGGCCTCTTCTCCTAAAGCGATACCTATTTTTTCAAGCAGTTCTTCATTCCAAGTTGATCCCATTAGAATAGGACAAGGAAAACACGCTGAAGTCTTACCTGAGGTTCCGTCTCCTCTGACTCCGTTTGGACCATCAGACATTTTGATACTGGGTATGTCGAGCCTCTCAATTTTATTGGTGTACCAATTATTGAAACCTGATAGCAAAAGAATTTTCTCTTTTAGGTTTAGTTCTTTAACTAAATTTTTCATGAGTTACTCAACTGGTTTAAAACCAACCGGTTTATCAACGTCACCATTGTTGAGAAATTTATCAAGTTGATCATTTAAATAATCTCTCGTTTCTTTTTCAGCAAGATTTAATTGCTTTTCATTTATGAGCATTGTTTGGAGCTGTAACCACTCCATCCAAGCTTTTTTTGAAACGTTATTAAATATTTCTTCACCCCTAGGACCAGGGTAGGGAGGCCTATCTAATGCGGGAAGCTCTTCTTGATATTTTTTACAGTAAACCTTTGTCATTTTGATTCAAAATTTTTTTAACGATGTCTAATACTGGCTTAGGTGCCCCCAATTTAGCAATTTTATTTTTTTCAATCCAAATAGTTTTTTCATCATCGGTTTCCATGTCATCAGGAATATTAATTATTCTAGGTGATATGTGGAAGTCTTTATGAGATAGGGAATGTTTAAAGCTAGGTAGTTTATTTATATTTTGCTTTGTCTGAAACAATTCTCGCTTCGGAAACACCCATAGGTTTGGCCAAATACCTTCATCAGGATTTTTACAAAGCATGACTTTGTTATTTTTCTGATAAATAAACCAATAAAAACTTTCTTGAGTTTTGGTGATTGTATTCTTTTTAGTTTTGATGAAATCTTGTTTTTTAAAACTCAAGCAAGTTTTTTGAATAGGGCATAGATCACATTTTGGTTTTTCTTTCACGCAAATGAGAGAGCCTAAATCCATCATACCTTGTCCAAAACTTCGATAATTCGTTTTTGGAGAATTCTGATACAAAAAAGGCTTGATGGATTTTTTTAACTCGCGTGGATTGTTTTCTACATTAAGATATCTTGAAACCACTCTTTTGACATTCCCATCAAGGATAGTTCCTTTTTTATTAAAGGCTAATGCAAGGATTGCTCCAGCTGTTGACTCTCCAATCCCAGGAAGAGCAACTAAATCTTCATAATTATCAGGAAATACTTGATGATATTTATCTGAGATTATTTTTGCAGTTTGGTGAAGATTTCTCGCTCTTCGATAAAAGCCTAAACCAGCCCAATTTTTGAGAACTTCATCTAGGTTGGCTTTTGATAAAGTTAAAACATTTGGAAATGATTGCATAAAATTTTCATAGAATGGAATAACCGTGGAAACTTGAGTTTGTTGAAGCATGATCTCAGAAACCCAGACTTTATAAGGATCATTTGTCTGCCATGGCAAATTATTCCTACCGTGCAAGTTTTGCCACTCGATGATTCTTTCTGAAAATTTCATAATTAAGATATTCTACCTCCATTGATAATATATAATCTGCTTTCGTTTTATGAGATCAATAGACTTAGAAAGAAATACTAAAGAGACGCAAATAAAGCTTTCTCTTAATTTAGATGGTAGCGGTTCTGCAGATTTATCCGTGGAATTACCGTTTTTTGCTCATATGCTTGATCAACTCGTTAGACACGGTGATTTTGATTTACAGCTAAATGCTATAGGCGATCTTGAGATCGATGCACATCACACTGTTGAAGATATTGGAATAATTCTAGGCGAAGCCTTTAACTCTGCTTTAGGCGATAAAAAAGGCATCAAAAGGTTTGGCTCTGCTTACGCACCACTAGATGAATCTTTATCTAGAGTTGTTGTTGATTTCTCAGGAAGACCAGGATTGTTTTGGGATGTTGAATTTAAAAGAGAATTCATCAATGATTTTGATTTGCAATTGTTGGAAGAATTTTTTCATGGGTTTACAAACAAAGCCCTAGCAACCATTCACGTTGATAATCTAAAAGGGGCAAATGCTCATCACCAAGCAGAAACAATATTTAAAGCTTTCGCTTTAGCTTTAAAACAAGCGTGCTCCATGGACGATGCTAAAAAAGATAGGCTTCCATCCACCAAAGAACTTCTTTGAGTATGAAAGTTGGAATAATAGATTACGGAGCAAGTAATTTATACTCCATAGATAGAAGTCTTAGGTATCTGGGAGCAAATACCCTCATAATTGACGAGCCCAGTAAGCTCAAGGAAGTCGATAAACTAATTTTTCCTGGTCAAGGTTCTTTGGGTTCCGCAATGTCACATTTAAAGAAAATAGAGCTGTTTGAAGATTTAAGAATACACTTGAAAGAAAAACCTTTTTTGGGGATTTGTTTAGGACTCCAAGTTCTTTTTTCAAAAAGCGAGGAGGGAGATACTCAGGGATATGGATTTTATAAAAATGAAATATCAATGTTTCCCCCTGACTTACCTATAAAGGTTCCTCACATGGGATGGAACAAGGTCCTCATAAAACAAGATCATGACTTATTTACAAACATTGAAAATGACACAAGATTTTATTTTGTGCATTCATATTTATTAAAAGATTTCGATGAGGAAAAATCTTTTTCTACCACTCATCATGGTATTGAGTTTATTTCATCTATCGGAGATGAAAATATTTTTGCAACTCAATTCCATCCTGAGAAGAGTGGAGAGGCGGGATTAAAATTTTTTGATAATTTTCTTAAATGGAACCCTTAATGAAAATTATTCCAGCTATTGATATCCAAGATGGGAAGTGTGTAAGGCTTACAAAAGGCGATCTAAATTCTACTGTTGAGTATTTTGATGATCCTGTCCAAGCTGCCGAACATTGGTATTCATATGGCATAGACAGAATTCATATAGTTGATTTAGATGGGGCAAAAAAAGGCCAATCTTTAATTTTGAACATCATTGATAGTATTAAAAAGAAATTACCAAAAGTTTCCCTTCAAGTAGGTGGAGGTTTCAGAAATAAAGAAACAATTGAGCGTGCATTAAATTCTGGCATCGATCAAATTATTTTAGGTAGTCTTGCTGTCAAAGATTCTATTTTATTTCACGACATTGCTTCCTCTTATCCAGATAAAATTATTTTTGGACTCGATACAAAGAATGACCATGTTAAGTCAGAGGCTTGGACAGAAGATTCAGGAGTCTATTGGATAGATTTGGTTAAGAAGTTCAATAATTTACCTTTAAACTCTATTATTTTTACAGACATAGATAGAGATGGAATGCTCAATGGACCTAATTTGGAAAAAATAACTGAATTAACAAGCAATACCTCATTGCCCGTTATCGCATCCGGTGGTGTATCTTCTCTGGAAGATTTAATTCAATTAAAAAAAATTAAAGGTGTCTCAGGAGTTATTTCTGGCAAAGCATTATACGAAAATACCTTTTCTTTAGATGAGGCATTAAATTTAATTTCTTAATATGACAGTAGCTGTAAGAATCATCCCTTGTCTCGATATTAGAGCGGGACGAGTTGTTAAAGGGGTTAACTTTGAAAATATTATCGATGCAGGAGACCCTGTAGAAACTGCAGAAAGATACAACGCAGAGGGAGCTGATGAGTTATGTTTTTTAGATATAGATGCTTCTTATGAAAACCGATCAGCTACTCTTTCTACAGTTGAAGCTGTCGCTTCGCAGGTATTTATTCCTTTAACTGTTGGTGGGGGAGTTAGTAAATTACAGGATATAGAGAGATTACTTGAAAAAGGAGCAGATAAAGTATCGATAAACACCTCAGCTATCCTTGATCCGTCTTTAGTTGGGAACGCAGCAAAGAAATTTGGTTCTCAGTGCATTGTTGTTGCTGTGGATTCAAAAAGAGAAGGAGAAAAATCTTACGTTTACACTCACGGAGGAAAAAATAAAACTGCTTTTGAAACTTCAGCTTGGATAAAAATTGTTGAAGGTGAGGGGGCAGGAGAAATTCTTCTAACTTCCATGGATAGGGATGGCACCAAGATAGGCTTTGATAATGAACTTACTTCCTCAATTGCAAAAGATTTGAGTATCCCACTTATAACCTCAGGCGGCGCTGGATGTATAGATCATATGATAGAGGGAATAACTGATGGAAAAGCAGATGCGGTCCTCGCAGCTAGTATTTTTCACCAAAAGGAAATTACTATTGCAGAGGTAAAAAATGGCCTTGCTTCCAAAGGCATAGAAGTAAGACTATAAAATTTCTTTTGCAATAACTTTAAGATCTTCATCAAGCTTAAAAACAATAGGTTGTCCCGTAGCGATCTCAAGCCTAACTATTTCATCCTCAGATATTTTCTCTAAATACATTATTAAAGCTCTTAAAGAATTTCCATGAGCTGAAATTAAGATATTTTTCTGACTTCTTAATTCAGGATAAATAATATTTTTAAAGTATGGCAATACTCTTTCTGCTGTATTTTTGAGACTTTCCCCTCCTGGTGGAGGAGTATCATAAGATCTTCTCCAAATATGAACCTGCTCATCGCCCCACTTTTTTCTAGCATCGTCCTTATTCAGACCAGATAAATCTCCATAGTCCCTTTCATTTAGGGCTTCATTTTCAAGTGTATCAATATCTTTTCCGAGCTCTTTCATGATGAGATTACCTGTCCTTTGAGCTCTTTTTAATTTTGAAGTGAAATGTAAGTCAAAATTAATCTTAGTTTGTTTTATTTTTTGACCAGCATTAATAGCCTCTTCAATTCCTTTTTCAGTCAAATCAGGATCTTTCCAACCAGTGAATAAGTTTTCTTTATTCCACTGACTTTGGCCATGTCTGATAAGAACTAAGGTGGAAATTTTTTTTGGTTGAGACATAGTTTCTTCTTTGCTTAAGGTTTAATATACGCTCCCATGGAATACTTCATTCAATTCGTAATTGAAAATTGGTACATCGAAATACCTCTTATTATATCTATAGCAGCTTTAATATTGTTTGAAAAATCAAAAAGAGCTTCGAAAATCGAACCGCAAACAGCAACCATAATGATAAATAAACATAACGCTAGAGTTTTAGATGTCAGAAGTGCAATTGAATTCAGTAAAGGGACAATTCCTAATGCAGTAAACGTAAATAAAGACAACGCTTCTTGTATCAGCGCTCTTAAAGGAGATTTAGATAATCCAGTGATATTTGTTTGTAATCAAGGTACTGATTCTTCAAAAATTGCATCTGGTCTTAAGAAAGATTTAAAAGAAGTTTATGTGATTAACGGAGGCATTAATGCATGGAAAAGTGAGGGCTTTCCAATTGTGAGTTAGTTAAATATCCAGTTCTTGTATTTTTCTAGCTAAAGTATTTCTGCCCCAGCCAAGTAACTTAGCTGCTTCAGATTTATTTCCTCTAGTAGACTTCAAAGCTACATTAATCATAGTTCTCTCAAAAATTGGAGTAGCAACATTTAATAGATGATCTTCCCCTTTGGATAATTGTTTTTCTGCCCAACTTTCAAGAATCTCTTCCCAATTAACTTCATCTTTTTGGGTTTGAACAAACAATTGCTTATGTAGATCACTCTCTTTAAGATCCTGTCCAGGTGAAAGAACGAACATTAACTTTCCAATAGCATTAAAAAGATCTTGCATAGCTTCTGATCTATCTACCGTTTTTTCATTATCAGGTGAGATTTCTTCAATTTGTTTATTCGAGACAGTGACAGATTTTCTTTCACTTATCACTTTATCTATTTTTGATATTGCAGTGTGAATATCAAAAGGTTTTGCTAGGTAATCCCAGGCTCCATTATCAAAGGCTTCTACTGTGGTTTCTAAGTCTGAAAAAGCAGTCATCATTATGATGGGTATATTTGGATAATCATTTTTAAAAGTATCAAGAAGATCCATCCCATCTCTACCAGGCATGCGCATATCAGTAAGAACAATATTAGGAGATTCAATGTCTAATTGATTCACTACTTCATTTCCATCTTCAAAAGTGGAAACTTCAAAACCCGCTTCTGATAATCCTTTCTGTAGAACCCATCTTATGGATTCATCATCATCTGCAACCCATATTTTTTTATCTTGCCTCATGCTGATTCAAAATTTTCTTTTTTACGCACTTCATTTCCATCTTCATCTTCAATCTTAAGCGGTAAATAGATAGAAAATTTTGTACCGGAAGAGGAGCTCTCACATTCTATTGCTCCGCCATGTTGACTGACTATTCCTTGAGCAATTGAGAGCCCAAGACCAGACTTAATTTCTTTACTGGAAACAAGAGGAAAAAATATTGAGTCAATTATTTCTTCTGGAATACCAGGACCATTATCAATAAAAGATATTTCACAAGTGGTTTTGTGAAATGTCCTGTTGATAAAAGTTCCGAAATGTATTCTGGTTTTAAGAGAAATTTTATTTTCTCGATCGGTAGTTTTCATGGCATCAACTGAATTATTTGCCAAGTTGTAGAGGACTTGAGTTATGAGTGAAGAATCAATGTTCAATTCAGGTAAAGTAGGATCGTAATCTTTAGTGATTTGGATTTTATCTGTAGAAATACTTCCTAGATATTCTGGAATAGTTTCAAGGATTGCGTGAATGTTCACTTCTGTTGGCTGGATCTCAAACTGTCTGTCTAAAATTTTTGTAACCAAATCACTCAATCTTTCAGTCTCTTTTAATATGATTTTTGTATAGTCCTTGAGCTCATCATTTTTTAATTTTGGTTCAAGAAGTTGTGTAGCACCTTTAATGCCACTAAGAGGATTTCTTATTTCATGAGCCAAACCCTTAGAAAAAGTAGCTGTTACAGTTGAAATAGTTTGTCTTTTCATTCTGTTTAATTCTTTTGTTTGATTAGCATCATAAAATTCATAAAGAAGATATTTTTTTGAATCTATCTCAAAAAAATTAATTTCATAGGTGCAAACTTTCTCAAGACCTCCTTTCAAATAAATTTTTCGTCTAGATTTTTCTAAAGAATCTTTTTCTGCAAGAAGTCTTTTAAGTTCAAACATGTTGCTAGGGTTTTCTGAAAATATATTTTCAATTCCTCTACCCTCACTGTTTTTTGAATCAAACAGTAAAAAAGCTTCTGCCTCGTTGCTTGCAAAAACAAAATTTAAGTTTTCGTCAACAACCAAAACTTTGGAAGAAATATTTTCCATAGTTTTTTTAAGAAGTTTTTTCATATATTAAATATCAACTTGAGACTTTGAAATTAATCTCAGACTAATTCCTTTTGAGTTTTAATCTTTGATTAACTTCAAAGTTTCTGTCACTTCCTTTGCAAAGTATTTACTTTGTTAGAGTACCAACAATATGAGCAAGTATTTTATAAGGATCAGCATTTGAAGCAGGTCTTCTATCTTCAAGATATCCATTCCAATCGTGCTCAACAGTGTAAACAGGTATTCGAATACTCGCTCCTCTATCGCTTACACCAAAAGAAAATTTTTCAATGCTTTGAGTTTCGTGAAGACCAGTGAGTCTCATATCGTTATCAGAACCATAAGATGCAATTCCTTCTTCATGTACTTCACCAAGTTTTTCGCAATAAGACGTAAAAAGTTCCTCAGAGCCTTTTGTACGCATCTCTTCATTCGAAAAATTAGAGTGCATTCCAGATCCATTCCAGTCTCCTGTTTTTGGCTTAGGATGGATATTTACTCCAACGCCAAATTCCTCAGCGACCTTAAAAAGTAAGTATCGACTCATCCATAGATCATCAGCTGCTTTTATTCCTTTACCGAAACATTGATATTCCCATTGACCCAAAGCTACCTCTGCATTTGTTCCTGTTAGGGTAATACCTATATCTAAACAAGCTTGTAAATGTGCATCTGATATTTCTCTTCCGACTACATTTCCAGCTCCCACACCACAATAATATTCACCTTGCTCTCTGGGAGTTCCATCTTCCCACCCTAAAGGTTCACTAGTAATAGGATCTGTGAAGAAAAACTCTTGCTCAAAACCGAACCACCATTCATCAGTAACAACTTCTTCAGCAGCAGCTCTGAAGTTAGAAGGGTGCACAGTGTGATCTGCAGCATGAACTTGAGTTAGCACAAAATCATGACCATTAGGATTTGAATAAGTTTGAACAGGAAGAAGAAGACAATCTGAGCTTCCACCTTCCGCTTGTTGTGTTGAAGAACCATCAAACGACCAATCTGGTGGCGTGTCTTCATCAGTAGCTTTTACCTTGCTTCGCATGTTGGCTTCAGGTTGATAACCATCTAACCAAATGTATTCGTATGTTTTATAATCTGACATTTTTAACTCCTTAAATGTTTAACTGAGCTAAAATAGCAGAATCAGTGATTATTAATAGCGCAATAATGTATTAAATTAATACATATTTTGCCCTAATTTAAAGCAAAAAGTCAAAAATTTGCTCTATTTTATCTTCAAAATTCTCGAATTGATGATTTCCATTCTTAGATGATTCTATTTTGCTTTCTTTAAATTTTTTTAAGGAAAGTCTTTGGTCAAGAACTTCGTCACCCTCCTGCGCAAGTAGAAAATGATTCTTAGGAAAAGTAAGTGTTGGAGTAGAATATTTTTTTAAATTATTATAATCACCCATAGAAAAAGTATCTTTTTTTCCATTATTAAAGTTCTCATAACTGCCAACAATATTGACCATACCGGTTAAATGATCATCCACTACTGGATTTATATAAACTCCTTTCACATTGTATTTATTTGCAAAATAACAAGAATAAAATCCCCCCATTGAACTTCCAATAAAGCCGACAATTTCGTTTTCAGGTATCAATATTTCAATGAGGTTAACAACTTTATCTGTTGATAAAGGCAAGTCAGGAATTAAAATTTTATCGCCAATACCTTTGTCGTTAAGATATTTTTTACAAAGCTGGGCTTTTGAAGAAGAACTAGAGCTATTGAAACCGTGCAGGTAAATTATCACTTTCAGCTAATCCTTCTTTTGAGCAAAACTCTAGAAATTCATTAAGAAATTTATTCCATTGAGTTCTTTCATCTCTTTGAAATCCAAACTTCTGAACTGTAGGAATAATATCAATTAGGTTATTATGAAAGCCCTGAAGGGAGATAACTTCTGCCATCTTTGCTTCTAAATAAACTCTTACTTTAAAGGTCGTTTTTTCTTCAACTGCATTTATATTGATATTCAATTCAATATCAAAAGTATAATTTGATAGTTTAGTTGTATTTATTGAGACCTTTTTATTTTGATCTTTAATAGGAATTTCAAAAACTTTCTTTTTAATTTTATCAAAATCTACTACTAGGGAATTCAAAAGAAAAAAGTTCCTTTCAAATAAAGAATGAAGATTTTTAAGTTTGAGATATTCCTTCATCAAATCAGTCTATAAAATACATTTTAAAATTCAACTCAATCATAAGAATTCCATAACATATTTGCCACAAGAGTTCGATACGGTTTCCACTTGATAGAAATTTCTTCAAGTTCCATTTCTGAAGGACGATTAGAAAGTTTTTTTAATTTTTGTACGCTAATTTGTAGCCCAAGGTCTCCTACTGGCCAGATGTCTTCTCTTTTAAGAGATGCCAGCATGTAGCAATCTGCTGTCCACTTACCTATACCTTTGATTTTACATAGTTCTTTTCTGAGGTTTTCATCATTCATTTTATGTAAGGTTGAAAAATCTAATTTTCCATCAATGCACGCATTGGCAAGCCCGGTGCAATAATCAATTTTTTGTCTGCTCAACCCTGTTTTTTGGAGATCTTTTTTTGAAACTTTTAAAAAGTTTTCAGCTTCAAAAGGCGAAACTATTTTTGCTAGTCTATCGAAGATGGCTTTTGCTGAAGCCACAGATAATTGCTGTTCACATATCAATCTCACTAATCCTTCAAATCCTTTTTCCCTTTTAAAGGGAACTATTTTAGGAATAGAACTTATTAATTCTTCAAGGTCCTTATCAGACTTTAAAAGGTAAGAAAGTTGCTCCTTTTGAGAAGTCATATGTTTTTAAAGGGTAAAAGGGTGCTAGCATCTTGATGATAATCTTTAATATATTTGTCTTCTCTGAGTAGAAAATCATTTATAGCTAGGCTGAAATCATAGTTTTCAATCCAGTGAGAAGAAAATGTGAAAGTAGGCTCAAACCCTCTTTTAATCTTGTGTTCACCTTGCACGCCAGGATCAAATCTCTTGATGTTTTTTTCAATACAAAAATCTATACCTTGGTAATAACAACACTCAAAATGCAGAGCATCAAAATCACTAGAAGCTCCCCAGTATCTTCCGTATAAATTATTTTGATCATAAAAGAAAAAAGAGCCAGCAACCGCTCGACTATTTTTATATGCCAGGATGATTAATATGTTGTCAGCAATGGTTTGCGTTATCTCTTCAAAGAAATCTTTATTCAAGTAACCAGAATGGCCGCTTCTCCTAAGATGAGTGTTTACATAGAAGGAATAGAAATCATCAACAACATCTAAAGATATTTCATTCCCTGTAAACCGCTTTATCTCAAGATCTTGTTCAGCAATTTTTCTTCTTTCTTTTTTTAAATTTTTTCTATTTCGTGAGGAGAAAAAATCTAAAAAGTGATCAAAACTTTCATAGTTATTATTTTTCCACATGAACTGAACATTCTTTCTAGTACTGAGCCCAAGAGATTCAAAAAGATCTTTTTCATCTTCTTCTGGAAAAAGAATGTGCCAAGAAGATATCTCGTTTTCCTTAGATACTTTCTGTATAGCTTTAAAAATTTGTTCAGCAGTATTTTTTTTATCATTCAATTTGGAATATAGAATTCTTGGACCAGTTGCAGGCGTGAATGGAATCGATGAGACAAACTTTGGGTAATAATATTTTTTATGTTGGTAGTATGCATTTGCCCAGCTGTAATCAAAGACAAATTCACCTTGTGAATTATTTTTTAAATAAAGAGGCATTGCTCCAATTAATGATTCTTCCTTCCACAAGGTGACATGAAATGGCTGCCACCCAGTCCTTTCCGATACGCATCCGGATTCTTCTAAAGCATTTAAAAAATCAAAGGATAGAAAGGGATAACTTTCATGATTTAATGAATCCCAAGAATGTTTTTCTACATCTTTAATTTGTGAAAGAAACTTTATATGCATATTAGAAACCAAAAAGAATTCCAAAAAATAGAAAAACTCCAATCCAGTTATTACCTTTAAAAATTGAAAGGTAAATTTGTCTCAACCCTAAGTTGATTTGAAAGTTTTGGAAAAAAACAATTCCAAAACACAAGGATAAAAAGAAGAAAAAGGAAAGATCTAGATTAAGCGAAAGACCTACAAAAAAGTAGATAAATAAATGGGCCAACCCTAAAAGAAAAACCCATTTCTCCTTTCTTCTACCAAAATATCTAGCTGAGTTACCTATATTTAATTTTTCATCGTCAGCAGCATCTATCATCCCATAGACAGTATCGTAAGCAATAACCCAAAGAAAATTAGCTAAAAATATAACCCAAGTGATTAATGAAAGATTATCCTGTGAAGCGAATGCAATCGGTATGCCAAAAGAGAACGCCAATCCTAATATCGTTTGTGGAATTGCTAAAAATCTCTTTGCCAGAGGATAAAGAAGAATTAACAGGGCTGCACCCAGTCCCATGTATATGCTTAATTCATTTAATTGGAAAAGAATCCATACGGAAGGAATGCTCAGAAAGCCAAATAAAATCAATGCTTCAAAAGAAGATACTTTTCCGGACGCAATTGGTCTTTGGCTTGTTCGGAGTACTTTCGAATCAATGTCTTTATCGAAAAAATCGTTGATTACACATCCCATAGATCTAGCAAAAAAAGCACCCAGACAAAATAACCATATAGTCTTCATATCTACAGAAGCATCTGATGCTAACAAAAGAGCACAAAGAGTGGGCCAAAGAAGCAAAAGAGTTCCAATGGGCTTATCCAACCTCATTAGGTAAGCGTAATTTCTAACTCTTTCCATCATGGTGTTATATAATTCCTGCTCATCCAATCTAGCATAAAACTTTATTATTTATGGAAGAATACAAGAAATGGGAATGCATAGTTTGCGGCCTAATTTATGATGAGGCAGAAGGGTGGCCTGATGACGGAATACCACCTGGAACCAAATGGGAAGATGTTCCGGTTGATTGGGTCTGCCCGGATTGCGGTGTAGGCAAAGAAGATTTCGATATGGTACCTTTTGAAGGGGCTGGAAAAAGTTATTAATGTCCTATACAACAAAAATCTTAATATCCATGCTTTTGGGTATTGGATTAGGATCGTTAATCAATTTATTTTTACTTGAACTATCGCTAATTAATATCGCATTAAATTTATTTGATGCTGTTGGTGAAATTTTTATTTCATCTCTTAAGTTGATGGTAGTTCCTCTTGTATTTTTTTCTTTAGTGTCAGGAGTGGCTCAAATTGAAAATTCAAAAGAACTAGGTTCAATTAGTTTTAAAGCTATTATCTTTTATCTAATAACAACCGCATTGGCCATCTCAACGGCACTATTTTTCGCTAATTTTTTTAATCCTGGAGATGGGGTAGGCTTAGAAACATCATCAACTTATTCAGCACCTGAAGCTCCATCTTTGAAGGAAGTCTTAATAAATATTATTCCCACTAATCCTATTCAAGCTATGGCAGATGGAGAAATGTTACAAATCATAGTCTTTTCGATATTAGTAGGATTTGCAATTAAAGGGATGGGGACCTATTCAGTAGGGACTTCAAACTTTTTCAAATCAGGAAATGACTTAATGCTGCGCTTGGTAGAAATCATAATTATGTTTGCACCTTTAGGAATTTTTTGTCTTTTGGCCTCCATATTTTCCGAAATAGGTTTTTTTATAATTTATGACTTAGCAGGTTATTTCTTTCTACTCTCGTTTGTATTGATATTTCATGCTTTGGTTACTTACGGATCAATACTTTCATTTTTTAGACTAAATCCATTCATTTTCTTTAGAAAACTCAGAGAGGTTTTGTTATTTGCATTCAGTACATCGTCTAGCAGCGCAACAATGCCGTTAACTTTAAAAACAGTTCAAGAAAAATTTGGTGTTGATAAGTCAGTTGCATCATTTTGTATTCCTCTTGGAGCAACCATAAACATGGATGGAACTGCAATTATGCAAGGCATTGCAACAGTTTTCATTGCTCAAGCTTATGGTGTTGATTTACAAATTACAGATTATTTAATGGTTATTTTGACAGCTACTTTAGCCTCAATTGGAACAGCTGGCGTTCCGGGTGTAGGTCTTATAATGCTGGCAATGGTTTTACAACAAGCTGGTCTTCCTGTGGAGGGAATCGCTTTGATCATAGGTGTGGATAGACTTTTAGATATGATCAGAACAGCAGTAAATGTATCTGGAGACTCAATGATTGCTTGTATTATTTCTTCAACTCAAGGCAACTTGAATAAATCAAAATTCTTTGATTGAGTTGTTTTTAAACTCATATAATAAAAGACAATTTTCTGATAAATTAGCGCGATCTTTAGGAGAACTTTATGGAATCTAATCTAATTCTACCGCCACTTTTTGGTATTTTTGGTTTGGCTGTTGCCTTTATTTTGTACTTATTGGTTATGAGGTATGACGGAGGTACAGACAAGGTTAAAAAAATTGGTGATCAAATTCACTTAGGTGCTATGGTTTTTATGAGACGTGAATACACTTACCTTGCAATGTTTGTTGCCGTCCTAATTGTTCTCTCTTATTTATTTTTAGGTCTAAATACCGCATTGGCTGTAACAGCCGGAGCATTATCATCATCTCTTGCTGGATGGCTTGGAATGTTTTCTGCAACCAAAGCAAATGTCAGAACTGCAACTGCAGCATCTGAGTCTGGAGCGCAAGCTGCCCTTTCTGTGGCTTTTTATGGTGGATCAATTATGGGGCTATGTGTTGCTTCTCTTGGATTAGTAGGTCTAGGTGGTCTTTACTTTTATTTTGGAGGCGATCCTAATACTGCTAGAGCAATAGAAGGTTTTGGAATGGGAGCGTCTTGCGTCGCTCTTTTCTCTCGTGTTGGAGGCGGAATTTATACAAAAAGTGCTGATGTTGGTGCTGATTTAGTTGGAAAAGTTGAAGCAGGAATACCAGAAGATGATCCAAGAAATCCTGGAGTTATTGCAGACAACGTCGGAGATAATGTTGGAGATGTTGCTGGCATGGGTTCTGATATTTTTGAATCATATTGCGGAGCCATGATTGCATCAATCGCAATAGCTGCGACAATCGACAATACCGGAATGATGGCGCTACCTTTAGCTTTAGCTTCCTTTGGACTATTGGCATCTATACTTGGAATTATAATTGTTAGAGTATTTTCCAAAGCAGATCCTGGAACAGCATTAAGAACTGGAACTATAGGATCAGCGATTCTTTTTATAATTGCAGCTTACTTTTTAATTCAAATGATTTTGACTGAAAATGCAGTTAATACTTGGTTGGCAGTATTATCTGGCGCAGTAGGTGGAGTCATCATTGGATTGATTACAGAATATTACACAGGATCAAAACCAGTTGAGAAAATTGCTAAATCTGGTGAAACAGGTCCTGCTACAGTCATGATTACGGGACTTTCAGTTGGCATGCAATCTGTAGTTCTTCCTATTCTTGTCCTTGCTACAATAATTCTGGTTTCTACATCACTTGTTGGTCTGTATGGTGTAGGCATAGCCGCAGTTGGAATGCTTGCTACGGTTGGAATAACAATGGCTATTGATGCTTACGGTCCCGTTGCCGATAATGCCGGGGGTATTGCAGAAATGTCTGGTATGGGAAGTGAAACCAGAGAAATAACGGATTCTTTAGATGAATTAGGTAATTCCACAGCTGCAATTGGTAAAGGCTTTGCCATAGGTGCAGCTGCATTAGCAGCTCTCGCAATCATTGCTGCTTTTGTTGAAACAGTTGCTCACAATAGAGGTAGCTTTGAATTACTTCTCTCAGATCCCAGAGTTCTTGTAGGTATGTTTATAGGAATTTCCATTCCTTTTCTCATCTCCTCTATCACCATGACAGCTGTTGGGGATGCCGCTTTTGATATGATTAATGAGATAAGAAGGCAATTCAGAGAAATTCCTGGCTTATTAGAAGGAAATGCAGAGCCAGATACTGCTAAGTGTGTTGATATCGCTACTTCTGCTGCATTAAAAAGAATGCTTCTACCAGGAGTAATTGCTGTAAGTGCGCCAGCTGTCGTTGGTTTTGGTCTTGGTCCAGAATCTCTTGGAGGAATGTTAGGAGGAGGTTTGATAGGTTGTGTATCCATGGCTTTGATGATGGCTAATGCTGGTGGAGCTTGGGACAACGCAAAAAAATTCATTGAAAAAGGTAACCTAGGTGGAAAAGGAACAGATACTCACTCTGCAGCTGTAGTTGGTGACACGGTTGGAGATCCATTCAAAGATACTTCAGGACCTTCGATGAATATCTTAATCAATGTTATGGCAATTGTTAGCTTGGTGATTTCACCTCTGTTGTAGTTACTACTGGGCTTTTATATATACTTGATCCTGACCGATCCATCGATCAATAAGTTTCTCTAGCTTGGTAGATTCCAAATTAGAGATCTTTTCGGTGAGGGACTGACTTAATTTGAGAAGTCGAGCATCTCTGGATATATCTGAGATTTTAAAATCAATTCCACCTGATTGTTTCAAGCCTAATAATTCTCCCGCTCCTCTCAATTCCAAATCTATTTCAGATATATCAAATCCGTTTGAGTATTTTTTCATTGCTTCGAGTCGCTTTTTAGCATTTTCACTTACCGGATCTTGATAAAGTAAAGCACAGTAAGAATCCATGTCCGGACCTCTGCCAACTCTCCCTCTCAATTGATGAAGTTGAGATAAACCTAATCTCTCTGCATTTTCTATTATCATCAGACTTGCGTTAGGAACATCCATACCTACTTCAATTACTGTTGTGCACACCAATATATCAATTAATCCATTTCTGAAGTCTATGATATTTTTCTCTTTTTCTTCATTGCTGAGTTTGCTGTGGACTAATTCTGATCTCAGCTCAGGAGCATTTTCTCTAATCCATTCGAGACTAGTTTCTGCTGATTGCACATCAAATGAATCATTGTCTTCAATCATAGTGCAAAGCCAATATACTTGATTGCCGTCTTTGCATACTTTTTGAAGCCTATTTACTATCTCCAGCCTCTTGTCATTTGATAAAACTAATGTCTTAACTGGATTTCTCCCAGGAGGCAGTTCGTCAATAATAGATAAATCTAGGTCTGAGAAGATAGTCATAGCTAATGTTCTAGGAATTGGCGTTGCTGTCATGAATAACTGATGAGGCATCTCTTCAGATTGTGATTTAGATGCCAGATCAAATCTTTGCTTAACACCAAATCTTTGTTGTTCATCAACCACAATGAGAGCCAGACTCTTAAATTCAATATTTTTTTGAAAGACTGTATGAGTTCCAATAAGGATATCAATCTCACCATTTATGAGTTTTTTTTCAATCTTTTCTTTATCGCTTTTTTTTGTTTTTCCCAAGAGAAGCTCGATAGAAATATTTTTATCTTTGAACCAATTAACAAAGTTTTCAAAATGCTGTTTAGCAAGGACTTCGGTGGGGCACATTAAAACAGACTGTTTTCTATTTTGAGAGCATATGTTCATTGCCGCAGCGGCCACTATAGTTTTTCCTGAGCCAACATCTCCTTGAATGAGTCTTCTCATTGGCTTTTTCTCTTGAAAATTCATCATTATTTCTTGCACGACTTTTTGTTGAGCTTTTGTTGGATAGAAAGGGATATTTAAATCAAAAGTCTCCAGATCTAATTTTTGACTTGAAAGATCAAAAGATTTCAATTTATTTATCCTTTCAGATGAAATATTTATAGCTATTTGATTAGCGGCAAATTCCTCTACTATCAATCTCTTTTGCGCAGGATGCTTAAAAGTCCTCAGCTGATTAAGATCATCATCAATTGAAGGCATATGTATCTTAGAAATAGCTTCTCTACCTTTAGGAAAATCAATCTTTTTGCTTTCAAAGAAATCATCTGCATCTTTCATACAGACATCATTTAAATTTAGTCCACTTAATGCTTGTCTTATAATTGTTTTTAGTCTGAATTGAGTCAGACCAGAGACAATTGGATACACAGGAGTATAGGTATTATCTAATTTAGGCCTCTCAGATAGTAAAAAAACTTTATAGCTAGGATGAAACATCTCTATTTTAGATCCGCTAATTTTCACATTTCCGTAAGCTCGAACTATTTTGCCTTTTTCAAAAGCTTTTGCCTGAGCTTGTGAGAAATAAAACATTCTTATGTTAAGAAAACCAGTTCCGTCAGTTATCTTTGCTAAAAAAGATCTTCTTCCAGGGAAAAAAATTTTACTTTCTACAATCTCGCCCTCAACATGAGCAGTCTGATTTTGGTCTAAATCTTTTATTTCATTTAATTGAGTTTTATTTTCATACCTTATTGGCAAATGAAAAATCAGATCCTCTATCGTAAAAATATTCAGTGAGTTTAATTGCGTTTCAATTTTTGGACCAACGCCTTTAATTTTTCTTAGGTCATCCGTTAGCGACAAAGACACTATTCTTTATAAGCTATAGATTCAATTTCAATTGAGGAGTTTTTTGGCAAAGCAGAAACTTCATATGCAGCTCTTGCAGGGTAGGGCTTATCCAGAACCTTTTCCATAATTTCATTTACTTTTTGAAAATTAGATAAATCAGTAAGCAAAACATTGAACTTAATAACATCATTAATCGAGCAACCAGCTTCTTTACAGATTGATGAAATATTTCTGAAAACTTGAATTGTCTCTTCCTCAAATCCCTCAACCAGCTCCATGGAGGTTGGATCCAAACCTATTTGTCCCGATATAAAAAGAAACTTATCTGCTAATACTGCCTGAGAATAGGTTCCTATTGCTTCAGGGGCATCATCAGTATGTATTACTTTTTTCATCCTCTTATCTTATTCTCAACTTTCTATCTTCTGATGAATGGACTCTGTTAACTGATATTACATTTTTTGTTTTCTTTAAAGCTTTCATAATATTTGCTAAATCATCTCTTCCAGACACTTCGATAATTAAGAAAAGTTGAACTTGATTGCCAACCGGGGCTTCACCTCTTATCCCTTCAATGTTTTTATTCATCTCAGAAATGGCAGAAGAAATTTCTGCCAAGATACCTGGCCTATCTTGAGTAGTTACAACAAGTTCTGCAGAGAAGTCTCCATCAATATTATCTTCCCATTGCACAGGTGCGCACAGGGCAGGATCATCTTTAATAGGCAAAATGTTTTTGCATCTTTCTTGATGAATAACCATTCCTCTTCCTGCTGTGAAATGAGCTACAACTGGATCTCCTGGTATTGGTTTACAACAAGGCCCATAGTTAACTAATAGTCCCTCTGAGCCAGAAATTTGTAAATTACTTGACTCAATTAAACTAGGCGAATCAAAATCAATTGCCTGCATAATTTGATTGGCTACAAAATTACTTGGTCTTATCCCTAAGCCTATTTGCTGTAAAAGGTCATTAAGGGAATTAACTTTCAAAGAATCTAGAAGTTTAGACATCCTTGATTTAGGAATGCTCCTTAATTTTAAATTATGTTGAGCAAGAGAATTCTCTAAAAGTTTCTTGCCAAATTTTCTTGCTTCTGAGGATCTTAAATTTTTTAATTGATGCCTGATGGCACTTCTTGCCCTTGAGGTAACTACCATTTCAAGCCAGGATGGCTGTGCTTGAGGTATATCATCAGTAATAATCTCTACGGTTTGTCCACTCTCAAGAGGAACACTTAAAGGAGCAAGATTTTTATTGATTCTGCAACCTCTACAATGAAGACCAATGTCAGAATGAACCATGAAAGCAAAATCAATAGGAGTTGATCCTTTTGGTAATTCGATAATTCTTCCCTTAGGAGTGAAGACATAAATTTCGTTAGGAACTAATCCAGTTTTAATAATTTCAACAAAGTCTCTTGAGTTCTCTGTATTTTTCTGGATTTCTACTAAATTGTTTACCCATCTTCTTGCTCTTGCTTGAACGGGACTATCTTTTTCTTCTCCAGACTTATATAACCAATGTGCAGCAATTCCAAATTCTGCTAACTCATCCATTTCGTTAGTTCGTATCTGTATTTCAACAGGTAAGCCATCAAAAGTTATGACTCCAGTATGCAAGGACTGATATGAATTTGATTTAGGAATAGCAATATAGTCTTTAAATCTTCCCTCAATCGGACTAAAAGCATTATGCAAAACTCCAAGTGCTTTATAACAATCCATTGCAGAATCAACTGTTATTTTAAAGGCATATACATCCAAAACCTCAGAAAGAGGTTTTCCTTGTTTTCGCATTTTTTTGAATATTCCATAAAGATGTTTCTGTCTTCCTACGACATCTCCAATCAAATCATTCTCTTTCAATTTTTCCTTTATAGATTTTTCAATTTTAGACAAGATTTTTTTCCTTCCTTTAGTTGCTGTATCTATAGCTTTTCTGAGAATGGTAGCCCTATGAGGATTCAGAACTTCAAATGCTCTATCTTCCAATTCTCTATATATTTGATGCATACCGATTCTATGAGCAATGGGCGCATAAATTTCAATTGTTTCTTTAGAAATCCTTTTTTGTTTAGCTGTGGCAAGATGATTCAATGTTCGCATGTTATGAAGTCTATCTGCCAGTTTGACAACAATTACTCTGATATCTTGCGACATTGCTAGAACCATTTTCTGAAAATACTCAGCTTGTTCATCTTCCTTGCCGCTAATTTTTATTTTGTCGAGTTTGCTTACTCCATCAACAAGATTAGCTACGTCTTTATTAAATTCCTTTGATAAAAAAGACTTTGGTATACCCGAATCTTCGATAACATCGTGAAGCATTGCAGCAGAGAGACTATCTCCATCCATTTTGAATTTTGCCAATATCTCTGCAACAGCTACAGGATGAGTTACATAAGGATCTCCGCTGACACGATATTGACCAGAATGAGCATTGGCTGCAAAAAAGAAGGCTTTCTTAACTTGCTCCAATTGATCTGAGTCCATGTAAGTCTTCAGACTTTTAGTTAAATCTTTTATAGAAGATACTTCAGCAACCATAGCACTGAAATTCTAACAAAATTGGAGAAAAATGGAGATTAAGTCTCGGAATCAGATGTGAGTTGTTCAGAGAGCTCTTCTTCAAAAATATCAAAATTAAACTCTTGAATGTTGTCTTGAGTAACTGTTCCAGCAGCGATTTCTCTGAGAGCAACAACAGTTGCTTTATCATCGCTGCTATCGATAGTTGGCTCTCTGCCATCAAGAGCTATTTGTCTGGCTCTTTTAGCAGCGAGCTTAACCATTTCAAAACGATTTGGAATTCTCTTTAAGCAATCTTCTACAGTAATTCTAGCCATACTAACCTCTGAGTGAAGGGATTCTACTTAATTTATGATTCTTATTCCAGCAATTTCTTTACATGAGAAGATGTCATTCTCTTCACAAAGTCCTTTGGATCACATCGGTCAAGAATTATAGATTTAAGATCTTTAAGAGCCATCTCAAAGTTGTCATTAAGAATAAGAAAATCGTAAATTTCGGAGTTAGATATCTCATTTTTTGCTTCATTAATTCTTTTTTCAATAATTTCACTCTCATCAAGATTTCTATCGATGAGTCTCTTTTTTAAATCATCTATAGATGGCGGTAATAAAAAGATTAAATAACAGGGTATTTTGCTTTTAACCTGCTTCGCACCTTGCCAATCCAATTCAAGAATAACCGTCTTGCCTTGACTGACTAGTATGTTAACTGTTTCCTGAGAAGTTCCATAATAATTATCAAATACCGTTGCATACTCTAAAAAATCATTTTTTTTTATTTTATCTTCAAAACTTTTTTTATCAGTAAAGAAGTAGTCAACTCCATCTTTTTCGTTCAACCTCTTTTCTCTTGTTGTGTGGGAAATGCTTAAAAATGTACCTTCCGATCTTGGATCTTCAAGGAGCTTTTTTATAAGACTTGTTTTTCCTCCCCCAGAGGGGCTCGAAATAACAAAGATGTTTATATTTTGTTTATCCATTATCATATTAAATTATGCACCCATTTATAAAAAAGGCTATCGAATTAGAAGCTCTTAAATTCGGTGATTTCACTTTAAAGTCGGGACTTAAAAGCAAATATTTTTTTAATATTGCGAGTTTTTTTAATGGTGAAGATATGCACTTTTTGGTTAGCCAATATTTTAAAGTTATCCAAAAAGCGAATTTAGAATTTGATGCTATGTATGGACCGGCATACAAAGGCATACCTTTGGCAACAGCGATAAGTCAGCTTTTCTATGTTGAGGAGCAGAAAAAAATTGAACTTATATTCGATCGGAAAGAAATTAAAGATCATGGTGAGGGTGGTAAGCTGATAGGAGATATTTCTGGAAAGAAAATATTAATAATAGATGATGTTTTGACTGCCGGCACGGCAATTAAAGAGACTGTTGAAATAATTCAACAAAATAACGCCAAAACCGTTGCAGCAATAGTGGCGCTCGATAGAATGGAGAAGGATGCAAATTCTCTTACATTTAAAGAAAGCCTTGAAAAAAGCTTATCAATTCCAATATTAAGTATTGCAACTTTTGAAGATTTAAAAGAATAAAGATGTTCTCAGGAATAGTACAAACAAAAAGTGAAGGGCACGAATCCAGTAAAACGGACTCTGGCATAAAGCTAAAAATCACTTCTAATGAATCTTTCTATCTAAACATTAAAAAAGGAGACAGTGTTTCGGTAGACGGTGTATGTTTAACTGTTACAGATTTTGGAAAAAATTATGCATTCTTTGATGTCATTCCTGAAACTCTAAGATGTACTAACCTGAATGAAATTAATGAAAAAAGGATTTTCAATCTTGAACGTTCCTTAAAGTTCGGTGATGAAGTTGGGGGGCATCTAGTTTCTGGACATGTGCACGAAACCGGCACAGTAGAGGAGGTTACTATAGGGGATGAATACATACTTAAGATATCTTTTTCAAACAACTTAAGTAAATATTTATTTAAAAAAGGATACGTTGCTATAAATGGTGCCAGCCTGACTATCAAAGATAAAGAAGAAAACCATTTAACTGTTGCCTTGATTCCTGAAACTTTACAGGCAACTAATCTAAATAATCTGATTAAGGGCGATAAAGTTAATTTAGAAGCCGATCAACAAATTGTTGCAACTGTTGATTCCACGAGTAACTAAAAATTAGGAAAGTAATCCTTTAACAATTTTGCTGATTGTAGCAGGATCGGCTTGACCGGAGGTTTTATCCTTAAGGACCTTCATAACATTACCCATGTCCTTCATGGAATTAGCAGATAAATCACTAATAGTCTCTTTAGCTAATTTTTTAAGGTCTTCTTCGTTAATCTGCTCAGGAAGAAAATTTTGAATAATCTCTATTTCTTTTTGTTCTTTTTCGGCAAGTTCATTTCGTCCAGCATCATTATATTGTTTGATTGAATCATTACGTTGCTTAATCATCTTTTGCAGAAGACTAAGCTCATCATTATTATTTAAATCTGAACCTTGAGATATTTCTTCTTTTTGAAATTCAGCCAAGATTAGTCTGAGGACCATAGTTATCTCTTTATTACCCTCTTTAAGAGACCTAACGCTAGCCTCCTTTATTAAAGGTTTAAGTAAATCTGACATGGAATTAAACGCCGACTCTATTTCTAGGTAACATACCAGCTCTGCTTCTTTTGGCTTGACGTTTCACAGCAGCAGCAGCTTTTCTTTTTCTCACAGAAGTTGGTTTTTCATAGAATTCTCTTTTTCTGACTTCAGAAATGACACCCGCACGATCGCAAGATCTTTTGAATCTTCTTAAACCTGAATCAAATGATTCATTTTCTTTTAGCTTAATTATTGGCATATATATCCTTAGGTGGGCAATTCTATAGATAAAATGCTTATTTGCAAAATTAAATATATTTCCTGATAAGCTTTACCTATGGCAATTTTAGGAATTGAAACCTCATGCGATGAAACGGCAATAGCGGTCATTGATAGCCCAAATAAGAAAGTTCTTTGCGAGGCATTATTTAGTCAAATAGATCTGCATAATCTATACGGTGGAGTTGTCCCTGAATTAGCGGCTAGGGATCACATTTCAAGGTTAGTTCCACTGATTAAGAATGAGTTTGAAAAAAACGACTTATCTTTTGAGATTCTTGATGCGATTGCAGTATCTAAAGGACCTGGGTTAAGAGGACCGCTGTTGGTTGGAAATACCATTGCAAATTCCATTGCTTATGCACTGAAAATTCCAGTGATAAACGTCCATCATATGGAAGCGCATCTTTTGATGCCTTTGCTTGATGCCAACCCACCAAGCATGCCATTTGTTTCTCTTCTAGTTTCAGGAGGCCATACATTAATTGTTAAAGTGGATGAAGGAGGGAGATATACAATCATGGGAGAGACCAAAGATGATGCCTTAGGAGAAGCCTTTGATAAAACAGCTAAATTACTTAATTTGGGCTACCCTGGGGGACCTGAAATTGAAAAGCTAGCGAAGCTTTCCCAAATTGATAGATTTAGATTTCCTCGACCTATGATTAACTCTGATTGTCTAAATTTAAGCTTCAGCGGATTAAAAACAGCAGTTTTATACGCTGTCCAAAAATTAGATGCTCTTTCAGATGAAGATAAAATTGAAATATCAAATAGTTTCCAAAATGCTGCGGTAGACTGCATCGTAAGCAAAGTATTAAAAGCCTCTATTCAAGAAAATATTTCTGATTTAGTAGTTTCTGGAGGTGTGGCAGCTAATGAATTTTTAAGGTGTTCGTTAGCAGATGCAATGCCATCAAATGTGAAGTTACATTTTCCTGATCTGAAGCACTGCACCGATAACGGTTTAATGGTCGCTCATGCCGGCCTAATGAAGATAGAAAATTCTGAAAAAAACTATAACATTGAAGCAAGAGCAAGATGGTCTTTAGAAGAGAATAACAATGCAAGATAAAGTATTCATTGAGGACCTGGAAGTTGAAACAATCATTGGAATTTTTGGCTGGGAAAGAAAGGTCAAACAGATAGTTAAAATATCTCTGGAAATGGATTTTAATATTAGTGAAGCTGCGAAAACAGATAATATTGATCAAGCTCTCGACTACAAGTCCATAGGAAAAGACATCTCGAGCTTTGTTAGAAAATCAAGCTTTCAATTGGTAGAAACAATGGCTGATAAAATTGCAAAAAGGGTTCTTAAAAACAAATCTATTGAAAAGGTTGAGGTTAAAGTGGAAAAACCCGGCGCGTTGCGAGGATCAAAGTCAGTCGGAATAAAAATAGTTAGAAAAAATTAATGTCTCTCGTGTTCTTCAGTCTTGGCAGCAATATCGAGCCATCAAAAAATTTATCTGATGCAAGAATTGAACTAAGTAAATATTTTTCCTTAAAAAAATTCTCTAGTACTTATCAGTCTCCATCAGCAGGATTTGATGGAGCAGATTTTTTAAACGAAGTTCTTTGTTTTGAGACTGATTTAGAGGTAAGCGAAGTTCTAAAAATAACCAAAAATATAGAAAAGAACATGGGTAGAGAAAAAACATCAAAGAAATACTCTGATCGAAACATAGATATTGATTTGATCCTTTATGATTCTTTTGTGGGAGAGGTTGAATCTACAAAATTACCTCACTCAGATATTGAGAATTACAACTTCGTTCTTATTCCGTTAAAAGAAATTGCCGGTGAAATGATTCACCCTTCTTTAGGAATTTCTATGAAGGATTTAGCTGAACAAAAAAAATTTACCAATAAATTATTGAAGCTTGATTAAATTTCTTCTCCCAGAGATCTGGCTTTTTCATAGATTTCAGACTCATCATTTTTAAGATATTTACAAGCAACAGCAAGCAACCCAAAAGGCAAAACAAGAACCACAAGCGTTAAGGTCATAGCATTTTTCAGTGCTGGGCCAGGAAGAAGTCCTGTATTAATGTAAATATCACTGACCATTCCAGTTAAATAAGGCCCAAGAGCTAATCCAATCATGCTCAACATTAATATAAAAAATGCGCTTGCAACCGCTCTCAACCTAGGAAGAACTAATTCTGTAACAGTTGAAGCTGCACAACCTAACCATGCAGTAGAGGCAATGTGATAAACGAATTTCCAAGTAAATGAAACAACTAAATTTTCTGAATGAATAAAACCTATAGCAGTAACACCAGTTAATACAGCCGAGGCCATTATTAAATAAAGCTTTCCATTAACATAGGTCTCCCTGAGTTTATCGCCAAGGATACCTCCACAAATAACCCCAATCATTGAACCAAATACAGTAATCAAGCCATAAATAATTCCAACTTCAGTAGCAGTCATTGAAAAATTTCTTATGTAAAAAGATGGTCCAAAAGCACCCAAGGCATAGGTTACAAACGTTATGAAAGGAAAGGAGAGAAGACCCAGCAAGAGAGCTTTACTTTTGAATATCAATAAAAATGCAACCGGATCTCTATTTTTTAAGCCGTGTATCCAATTACAAATTACGTAAACACCGATTCCAAAAGCAGTCCATTGTAGAAAGTCTCCAGTTAGAACGTAAAGATAATAAGAAGCGAGAAAAATTAAAACAGCAAAGATAATATTTATAAAAAGCTCTTTTTTGAAGTTATCTGATCCCAGTAAGCCAAAAGGAGTTAGGCCGACTAATTCTTTAAAAGTTTCCTTTAAAGGATTTTTTGATTCTGAGCTAATTAAACCTTCACTCAATCCTCTTGGTGGCTCTTTAATTTGCCAAGTCAAAAGAGCTAAAAGCATACCCGGTATGCCAACTGCCATAAAAGCTACTTGCCATCCTTTTAAACCAAATGGAGCTTCTGAAATAATTGGGTATGCATTATTCCAGTTATCAACGATCAGACCTCCTATGAAAATACCTATACCGGAACCTATGTAAAGTCCGCTAGCGTATATTGAGATAACGGTTGCTCTGACCTTAGGAGAGAAATAGTCAGCTAAAAGAGAATATGCTGATGGGCTTGCACTGGATTCTCCTATCCCGACACCAAATCTATATACAGATAAAGCCAAAAAAGATTTGGCAGTTCCTGATAAAAAAGTCATGAAACTCCAAAAAGCTAAGCCGATACTAATTAAGTTTTTACGATTCCATGTGTCAGCCAGTTTTCCCATGGGAATTCCGACAACTGAATAAAAAACAGCAAAAGCTGTTCCGTATAAGAAGCCTATATCGCTATCCGATATACCCAGGTCAGCTTTGATATCTTCAGCAAGAATAGTAAGTATTTGCCTATCAATAAAATTGAAAACATAGACAAGCACAAGCAATACGAGAGCAAACTTCGCACTCCTTCCGCCGACTTCTGGAATTCCTTTATTCAATTATTTAGCCAATGCAACAGCTGATCCAGTTATGACAGTGACATCATCTTGATTAGTTGTTTCAATATTCAAATCTACGAGAGTCTCTCCATCTTCTTCTCTGATTGACATTACAGTAGCTTTGCTTGTGAGGGTGTCTCCAGGCCAGACCTGATTTGTAAATCTAACTCCGAATTTTTTTAATGAAGCATCCCCAACATAATTGGTAAGCATTTTTCCTGTTAACCCCATTGAAAGCATTCCGTGTGCAAAAACAGATGGATAACCAACTACCTTAGTGGTAAATATTTCATCGCTATGTAAAGGGTTGTAATCACCAGAGGCACCGGCGTATTGAACTATTTGAGTTCTTTTAAGGTCTTCAACAACCACCTCAGAGTGGGTATCTCCAACATTAATTTTTGATTTATCTAACATTTGATTCCCCTAATTTTCTACTGGTTTTTCTGTTTGAACGCCGACTCCAATAGCCGTTACAACTAGTTCCCCATTTTGATCTCTGAATTCCGTAACTGATTCACTAAACTTCAGTTTACCGGCTCTTTTACTATCTTTTTCCCATGTTTTACCTGGTTTTGTTTCTGGCGTGAGAATATCTCCAGGCCTAACAGGTCTATGATATTCAAAATGTTGTTCTGCGTGGAGCCCCATTGCTGCACCGCCACCATCACCGCCTGAAGAAGATCCTTCTTTTTTGGCGCCAGTTGGTTCTTTTCCTGAACCAAACCAACCCTTACCATCTATCTTTGGTCTTAAAAAGTAATCAGGATCAAACTGTGCGCTTGCTTGTGTAAAAGTTGGAGGAGCGATTATTGAACCTACATCTGAATCATTTGCATGATCTTCGTCATAGTAAATTGGATTAGGGTCTCCTATTGATCTCGCAAACATCATGATGTGACTTTTCTCAATGGGCATATCTTTTTTTGACATAATTTTCTCCTTTTAACTAAGTTCTGTCTTTTACAAGATCCCAAGCAGATTCTGCAAGTAATCTTGCCCTCATTCCTGTCTCTTCAGCATTGACTCCAGCAGCAGTACCGTCTCTTACTCTCCCCATAATGCCTTGAGATATTCCGGCTAATTTGAATAAATTAAAAGACATATAAAGATCCCATTCTGAGTCAATGTAATAATCAACCTTGTCGGCATAGAGCTTTAGGTATTCTTTTTCAGTTGGAATTCCTAAATTCTTACATTGAGCTGCATCCGAGAGAATAGGGTTCAGTTTATATTGCAAACAGTGATAACTGAAATCTGCCATTGGATCTCCGAGAGTTGAAAGTTCCCAATCCAATATTGAAGCCACCTGATCAGACTCATTATCAATAATGACATTTGTGAGACTAAAATCACCGTGCACTAGACACAGAGGTTTTTCGGTAGGTAAATTCTGAGGCAACCATTCCATTAAATTATTCATTGCTTCAATAGTTTCAGTCTCAGATGCAACATATTGCTTAGACCATCTGGAAATTTGTCTGGCCACATAATTTCCAGGCCTTCCATAATCTTCAAGGCCGATATCACTAGGTTTTACATTATGTAATTTATAGATGGTTTCACTTAAAGATTCATAGATAACACTTCTTTGTTTGTTATCTTTAGCTTCAGGAATATGAGGCTCCCAAAAAACAGTTCCTTCTACAAAACTCATTAAGAAAAATTCTGTTCCTATTACGCTTTCATCCTCACAATGAAGATATGCAATAGGCACTGGCACGTCTGTCATATTTAGAGCTTTAATTACTTTGTACTCTCTATCGACAGCATGAGCTGATTTCAAAAGTAGACCGGGAGGCTTTCTTCTGAGAACGTATGAATCAGTCGAAGTTTTTATAAGATATGTAGGATTTGATTGACCGCCTTTGAATTCTTCTACGGTAATTGGCCCACTGAAATTTTCCAAATGCTCAGCCAAATAATCATTCAATTTTTTGGTATCAAACCCATGCTTTTCTGAAACTGGCATGGTGCCAGCAAATAGCTCACTAGTATTTTGATCAGTCAATTAATTCTCCCTAATGATGTATTTTTTAATTTAAAGATCTTCCGCCGTCAACCCTAATAATTTGACCGGTTATATATTTATTTTCTACTAAATGAAACACTGCAGAAGATATATCCTCTGCGCTTCCAATCCTTCCTAAAGGAATGTTCATAAGAATTTGTTCATCTGGATCAGGATTTTGCTCTGGCCAAAGGATAGCTCCTGGGGCAACTCCGTTTACCCTAATCTCTGGTGCAAGTTTCCTGGCTAATGATCTAGTTATGGTTTCTAATCCCCCTTTAGCAATTGAATAAATTGGAAACTTTTCCATTCCTCTAATTACCATTGCATCAGTGATATTCACTATCGACCCATAATTTTTTTTCAATTCATCTTTAAAGTTTGAGACTAAGTAATAAGGGGCTTTAACATTAGAATTTATTAAGTCATTCCAATTAGACCCTTCATTAATTTCTAGGTCATCGCTATAAAAAGTAGAAGCATTATTTACAAGTACATCTAATCGACCAAAGATATCTTTAACTTCGTTACAGAAGTTATTTATTCCATCAATATCGTTGAGGTCATATCGAATTATTTCACAACTGTTTTCTCTCTCTGTATTAAGTTGATCTTTAAGATTTTCTGCTTCTTTTTCAGAATTATTAAAATGACAAATAATATTGAAATCATTTTTATGAAAATATTCACATATCGATTTACCAATTCTTTTTGATCCTCCTGAAACAAAAATAGTTTTTTTCATAAATTGGTTCTCGTTTTTCTAATTATGTTAAGTCTCAACTCTGAAAGTTTAGATTTTTTATCTTCATCTTTCATGTCTTTTAATGAGTGATTTATTTCAATCTTTGATTCCTCAAGCTTATCTGCAATATCTAACATTAATGAAGGCTCTAAAGATAAACTTGAGCCTCTTACTTTTAGTAAATCACTGCATAGCTCCATTGCTTTTCTTGCAGAAGATGACTCTCTAAAAAAAGACATTTTGTGAAGGCTATCTAGAATTTCTAAATCAGAATTTTTCTGAGTAAATAATCGAATACATTCTTGAATCTTGTCAGATAACTTTGAAAACTTTTTTGGTATTTTTAGAAGTTCATTGGTTTTCTTTTGATCTATTGAAAGTGAATTAACAGCAGCCCATCTTTCAACATCTCCAACATACTTCTTTTTTACATGCTCTATTAGATCAATAACTTCTCTTATGTCACGTAAATTGAAAAAATAATGCAAGCAATCAGCCTTATTTAATACACTGAAGTATTCTTCTGGATGTTCAGAAATCAACGCTTTTTGCGTTTCTATCCAAACTCTTTCAGCAGATAAAGATAAAAATTCATCCTTGCTGAACTTTGTTTGCATCAAGCTGATTGTTTCATCTGATACTTTGAATCCAAAAGATTTCAGAGTTGCAGCAAATCTTGCACACCTAAACACTCGAAGGGGGTCTTCTGTAAAAAATTCTGAGACATGTTTAATCAATTTATTATTTATGTCTGCTACGCCAGCGTATGGATCAATAAGCTCACCGTTGTCTTTTTTAGCTATAGCATTCATTGTGAAATCTCTTCTCTTAAGATCTTCTTCGATTGTAACCGAGGGGTCAAAAATAAATTTAAATCCTTGATGACCAGGAGATACTTTTTTTTCTTTTCTAGCTAAAGCGTATTCCTCCTTAGTTTCTGGATGGAGAAAAACCGGAAATTGACTATTTATCTTTTTAAATTTTTTAGCTAAAAGATCCTCCTCAGTTGAGCCAACAACAACCCAATCTTTTTCTTTTATTTCACGGCCAATAAGTTCATCTCTGACAGCTCCGCCAACTAAGTAAACATTCATTGGGTCAGTTTATTTTATTTACCGAAAATTTTCTTCCATCCTCTAACCTCATTGCAGTTAATTTCTTGTTCCATACGCAACCCGTATCAAGAGCATGGATTCTTTCTATATTTGTTTTCCCTTCCAGAGCAGCCCAATGACCAAAAAGTACTGATCTGTGTTTCTTCATAATTTTTAAATCATAAGAAAACCAAGCTTTGAAATTATCCTTAAGTTCACTTTTTTTGCCTTTGAACCTCAAGTCCATCACTTCATTTTCATCTACTGCCCTAACTCTTGTGAGCCAATCAACCCAATCTTTAAGGCTCTTTTTGTCTTTTAATAACTTAGGCGCTTTTCTGTTATGATCAAAAATCATTTTTAAGGTCTTTTTTGGATTATTTTTAATAGCTTTCCTAATTTTTCTGTTAACTTCCGTTAATGATTTTTTTGTGGCTGATTTGGGAAAACCGGCATGAACCATAATAAATTCCTTTTTCCCAATTTTAATCTCTCTTACAAGCGGCTGTTTTGTAAGCCACTTAGCCAATTCGTCAATATCTTGGAAATTTAACAAATCACTTAAAGTATCAAATTTATTTAGTTTTCTTACACCATAATGAACAGCTAGAAAATGTAGATCATGATTTCCTAAAACAGTCTTTATTGCTTTGCGATTATCAAATACATGCTTTAGAACAGATAATGAAGCCGGTCCTCTATTTATCAAATCCCCTGTAAGCCAAATAAAATCTTTTTTTGAATCGAATTTAATTTTATTCAAAAGGAGTGAATACTCATCAAAGCATCCTTGGATATCACCTATAGCATAATTAGCCACTTTGAATACTTCTAGCTAATTTTATATAGGTCTCTACAGATAGGTTTTCAGGACGAGATTTTATCTCAATACCAAGATTAACAAGATCTTCCTCGGTGAAGAAGGACTTCAGGCTGTTAGTAATTAATTTTCTTCTTTTTGAAAAAGCTTCCCTTGTTAAGGTTGATAAGTTCTTCATCAGAATAGAATTAGGTGTCATGTCCGAAACTTTAGGAATGAGTTTTAAAAATATGCTTTGAACCTGTGGAGAAGGATTAAAAGATGATTTATCCACCTCTCTAATTACGGTTACATCGAAAAAACATTGAACAAATATTGATAATCTTCCATAAGATTTTGTATTAGGTTGAGCAACACACCTTTCTCCAAATTCTTTTTGTAACATTAGAAAAATTTCATCAAATGATGATTTGTTATCAATAATCCACTCAATTATCGGTGTAGAGATATTGTAAGGTATATTACCTATAAGCTTATTTACTCTAACAAGCTCTTTTGGATCATAGAGAAGAATATCTTTTTCGATCAGGTTAAAATTTTTTCTATCCCCATAAGCCTTTTTTAAGAATTTTATTAAATCCTTGTCAATTTCAATTGCAGTTAGAGACTCACATTTTTCGAGTAGGAGACTTGTCATTGCGCCTTTTCCAGGCCCTATCTCTAAAAGATGATCAATTCCCTGAACGTTTATTTCCTCAATTAACTCTTCAATTAATTGAAAATCAGAAAGAAAATTTTGACCAAAAAATTTTTTTGGTTTTAGGTTATTTTTTTTCATCCAATGAAGCTAAAGCTGTTTCAAGAGCAAGTTTCATGCTTGAAAAATCTGCACTCATATCATTTGCGATATCAAGAGCTGTACCGTGATCAACAGAAATTCTGAGATAGGGTAATCCAAAAGTTATGTTTAATGTTTGCCCGAATCCAAGAATTTTTGCAGGTATCATTCCTTGATCATGAAACATGGCTAAAAAGGCATCATAATGAGATAGGTTTTTTTCTGAAAAAGCTGTATCCGCAGATATTGGTCCATCAACAGTTACCTCTCTTTGATCAAATTTTTTTATTCCTTTTAATATCGTTGTTGATTCTTCGGTTCCTATATAGCCACCTTCTCCTGCATGGGGATTTAATCCCAACACACATATTTTCAAGTTTTCTTTTTTTAGAAGTCTCTTTAGACCCAAACTTAAAACTTTTAATTTGTTGTAAATTAAGTCTTCAGTAATGCTCTCGCTAACTTTTTTAATAGGTACGTGAGTAGTGGCTAAACCTATCTTTATTTTTTCATTCGCCATCAACATTAAAGGCGAAACAATTTTTGCACGTTCAGCCAAAAATTCAGTGTGACCAGAAAAATCAGTTCCGGAAGCAGATATTGTTTCTTTATTAATAGGACCAGTAACTAATATATTGTTAGTGTTGTCCATGCAATGTCCTGCACAGGCGGTTAATACTTCTAAAACATATTTAGCATTGTTTACAGAGGAAGATCCAAGAACCGGCTTTTCTTGAAGTGGAATGTTAATTACTTCAATTAGTTTTGAGCTTGATGCCGTTTTTGAGATTCCATACGGGATGAACTCAAATCCTAATTTCAAAGATGCTGATAAATTTTCAAGATATTGGATATCTCCAGCAATAACAAATTTGCGTGTTTCGTTTAAATTGTTAAGAGATTTAAGAGTTATTTCTGGACCAATGCCTGCGGGATCGCCAGGACTTATAAAAACATGAGAGCTCATGATTTTATTTTTATGTTCACATATGATTCTGCTCTCATTTCGCTAAGAGTTTTTTCTAATTGTTCTTCATACTTTCTATCAAATAGAATTTGATAAGCTCTATTTTTTTGAATGTTTAAGGAAATGTCTTCTTCTCGTCTATCTAAAACTTCAACAATGTGCCATCCGAAATTTGACTTGAAGGGTTTACTAACTTGATTTATTTCAAGGGAATCCATGACTTCTTCAAACTTAGGATCAAATCTACCAGGACCAGTCCAGCTTAATTCTCCACCTTCCATCTTGCTACCTGGATCATCTGAATATAACCGAGCTAAGTCAGAAAATTTATCCTCGTTTTGGCTTCTGTTGTAAAGGTCTTCGATAAGATCCTTGGCTTGCTTCTCACTTCTTATTTCGGAAGTTTGTATCAAGATATGTCTGGCTAAAGTTTGTTTTTCAATTTTAATATCCCTTCCTTTTTTGTCTTTTAATCTAATCAGATGCAATCCTGCTCCGCTCCTGAAAGGCCCAGCAATCTCACCTTTTCTCAAGGAAGAAATTTCATTAGCAAAAAGCGTTGGAATTTCATTGATTTTCCTCCACCCCAAAGAACCTTCATTATTAGCTTCTTCCCCAGAAGAGTATTCTTTTGCAAGATCTCCAAAATCCATCTTGGCAGATATTTTTTCTTTTAATGAATCAATGATTGATGAAGCAGTTTCTTCATCTTGATCTCTATTGATTGGAATCAAAATTTGTTGGATTAAAAATTCTGCAGACAGATTAACTTGTCCTTCTTGAGAGCTAATAAAGTTGTCCAGTTCTTGTTCCGATATGTACACCTTTGATTGCACCAGACCCCTTTGTATTCTAGAGAGTATCATTTCTTTCCTTACTTGTTCGCGAACAAATTCATAGGATTCTCCTTGTTCTTCTAAAAATGACCTAAAATCTTGAAGGGAGAGACCATTCCCTTGAGCAATTTGAGCCATGGATTCATTTAGTTCTTGGTCTGATATTCTTACTCCCGCTCTTTGAGCCTTTTGAAGTTGTATTTCCTCAATAATCATTCTCTCAATGATCTGCTCAAATAAGACTTCTTGAGGGGGAAGGGGAGTTTCACTTTGTTTTAAAGATTCTACAATTTGCTCAATTCTTTTGTTAACTTCTGACTCTAAAATTATTCCATCCTCAACGACAACTGCTACTTTATCTAATAATTCGATAGCTGCGTTTGTCATGGGGCTAACTAAAAAAATTAACAGAAATAATTTATATTTATTCATCATATTTATTGTAACTTCAAAGGTTTGATATATTGATTAATCTTTTGTCCAATAGACCCTAGCCCTTTCAATTCAAGATATATTCTAATGCCTTCTTGGCTATATTCGGGATAAAGTTGATCTTGAAGTCTATTTTGTTCTAAGAACATTTTACGCCAATCTGGTTCTTTGCTTTGCCTAAATGCAAACCCAATCAGTAAACCTTCATCTTCGTATTCTAGTCCAATAAGATTATCTGTTACTTTCTTTAATTCAAAATCATAATAGAGTTTGGTAACTAAGGACCAATTTTTTTCTAATCGGACATCAAATCCTGAAGTTAAAAAAGATAATTTTTCTTCAGGAAGTTGATTAAATAAAAAAGAATTTCTATTTTCCATTTCTAAGTATTCAAAAGAGAAGTACTTATTATCTTGAAAAGCAAATCTAGCCCTCAGGTCTAAAGAAGAAAAATCCTTATCTTCATCAAATTGAAAATTTCCATTTAAATCAATATTTTTTTTACCCCATCGCCAATTAATAAAAACAGGTTCAGGAAGATCATGAAGAATGAATTTGTTTTCGTGTATAGAATCTAAAAATCCTATTTCGCTTTTGCCTAAAGACCTTGTCAGTCCAAAAGTTAACGAAGTAAATGATGATTGCTGAGATCTTTCCCAAAGGAGGCCAAGCTGTAACTGATTTTTATTCAAATTTGCATAGCCATGTTCAAGGCTTGAAGCATAAATGCTGGCTAAAGGTATTCTTGAAACAAGATAAATTGGATTTACGTATTTACCATCGTCAGTTTTCTTAAAAGAAAAATTAAAAAAAGGTTTTAAATACTCATTTGATTTGGCCAAGTTCAGTATAAATCTTGATTCCATTCCTTTTGTGTTAAAAGAAGTATCTCTACTATCAGAAACATAATGAGTATCGTTAGTGAGAAAAATCCTTGCATCAAAAGCTGAACTAGAGAATTTATATCCCAACCTTAAATTTAATTTTCCGGCTTGAACTTTTTTGGTTTCTTTGAAAACGAATGATCCGCCTTTCTCATAGTTAGCTACTTCTCCGTTCAAACTAAAAATAATATTTTCATGAGGCAGAATATAATCAAACGATAATTCTGGGATTGAACGGAATTGATTCTGGGAGAAAGGATCAATCAATTTAAATGAAAAAGCCCTTACCTGTATTGATGCAGATTCACCTATCCAGCTCAGATTAAGGTTTTGTGGAAGAGCTACCGTCTTCTCGTCTCCATATAAATCGCTTCCAAGGTCTCTGATATAAAGAAAATCACTCACATTTGAGTAATCAATATCAATGTATAAGCTATCGGTAATTTCACCTGTGTGCTTAAAACTTATACCCCAACGGTTGCTATCCGTATTAAAAAGTCTCTCGTAATTAATATCGTTGAATAAAGAAGAGAAGTTAAAAGACCCAGAAGAGCTCTTAGTTAAATATCTCAAATTAGATGAAAATGCTAAGCCCCTCTCCTCAATGTATCTAGGGGAGATTGTCATGTCGTAATTGCTGGCAAGATTTAGGTAGTATGGAATTTCTAGATCAAAACCATTTTTATTTGAGTAGGACAATTCTGGTAATAAGATACCTGATCTTTTTTCGGTTGTTAGAGGAAACTTTCCTGCAGGTAAAATAAATATTGGCGTATCGTAAATATAGAATCTCCCTCCCTGAAAGTTTCCAAAATCTTCTTGAGAAGAAAAACTTAATTCATCGGTTTCAACCCACCAAATTCTCTTCTTGCAAGGACATAGAGACATCTCTACCCCTTTAAATTGAGCTTTGTCTTTTTGGATCAGAATTTCATCTGCTTTTCCGTAAGCATTCCTATCGATTAAATCAAAACTAATGTTCTTTCCGGAAAGAATCTCTTTAGAAGAATCTAAATTAATCTCATCTGCTTGTAAGAAAAAGTCATTAAAATAAATTTCAACGGATTCACTCAATTTTAAAACTTTATTTTCGCCGTCTAATTTGGCCTTCCCAGCCTTAAAATCAATTTCTTCAAGTTGAGGATAAATAAGGTTTGAAATGAAAAATAATAGGAGAATCGATTTGTATGACTTCACTTTATTAATTACTTGGAGATAACCATTAGAGATTCGCTCTATATTGGTGATAATTTTATCTTTTGGAGGTTAAAATAGAAAATTAATAATATTTGAGGTAAGCATGAGTTTAGAAGGAAAAACACTATTCATTACAGGAGCTAGCAGAGGAATTGGATTAGCTATTGCTTTAAAGGCAGCAAAAGATGGAGCAAATATAATATTGGCGGCAAAAACAGCTGAACCTCACCCTAAATTACCAGGAACTATTTATACCGCTGCTGATGAGATTGAAAAAGCAGGTGGGATGGCATTACCAGTAATTGTAGATGTTCGAGAAGAAGGGCAGGTTTTGAGTGCGGTTGAAGAAGGAGTGAAAAAATTTGGTGGAATTGATATCTGTGTTAACAACGCAAGTGCAATTCAATTAACTAATACCCTTCAAACAGAAATGAAAAGGTACGATTTGATGAATCAAATTAATGCAAGAGGGACATTTGTTACTTCAAAAAGTTGCCTTCCCCATTTATTAAAGTCTGAGAATCCTCATATTTTAAATATTTCACCTCCATTAGACATGAATCCAGATTGGTTTTCAGGGCACGTTGCTTATTCAATGGCTAAATTTGGAATGAGTCTTTGTGTTCTAGGTATGGCTGCAGAATTTAAAGATGATGGAGTTGCAGTAAATGCACTTTGGCCTAGAACTGCCATAGCTACTGCTGCTGTTAAGAATGTCTTAGGCGGTGAGCAATTAGTTAATATTTCAAGGGGGCCAGAAATAATGGCAGATGCAGCTTATGTAATTCTTACCAAGCCATCCAAAGAATTTTCAGGAAACTTTTGTATAGATGACACTCTTCTTGCGGAAAATGGTGTAAGTGACTTTTCTGTATACGCAGATGTTCCTTTCGATCAATTGGCTCCAGACTTTTTCGTCCCTGAAGATATGCCGCCTCCTGAGGCAGCAAAGAAAAGTTAAAAGTGGATTCCATTTCTGATGACTCTTCTAGTTGGATAAGTTCTTGTTTTAAAACAGAGGAAACCTTTTCCTTTTCAAAGTTAAGAACAGAGTCCAGCCAGAGAGACTATTTCAGATTTAATTTTCAAGGAAAAACTTTTATTCTCATGTATGCTCCCAAAGGCATAGATGAGAGCATTGAATCTTTCTGTAAAAAAGCTGATGTCTTTAAATCCTTTCAAGTAAAAGTCCCAGAAATCTATTTTCGTAATGATGATCTATGCCATTTAATTATTGAAGATTTCTCAGATAATCTCTATCAATTGAACATTACTCAGGAAAATAGTGACATTTTTATAAAATCGGCATTAGATCAGCTCATTCGAATACAAAATATAGATTGTGATAAAGAGATTTTTGATCACTTTGATTTAGAAAAATCCATTGCAAATAAGGACTTATTTATTGATTTTTTTTGCAGGGGGTATCTGAATTTATCAGATTCAAGTATCCCTTTTGATACTATTGATGAAGGATACAACTTTATTCTCAAAAGGTTCTATGAACTGCCACTGTGCATTTCTCATTATGATTTTGAAACAAGAAACCTAATTTATCTTGATTCAAAAGAGACAGGCGTTTTAGACTTTCAGGATGCCATGATTGCCC
>CACIUX010000010.1 GCA_902589965.1 uncultured SAR86 cluster bacterium
AAAGATTTCTGAGACGGATGATTTTCCTGATCCAATTCCTCCTGTTAAACCTACTACTATCATTAAAATTATTTTTCTGGATAATGATTATATTCCATGAACGGATAAATAATTCAACTGGGGGAATATGAATCCATATAGGTTACTTTTCTTTTTGACGCTTCTGAATCTTTTAAATTTTGTGAACCGTCAACTTATTGCGAGCTTCGCAAATTTTATTGTTCCTGACCTAGGCTTAACTGATTGGCAATACGGTATTTTAACTGGATTGGCTTTTGTATTTTTTTATTCAATTATGGGATTGTTCATGGGAACGCTGGCAGATAAGTACAACAGACCAAGATTAATTGGTTTTGGGGTTCTACTTTGGAGTATTTTTACCGCGTTTACAGGTGCCGCCAAAGGATTTATAAGTATGGCTATTCCTAGAGCCTTCATTGGAGTTGGAGAATCAATCTTAACGCCAACATCCATGTCCATGCTTTCAGATAGCTTTCCAGCAAATAGGATGGGTTTTGCTGCCGGAGTCTATTATATGGGTGTTCCTATCGGAGTTGGGATAAGTCTCCTTATAGTAGGGTTTCTTGGTGAGCCTTTAGGATGGAGAAATTGTTTTTACATTTTGGGAGGTATCGGAGCAGTTTTGGGGATCATTGCGTTTTTCTTTAAAGATCGCCCTAGAAAACATCTTATCGATAATCCAGATGAGGTTAATCTCTCTTTTTCAGAGATAGTCTCTACTTTAAGGCAAGCCTTGACCTCTTCAAATGCATTAATCTTAACCATAGCTGGAGGAGTTCTTTATCATGTAGCACTGGGAGCAGCAGTTTTTGAACAACTTTGGTATGCCCAAGAAAGGGGTTTCGAAAGATCAGAAATTGCTCAACTAACTGGGATCATTGGTGTGGTTGCGGGCCTTGCTGGAAACTTGTTTGGAGGTTTAATGAGCGACTGGTGGCTGAGAACTTTCAATCAAGGTCGTCCAATGTTTCTTTTTTGGCTCACTCTGTTGCTATTACCTCTTGGAATAATTTATAGATTCGTAGAACCAAATACTTTTATTTTTTGGCTGGGAGTTGTTATCGGTTATTTCCAACTAGGATGTTTTTATGGCCCTACTTTTTCAACCGTTCAGGAGCTTGTGCCGCCTAAAATAAGAGCTACTGTAGTAGCGTTTTATATTTTATGTCTAAACCTTATAGGTCTTACATTTGGCTCTTTGGGAGGTGGAATCTTTACTGATCTTTTAAGATCATTTGATGTGGCTGAACCATATACAATAATGCTTGTTACTTTCTCTTTGATCGCTGGATTAGCTATACCTTGCTATTATTTTGGTGGCAAAATCTATGAATCAGATAGAAAAAGACTTTTGGAAGAATTTAACAATTGAAATTAAAAGATTGTCATAACATCAGCGATTTAAGAAAAGCTGCAGAAAAAAGATTGCCAGCAGCAATGTTCCATTACATTGATGGTGCTGCAGGAGATGAATGGACAATAAAACACAATACGAATTCCTTTGAACAATACGAAGTGATCCCGAATTATTTAGTTGATGTGGATAAAATTGATACTTCAACAAAGGTTCTTGGGACACAGATTGATTGGCCATACATATGCTCGCCTACCGGATATCACAGATTATTTCATCACGAAGGTGAAATAGCAGCAGCAAATGCTGCAAGTGATATGGGTACGATTTTTTGCCTCTCTACCCTTTCAACGACTACTATCGAAGAGGTTGCAGAAAAATCTAAAGGTCCTAAAGTTTTTCAAATTTATGTTCTCAAGGACAGAAGTATCTCAGTCGAATACATTGAAAGATGTAAAGCTGCTAATTACGATGCTCTCTGCTTGACTATTGATGTTCCTGTTAACGGCAGACGAGAAAGAGATCTACGCACGGGCATGACCGTGCCACCAAAATTAACACTAAAGTCTTACCTAAATATTGCCAGTAAATTTGATTGGACATTGAATTATCTTACTCATCCCCCCACGCCATCCATGGTCAATATTGAGCATAGGTTGAAAGATGCTGCTAATGATATTTCTGTAATGGATTTTATGAACAGTCAGTTTGATAGGACCGTTACTTGGAAAGATGCAGAATGGATGATAGGTCAATGGGATAAGGCTTTTGCGGTCAAAGGAATTTTATCTGTAGAAGACGCCAAACGGGCAAAGGATATTGGTGCTTCAGCAATAATGATTTCAAATCATGGAGGAAGACAACTGGATGGATGTCCAGCGCCATTTGAAATGTTGAAAGAAATTAGAGATGCTGTTGGAGACTCTATTGAGATTATAGTTGATGGCGGCATTAGAAGAGGGATTCATGTCATAAAAGCCCTCGCCATGGGAGCAAATGCCTGCATGGGTGGTAGACCTTACCTTTATGGACTATCAGTAGGAGGCTACAAAGGTGCTAAATATGCATTACAACTTTTAAAGGATGAAGTTGAACAAAGCATGATCCTAACAGGAGTCAAAAACGTTAGTGAATTAAATAGATCTTTTTTAAGGAGGCCTGGAGAATGAAGATTAAATTACTGATTGTTTTAGCTGTATTTAATCTTAATGTGTTTGCGGTTGAGGGTATGTGGGAACCTTCTCAAATGAGCAATTTAAAAAAGGAGTTAAAAAAAACAGGATATTCTGGAGATGCAGATAATCTAACAGATTTATTTTCTTTCCCGCTTAATGCAATAGTGAGTCTTGGTGGATGCTCTGCATCGTTTGTCTCTCCAGAAGGTCTTATTGCAACAAATTACCATTGTATCGAAGGATCATATTTACAATTTAACTCTTCTGAAAAAGAAAATTTATTCGAAACCGGGTTTGTTGCTAGAAGAAAATCAGAGGAAAAACCTTCTGCACCTGGGTCAAGTGCTTATGTCACTCAAAGCATTACCAATGTTACCGAGGCTGTGTTGAGACAAACAGAAAACCTTAAAGATGACCTTGATAGATACAATAAAATTGAAAGTAATAAAAAAAGCATCATTGAACAATGCGAGACAAGTGATGAAATAAGATGCAATGTCAGGTCATTTTTCAGCGGAGAGACTTATCAATTAGAAAAAAGATTAAAAATAAGAGATGTTCGATTGGTCTACGCTCCTCCTGCTTCGATAGGTGAGTACGGTGGCGAGATAGATAATTGGATGTTCCCGAGGCATACAGGGGATTTTGCCTTGTTGCGAGCTTATGTGGCTCCTGATGGTAGCAGCAAAGAGTTTACTTCACAAAATAAACCATATAAATCCAAGAACTATTTAAGGATATCAGCAAAAGGAGTTCAAGAAGGAGATTTTGTTATGGTTGCCGGATATCCAGGCACAACCAACAGGTTGCTTACATATAACGAAGTGGAATTTGATATAGAGGAGGGATTTAAAGGTTTCGTTAATTTTTTAAAGTCTGGGATAAACATAATGAGATCTTCTACGAAAGATGAAGATGGTTCTTCTTTAAAATATAGAGGATTAATTAGTGGTTATGAGAATTATTATAAAAAAATATCAGGACAAATAGATGGTGCAGAGTCATTCAAAGTTCAAGACAAAGCTAATTCTGATTGGTTAGGTTTTATAGATTATTTAAATGAAAAAGGCTCAAAACAAGAAAAGGAGTCCTTAGGTTCGCTTGTTTCTTTGATTGATGAACAAAAGGCAAAAGAGTTACCTAATTATTATTATGGGAATTCAAGAATGATTTCTACCGCTCAAAGAATTTACAGATACGCCTATGAAAGAACCAAACCAAATGATCAGCGAGAAATTGGCTTTCAAGAGAGAGATCATGAAAATATTGTGAATGGAATTAAATCTCTTGATTATCGTCTTGATAAAAGAGTTGATAAAGAAATTTTTATTGACCGACTTGAAAAATATAAAACTTTTGGCGGAAATTTAAGAAGGCCACAATTTAGCAATTATTTTCAACTAGATGCAGACTTTAAAAAGTCTAAAAAAATTGTTGAAGATATCTACTCACAAAAATCATTATTGGATTCTGCTGAAGATAGACTTTCCTTGATTGACTTATCTCTAGATGAGCTCAATTCAATTAAAGATCCTTTCATTAACATTGCAAGGATTCTATTTGATGAGCAAATGGAGTATGAAAACATTGCTAAGTCTGAAGCTAGCGAAAAACAAAGACTCAAATCAACTTTCATAAAATCGTTAAGAAAATATTATAAAAGTATTGGAAAGTCATTGTACTCAGATGCTAACGGTACCCTAAGAATTACCTTTGGTAACGTTAAGGGAGTATCTCTAGAAGATGGTATTACCTATGGTCCATTCACCCGTTTAGAAGGTATTAATAAAAAACATAGCGGAGAGGAGCCTTTTGATGCTCCAGATAAGCTAATGGATTTAATCTCTCAAAAAAATTATGGAAGATATGAGTTGGAATCCTTAGGTTCTGTTCCTGTTAATTTTTTGTGCGATCTTGATATTACAAATGGAAATTCAGGGTCTGCCACGCTAAACGCTAAAGGTGAGTTGGTAGGTCTTGCCTTTGATGGGATGCTTCAAACGATTATCGCTGACTATAAATACATTCCAGAAGCGAGAACTATATCTGTAGATTCAAGGTACTTTCTTTGGACTTTAGAGAAGTTTGATGAAGCTAAAAATATTCTTGAAGAATTATCGCTTGAATACTAAGAAATGACTGTGCTTTTAACAGGCTTGTTTCTTGCGGCCCAAATAAGTCTTAGGAATTTGACAATAAATAACCTAACAGTTCGATCATAAAAAGATATTTTTTCTTTAGTATCTTTGGCCTCTGATGTTTGCTTCCCTCTTATAACTTGCCCCGGAAGAGTTCCGGTCGCTTGACCATTCTCATAAACAACCTCACCACTTTTAATAGTTGCTAAATAACCAAAGGATTCCTGAACAAGCCTTTTCCCTCCTTTAGGTAGATCAAAGATCATTTTTGGAAGAGAGACATTTAATTTTTCAAAATCAATAATATTGATATCTGCAATCATTCCAGTTTTAATTTCTCCCCTATCAAACAGTCCATAAGTTTCAGCAGTATCTTTTGTCTGCTTTCTAATGATGAGCTCTAAAGGAATTTTATTGCCTGCTGATCTATCTCTTGCCCAATGAGATAAATTTGTTGTGGGCATGCTTGCGTCACAAATGAGGCCGCAATGCGCTCCTCCATCGCTCCCGCCAGCTACAGATGATTTAAGTTTATAAAATGTTTCTACAAACTCAAGCTTATGATTTTCATAAGGAGTGAAACATGCGTAAATCATGCTTTTTCCGTTATCTTTTATCAATTCGTCATAAATAACTTCTTCTTCTGACTGATTTCTCTGTTCAGCTAAATAAGCAATGCTATCTTCCCTTGTTGGTTCATAATTTGGGGGATCACTTAAAATAAATTGAGTCTCATAATTAGATATTAGTTTTTTACCTATTTCTGCTTCAGCTTTAATTTCTTCCTTAGTCTTATTAGATTTTTGTTCTTTAGCAGCTTTTTGCAAATCTTCTCTAAAGCTTGGCGACTCATTTAAGATTTTTTGCTTAAAGGCAGGATCCCTCATGATTGAGAGTCTGTCGTTAAGGGGAAGATGAGAAATTTCTTTATAGGAAGGATGACCTATAAATGGATGCAAAGAACTTTCTAGACCAAACATAAGTCCTACATTTCTTCCAGGGAATTGAGGTCGAACATTTTTGCCTTTAAGAAATTGTTCTTCACAGAAGAGAATTGTTTTAACGGAGTCGCCATTTGTTTGAAGTACAGTTAAACCGCAATCAGACTTTTCAACGTATTCTTTCATCCATGACATTTCTATTTCTTGGTCCAACCAATCAGATACAATTTCTAAAGTACCCTCACCTGCACGGTCCACTGCGAAAGCAAGTTCTTTCATTTCTTCTGAGCTTGCTTCCGTGCCAGGTACATAAACACCATGGACATCTCTATGTAAGATAGTTCTTGATGTACTGAATCCTAGTGCACCAGCATTGATAGCTTTTTCTACAATTTCTGACATTTGGTTGATTTCATCTTTAGATGCATCAACTTGGTTTTGACATCTATCATAGCCCATCACATAACTTCTTACCGGTCCATGCCCAATCATAAATCCTAAATCCATTACAAATTCTTTTTTTTCAATTGCATCTAGAAATTCAGGAAAAGTTTCCCATTCCCAATCAATACCTTCATGCAGTGCGGTACCTGGTATATCCTCAACACCTTCCATAAGTTGAATAAGGAAATTTTCATCTCCGGGTTTAACGGGAGCGAACCCGACTCCACAATTACCCATAACAACTGTGGTTACTCCATGCCAGCTCGAAGGAGTTAAATAAGGATCCCAACAAACCTGACCATCGTAGTGAGTATGAATATCTACCCATCCAGGAGAAACAAGGTTTCCGTTAGCATCAATTTCTTTTTTACCAGAGTTAATGACTTCGCCAACTTTTGTGATTTTTCCCTCATCAATTGCAACATCACCAAGAAAAGGTTTTTTCCCTGATCCATCAACTATATTGCCGTTTCTAATAACTAAATCGTGTATGTGCATCTCTCTCATAAACTTATTATGTATCTGTAATGAGGAAAATTGAAGTATTTTTGGTGGAGCCAGGCGGGATCGAACCGCCGACCTCCTGCGTGCAAAGCAGGCGCTCTCCCAGCTGAGCTATGGCCCCAAAAGAACGGAGTAGATTAGAGAAAGATGCAAGAAAAGTCTAACTTTTTTAAGCAGGCAGTGCATTTGAGATAGCCTCTAAGAGCGGTCTCTGATGTGCTTGCTTAGTTTTCGCATAATGAGGATGGCCTAAACTAGCTAAATCTTCTGCTTTCTCCATTATTCTTTTTTCAAAATCTGAAGATGATGCTATTTCATCCAGTAGTCCGGCCTCAATACACTTGTCAAAAGGATAAGGATCAGCATGATAAAGAACAGAGTAAACATGCTTTTTATCGATTCTGCTTTCAGCAACTTCCATAATAGGAGAAGGAATATCCATGTTGTTTCTAACTTCGTTTGCCTGAGCAACAAATTCCCCTTCTAGAGCTATGCGGTAGTCTCCACAACAAACAATAAAAATTCCCATGGCAATTGCATGCCCTGTAACAGCCATGATTATTGGTCTAGGAAAAGTATATAGGTCATGCATAGTTTTCATTCCTAAAGCGGTCATTTTTTGTGCCTTTTTCGCATCTCCACTTTGAAATGTTTTGAGATCAAATCCTCCAGAAAAAATGCCTTCTCTTCCTCTTATAATTAATGCACCACTATCTTTGGAAACTTGATCTAAACAATTTTGTATAGATTCAAGCATTTCTAATGAAAAGACATTTACCTTCCCATCATCCAATGTAATAGTTGAGATATCTCCTTCTTTGCTTAGGGTTGCTGGTTCACTCATTTTTCTCCTCCTGAACATTATATTAAATCACAAGCTGCTGGTGGCATCCAATGGGCATCTTTGCCATCCCACTTTATATTACATCCAATTGGATTAGTAACTGGAACTGCAATGTCACTTCCTCTCAGATAATCATCAATTGCATTTTCCAAATCATTTATCTTTGATTCAGAGCCATTCCTTGGATTATCAATTCCTCTTCCTGTATAAATCAACGATCTATCTGAGTCAAAGACAAAAAAATGAGGAGTTTTTAGAGCTCCATAATTAGTTGCAATCTCTTGAGATTCATCGTGAAGATAGTCCCAGGGGAATTTATGTTCTTTCATGCGAGCTTGCATATTTTCAAAGCTATCTTCTTGATAGGTATTTTTACTGTTCGAATTGATACATATCAACTTAAGACTCTCTCGATTGTACTTTTCAACAGTTTGTCGAGTTATTTCATCTGAACCAATTACATAAGGACAATGATTGCAGGTAAAAGATATTATTAATATTTCATGTTTTCGATAACTTGATAGATCATGAAATGCATCATCAGTTCCCAAAAGATTGAAATCTGGAGCTCGCTCTCCTATTTTTAATGTATATGCCAATGTAATTTCAGTTTAAGAAATTCTTACTAAATTGCTAAATTTTTCAATTATTTTACTCATAGAACTAACATAAATATATATTTTAACTCTCAAAATCAAATTGAAATTTAGGTCTGTAAGATAAATAAAATCTTAGTTAGACCAATAAATATAATCATCTCCCTCTTCGTACTCCTGCCCATCATATTTATCAATTAATATTGGAACTTCAAATGCAGATGGCACAACAGGGTCAGCTTGCTCTGAATTAAATTCATCTAATAACTGCTCGAGAAGTTGTGCTTTTTCAGGATAAACATCGATTAGATTATTCTTTTCTGTGGGGTCTTCTGCGGTATTGAAGAGCCACCGAAAATTTTCTTTTTTACTGACAATGTATTTCCAATTTTCATGTAATACCGATTGATGATTTCCTGAGCGCCAAAAAAGCGTTTTATGCGGTTCAGTGGATATTTCTTTATTTATATAAGGTAGAAGATTAACACCATCTAAATCATTTAATTCTGAAGATTCAATGCCCGCAGCAGATGCAATCGTAGAAAAAATATCAAAGTGATGAACAGCACTATTAGATTTTTGACCAGGTTTTATCTTATCAGGCCAGCTTACAATATAAGGAACTCTTATTCCGCCTTCAAAGAAACTTATTTTCCAACCTCTGTAAGGCTTATTAATATCCTCTAACTCAATATAATCGGCTCCGCCGTTATCGCTAGTAAAAATAATTAAAGTTTTGCCGTATATTTCGAGCTCTTTGAGTTTTGCAATAACTTTCCCTACGCTTCGATCAAGCGCAGCAATCATTCCTGAATAAACCTGTAAATTATGTCCTTGCATGTGGCTCATGTGCTGTACATCACTCCTCAATGCCTGCAGAGGATTATGAACTGCCCAATGACTTAAATATAAAAAGAAAGGTCTGTTTTTATTTTTTTCAATAACCTTCAAAGCTTCATCGGTATAGTAATCGGTGACATATTTATCTGGAGCAAAAAAATCGCCTCCGTTAAACATTGCTGAATACTGTCCAATACCCCAAATCATTCTATCGATTCCAGTATCGAACTTTGCATTTACTATGTCTGGATCATCCTCTGGGGCATACAAAGGTCCCACCAAAGATAAAGAATCTTTAAATCCTTGGCTTTGTGCGTCCATGCCATTGGCTTGGCCAAGATGCCATTTTCCTATGTGAGCTGTGTAATATCCTGCATCACGAAGAACCTCTGCAACTGTTATTTGCTCAGTTGGCATTCCTTGCTCCCATAAAGGAGGTAACCGAGTCGCTACTTCTCTATCAACTCTAGCTCTCAGTTCTGAGTCATCTTCTGCAGCAAGCCATCGCATAATTAATCTTCCGGTTGCCGGTACGGGAGTAAATTCATATCCAAATTTTGTGGGGTATTTCCCCGTCATGATGGATGCCCTTGAAGGTGCACAAGTAGCATTGGCAGCATATCCTCTTGAAAAGAGGATACCGTTTTCTGCTAGCGAATCTATGTGGGGTGTTATCAAGGACCCATCTGCTGCTCCGCCGTTATGAGCAGATATATCGTTGTATCCCAAATCATCAGCCAAAATTAAAATAATATTAGGACGATCATCTTGTGTAGGAATTTCAGGTCCCTCTGTCCAAGTGGTTGGAATATTATCTTGTATTGGCATAAAAATAGCCGACAGTTTCGGTATGGACCAAATAAGTATGTTTATTTTAAATTCCCAGGCTGTGATGCCTAGTATGGCGAAAAGACCAAAAGTAATTAAAGTTTTCCTAAGCATTATTCAATGATGATGTCAGGAAAATATAAATTATGACAGTTATTGTGTCAAAAGATTCTAAGGAATTTGGTGGGTCTGGCAGAACTCGAATCTGCGACCTCACCCTTATCAGGGGTGCGCTCTAACCAGCTGAGCTACAGACCCATATGAAATGGAATGCAACCTTAGCAAGCTATTATCAATAAATAAAGTTAAATTAATTCTCAGAATCCCTTCGTATCACATAAGGACGGTTTTTATTCGAAAAGTAAATTCTTACGACAACTTCAGCCAATAAACCGGTCGTTAAAAGTTGAGTTCCAAACACAACAGAAAGTATTCCGCCGTAAAAAAGAGGTCTGTCGCCTAAGTCTATGCCAAGCATAATTTTTTGAGCGCTTAATATAAATAAGATAATTATTCCAAGAACCAAAAAAACTAAACCAGGAAAACCAAAAAAGTGCGCTGGTTTAGATAAAAATCTTTGGAAAAATATAATTGAAAATAAATCTAAAGGTACCCTAGCAATTCTTCCAAACCCATACTTACTCTCACCAGCAATTCTGGGTCTATGATTTACTACCTCTTCGCTTATCCTTGCCTTATCGGTATAAAGACTCATCCAGGCAGGAATTAACCGGTGCATTTCACCGTACAGTTGAACTGCTTTGAGAGTTTTATTTCTGTAGACCTTTAAGCTACATCCGTAATCATGGAGCTTTATATCAGTCGACCAGCCAATTAAAGAATTTGCCATCTTTGATATGAGACTTCTAAGAAAAGGATCTTTTCTGTCTTTTCTCCATCCAACAATTAAATCCAATTTTTCTTCTTTCAGCCTAATTAAGAGTCTTAAAATATCCTTCGGATCGTTTTGAAGATCACCGTCCAAAGTTGCTATGTATTTTCCTTGTACGTGATCAAAACCTGCTTGCATAGCAGCTGTTTGACCTGAGTTCCTTCCTAATTGTAGGTACCTGACTTCTTTTTTTACTTTGGCAATTGATTCACATATATCTCCAGTATTATCTTTGCTTGAATCATCAACAATTAGTAATTCCCATTCTTTGTCTAGAGATTCCATCGATTGATAAATTTCATCGACGAGAGGTTTTATATTTTCTTCCTCGTTGTAAACAGGAACAACAATGCTTAAATAAGTTTTCATGTCTTTTTAATGAATGTTGAAACAATTGCAAGGATAAGACTATATAAAAGAACAGTAAAGTGGACCAATAAAGAAGCACTGATCATTGAATCGATATTAATATTTTTATCAAAAGAATTTAGTCCAAATATTATGCCTCCCTCATATGTTCCCGTTCCTGCAAAGCCATGGATGGGAAGGATTGATGTTAATTCACCAAAAATAACGGCTACGAAAGAACTTTCTAAGCTTGCTGAAATCAAAGATAACAGAAGATAAGAGAGTGCAAATATTTTTATGAACCAAGCTAACAAAGACAAAATTAAAATTTCAATTTTTTCAAAAAGATTTTTTTTAATATCTCTTTCTTGCAATAAATAGCTTACTCCCAAGTACCAAGCAACTAAAATAAAAAAATTGAACATTAAAGAATAGTAAAAACTAAGAAAGACAAATAAAGACAAAAAAATGATTGATAGAAGATCTGTGATCCTGAAAATAAAAAGTGCCCTGAGGGATATCTTATTATCAATCCCATAAGATTCTCTCAAAAGCAAAGGAAAAGAAAATTCTCCAATTCGCATAGGTAAGAAATTATTTAAAAAGTTATGCAAGAAAGTGATTCGCATAACTCCTAGACTCTTTGTTTCCTTTTTAAAAAATCTTCTAATTCGAGCAGCCCTTATCAATAGGCTTAAAACCAAAAGACCTAATGCAACGGATACTAGGAGAAAATCCAAATTTTCTGTCATGAAAAGAAAGGAACTTAAAGATCCATATTGATAGATTAAATATATGAATGTGGAAGAAATAAGCAAAGGCATAAAGATTTTAAAAAAATTACTCTGAGATGCCTTTATTTTGGTGAAATAGTCTAAAGCAATACTAAAAATGTTCTCTATCTTCAGTAAATTAAGAAATAAAAGGGAACCCAAGAAAATAAGGATGTATAACCAACCGATTTCATTTGCAAAATCATAGGTAGAAAAATTGCCAATGAGAATTGCGTAAAGTGCGATGCTTAATAAAATAATGAAAAATACCGAATATAAAGTGTCCAAAATTTTTGACGATCTATCTGCAAATGAAGCTAAGAGTAAAGGCAAGCTAAAACCCAAAGAAGCCCCGATCAGAATATCCATTGGCCAGTGAGCCCCAACTAATACCCTTGTAAAAGCAATAAGTGAAAAGACGAAAATTAACAGGACAAAATAATTTTTTTTAATCATGCTTGAGACAAACAAACAAGAGAAAAATAAAAAGAGACTAAATGCGTGTCCGGAAGGCACGGATTGAGAGGTCAAAAGAGGCTCAACGACAAAAAATTCTTCTCTTGGCAGGATCGCTCCTGGTCTTGGAATATCCAGTAAAATTTTTAATCCCCTCGAAAGTAAGATTCCAATCAGTGTAGATGAGATGATTAACCTGAAAAATTTTCTTGAGTAATATATTGGGATTACAGATGCAATCATCAGTACGGCAGCATTACCAAATTCGGTAAGAAAAGTGAGAGCTGATTGATTTATAAAAGCTCCCGCACTATTTAGTCCAATAAAAATAAAGTTATTTAGAACAATTATAGGACCTAAATAATTCAAACCAATCAGAACCAGCGCCAAAGCAAAGACAATAAAACCTGTTTTGGGCTGAGGATTCACTCTTTTATCACCACAGAAATACCCGACCTGTTATAAATTTCTGTCACTGAACCCAGCTCATCAATTTGATTGCTCCTTAAAAGAATTATTTTTCCATCATTATGATTTCTATAGGCAGTGTCTCTTGCATATACTCCAAATGAGGGAAAGTTCATCTTGTGCATGGCTAAAGGCTTATTCATTTCTTTTACCTTTAATCCAGCCTGTTTGAATCGATCTTGGAATAGTCCTATGGCACTTGGAAGGAAAATTAAATGGATACTAATCAAAAATAATAAAGACGAGATTATAAATTGGTTAAATTTAGAAAAGACCATAAAGGAGACAATTCCAAGGACTAGAAGAATTAATATTGGAATAAAGAAATTTGCAGGAGAGAAAAAAACCTCTATATCCTCTCTCAAAACGTTCCAAATAATGTCTTTCTCTGAAGAAGCCAGAGTTTCTAATACAATTGGCAAAGATGATATAAACCCCAATAAAGAAATAAAAATTAGCAGATTTATTCTTTTGCTTTGCTGCTTAAAATTGAGTGCCATTAATATGAAAAGTGGAGTTATTCCATAAAGCAAGTAGTGCGGTAACTTAGTTGAAGATATTGAAAAAAAGAGTAAAACCCATAAAAACCAGATCCATAGAAAACTTCTAGTTTCGTCCTTGAAATCTGTCTTAATTCTGCCAACTACCGTAAAAAGACTATTCCAAAATGGAGCCACCAAAAAAATCAAAATAACAAGATAGTAATAAAATGGTCCTGAGTGACCCTCAAAAGTTGATGTATACCTTTGAAAGTTATGTTTTAAAAAGAATCCTAGTATTGGATCTATGCCTTCGCTTAAATATAAATAGATAAACCATGGTGATGCAATGCAAAAAAAGACAAGCCATAAAAAAGGATTAAAAAGTTTTTTTAACGTTTCAGTTAAATATCCATTCCACCAGGCCCAGAAAAATAATGCCCCTCCAGGCACGATTAAAATAGCGGGTCCTTTTGTTAAAAAGCCAAAGCCTGCAAGAATTGCTGCATAGAATAAATACTTGGTCCGTTGTTCTCTTAAAGCTAAAAATGCCAAAAGAGTGGTTGAAGCCACAAAAAAGTTAAATATTCCATCCGCAGTTGCTGTTTTGATAATAATCGATGCGCCAAGGCTTGCTAGAACGAAAAAAGCAGCTAAAAAAGCATTTCTTTTATTTGAAATCTTTTTTGTAAACCAAAACGTTACGAATGCCCAGAGCAACCCAAAGATTACGCTCGGTAATCTAAAAGCGAACTCTGAAAAGCCAAAGGTTTTTAAACTTATGACCTGCAACCAGTGGGTAAGAACCGGTTTGTCATCTCTCCTCTCTCCTGCTAACTCAACGTTTGTAAAATTACCAGAATCCATCATAGTCAAAGTTGCTGAAGCGAATGCACCTTCGTCTTCATCAACTAATGGATAAAGGTTAATAGAAAAAAGATAAACGGAAAATAAAGAAATTCCTAGAATAAGGGCGAGTATCTTATTTGACACCCTGACGATGGTACTAGTTTTTTGCCTTATCAACCAGACGGTTACTAGCTATCCAAGGCATCATCTCTCTCAAGGATTTTCCAACCTCTTCTATTGGATGGGCAGCTGATTGTCTTCTTAATTCTTGCATTGCAGGACCTCCATCTGGTCCGTTGCTTTTTCTAGCATCAGCAATGAATTCATCTGCAAAATCTCCAGACTGAATCCTTTCAAGAATTTTTTTCATTTCTTTTTTGGTTTCGTCAGTTATTACTTTAGGTCCTGAAGTGTAGTCTCCATATTCTGCCGTATTTGAAATGCTATACCTCATGTTGGCTAAACCTCCCTCATAAATCAAATCAACGATTAATTTAACTTCATGAACACATTCAAAATAAGCCATCTCAGGTGGATAACCGGCTTCTACAAGAGTTTCATAACCTGCTTGAATCAATGAGGTCAGACCTCCACACAGCACAGACTGTTCACCAAACAAATCTGTCTCGGTTTCGTCTTTGAATGTTGTTTTGATGATTCCTGCTCTTCCGCCACCTATAGCTGAAGCATAAGCAATTGAGGTATCCAATGCATTAGAGGAGGCATCTTGATGAATTGCAACTAAACAAGGCACCCCAGCTCCATCTAAATATTGACCTCGCACTGTATGTCCAGGTCCTTTGGGGGCTATCATGATTACGTCTAAGTCTTCTCTTGGAACAATCTGTTCGTAATGAATATTAAAACCATGCGCAAATGCTAAAGTAGCGCCTTTCTTAAGATTAGGTTCTATCTCTTCTTTATAAGTAATTCCTTGAAATTCATCGGGGATTAACATCATCAATAGATCGGCTTTAGATGCAGCATCGACATTACTAGCAACTTCAAAACCCGCTTCAGATGCCTTTACAGCCGAAGATGATCCATCTCTTAATCCGAGAATTACGTTGAAACCAGAGTCTTTCAAATTATTAGCATGTGCATGACCTTGAGAACCGTAGCCTATGATCGCTATAGTTTTATCTTTTAATAATTCAGGATTTGAATCTTTTTCGTAAAATACTTCCATTATTTTCTCCTAATACTCAATTGTAGTTTCACTTTCTGAAATGAGAAAGTTTTCACCTGTCCCCATGCCAAGTAGACCTGATCTAGTAACCTCTAAAAACTTTTGCTTATTTAAAGAAAGAAGAAAATCATCAACTTCATGGTTGGAACCAATAAGTTTAATCATTACAAATTCATCTTTATGATTGATAATTTCTCCAACAATGGGAAAAGCACTTTCAATAATTTTTGAAGCTTCTTTCTCAGTAATTTTTAATTTAACAATAGCAATTTCCAGTGAGACAGATTCAACGTCGGACAGATTCTGAACTTCTACAACATCAATTACTTTGTTTAATTGTTTGAGTATTTGAGATATTACGCTTTCTTCTTCTTTAACGACCATGGTGAGCCTTGATAAAGATGAATCATTAGTAGGAGCCACAGATAAAGAGTCTATGTTGTAACCCCTTTGTGAAAATAAACCTACAACCCTAGAGAGAGCTCCCGGTTGGTTTTCCATTAAAATCGATATGTGACTCATATTAAAAAGTCTTTTTAGTTTTGCTAACTCGCATTTCAGACATATTGCCACCGGCTTCAAGCATCGGGTATACATGCTCATCTGGATCAACATATACATCCATGAATACAAGTTTATCTTTCATGGAAATACATTCATCCATTCTTTCTTCTAGCTCACCTATATCCTCTACCTTCATACCAACATGCCCATAAGATTCTGCAAGCTTGACGAAATCCGGTAAAGAATCTTCGTAGAGAATACTGGAATATCTTCCACCGTATTGCATATCCTGCCACTGCTTAACCATTCCTAAAGCTCTATTATTGAGATTAATTATTTTCACAGGCAGTCCATACTGCATACAAGTAGATAGCTCCTGAATACACATTTGAATGCTGCCTTCACCGGTTACACAAACAACATCCTCATCAGGGAAAGCAAATTTAACTCCCATTGCAGAAGGCAAACCAAATCCCATTGTTCCAAGACCGCCAGAGTTAATCCATTTTCTTGGCTCATCAAATTTATAATATTGAGCTGCAAACATTTGGTGTTGGCCAACATCGGAGGTTATAAATGCCTTACCATTTGTGGACTTATACAAAGACTGTATTACCTGTTGAGGAAGGATTTGCTTCTGATGAAATTTCTTATCTAGAAGATCATGATTAAGACCATGAGTTTCTCTCCAATTTAGAATCTCGTTATTCCAGAGATCAATTGATGCTTTATCAATATTTTTTTGATCTATTTTATTGAGAATTTGATTAAGAATCTTTTTAGCATCTCCATTTAAAGATACATCGACATTTATAATTTTTTCTATAGAACCGTAATCACAATCTAAGTGAATTTTTTTTGCATTTAATGAGTATTTTTGAGGATTGTTTGTAGTTCTGTCATCGAATCTTGAACCCAAGGCAAAGATTAAATCAGCTTCATGCATTGCCATGTTAGCTTCGTAGGTTCCATGCATTCCTAACATTCCTATAAAGTTTTCATGGGTTGCAGGGAAGGCTCCCAATCCCATTAGTGTATTTGTCACAGGGGCATTCATGATTTTCGCTAACTTTTTTAGCTCCTCAGATGCATTGCCTTGAATGATCCCGCCACCCGCATATAAAACAGGCTTTTTTGCTTTCTCTAATAATGAAACTGCCTCTTCTATTTTGCTTACTTCTACCTCAGAAGGGACTGAATAAGATCTCATTTTTATATCTTTGGGATACTGATAATCAAAAAGATGATTCGGATCTGTCATATCTTTGGGTACATCAATTACAACTGGTCCTGGCTTTCCTGTTTTTGCAATAATAAAAGCCTTTTTAACAACCTCAGGTATCTCTTCTGGACTCTGAATTAGAAAGCTATGTTTTACGATTGGTCGGGATATTCCCATCATATCTGTTTCTTGGAAGGCGTCTGTTCCTATTAAATGGCTTGCAACCTGACCTGAAATTACTACCAATGGAATAGAGTCCATATATGCAGTTGCAATACCAGTGATTGCATTTGTTGCTCCTGGACCAGATGTTACAAGAACAGTTCCAACTTTTCCTGTGGCTCTGGCATATCCGTCAGCTGCATGGACTGCAGCCTGTTCATGCCTAACTAAAATATGCTGAACTTTATTCTGTTGATAGATTGCATCGTAAATATGAAGAGCAGCTCCTCCAGGATATCCAAAGAGAAGGTCTACATTTTCATCTGCCAAAGCTCTGATAAGCGCAGATCCGCCTGATTCTTTCTTCATATTTATTAAACAGTTCTAAAAAGATTCGAATTGTGACACTAGAAGCCTTTAAGTCAAGTTTTCATTGGTTTTTAGACGATCCAATAAACTTTGAAAATCTTTAGGAATTTCGCTTTCAAAATTAACTGTTTCATTAGTCGAGGGATCTAAAAAAGAAAGTTCTCTTGCATGTAGGGCCTGTCTCGGAAACTTGATAAGAAAATCTTTCAAATCGTCTGAAGTATTTTTTGCAAATCTTTGACTTGTTCCATAAGTTTTATCTCCTACCAAAGGATGTTTAATATGGCTGAAATGGACTCTAATTTGATGAGTTCTGCCTGTTTCTAAATAAGCTCGGATATAAGTGTAAAATCCCAAAAATTCTAATACTTTAAATTTTGTAATTGCTTCTTTTCCTTTTTCTGTAACTGATTGTTTTGTTCTTGCCGTACGATGCCTTCCAATTGGGAAGTCCAAAGTTCCTGCTCTCAACGTTTTCCCAATTACAATTAGGTCGTATCCCCTTTTAACGGTTCTAGAGGAGATTTGATCTGACAAGTGTTTATAAGCCTTCTCATTTCTTGCAATAACCATTAGTCCAGAAGTATCTTTATCTAAACGATGAATTATTCCAGCTCTTGGAAGATCTGCCAGCTCTGGAAAGTTAAATAATAAACTGTTGAGAATTGTTCCTGATCTATTTCCTGAGCCCGGATGAACAACAATTCCTGGAGCTTTATTTATAACTATGAAATCCTTTGTCTGCTTTTTTATTTCAATCTCAATATCTTCAGGAAGATCTTCAACTTCAGCATCAATTAGACCAGATAAATTTATCTTGCTTCCAATTGAAGCTTTTTCGCTTACTTTGGAAATTGTTTGATTATCAATGGACAAAAAATCTAGTTCAATAAACTTTTTAATTTGCATTCTTGAGAACTCTGGATGTCTCTTGGATACGATTACATCTATTCTTTTTCCTGACTCTTCAGCATTGACCTCGAAATTAATTGAAATTTTTTTTGGCATGTTTTTTAATCTTTAAACAGATAGAATTAGCAGATGCAAACTCGTAATAAGCATCATTTTATCTTTAATCTACTTTTTTTACTGATCTTGATGGGTTTATCCGCATCGTGTGCAAATAAAGAAGAAACTATTGAAAGGGTCTTGCTTGAAAAAGAACTATTTGATCAAGCGCAGAATAGATTGAGATCTGGCAATTTTGCTGCTGCCGCAATGAGTTTAGAAATGCTTGAGGCAAGATACCCTTTTGGAAGATTTGCCACGCAAGCTCAGTCAGAGCTTATTTTTGCTTATTTTAAGTCAGCAAACTATGAGGCTGCCATATCAGCCGCTGATAGGTTTATCAGCTTGCATCCTAATCATCCAAATATAGATTACGCTTACTATTTGAAAGGAATGTCTGGTTACACAGCCGATATGTCTATTTTTAATCCAAATATGATTCTCGAGGATGCGGCCTCGAAAAGAGATCTTAATCAAGCAAAGAAATCCTTTTCAGACTTGAGTGATTTTTTACTTAGGTTCCCAGATAGTGACTACGCTGATCAAGCAAGGCAACGAATGGTTTTCTTGAGGAATTTGATCGCAAAAAAAGAAATATATGTAGCGACTTTCTATATGGAAAGAAAGGCTTTTGTTGCTGCCTTAAACCGAGCTAATTATGTGATTGAACATCTCCCAAATAGCTCTCAAGTAGAACAAGCTCTTGAGATCAAAATTGAAGCCTATAAAGAACTCAACCAGTCAGATTTGGCCAAAATAACTCAAGACTTACTGGACGCTTTCAAAGAAAAGAAAATTAAATCCTAATGGCTATTTTAATTTCAGTTTTAGTTTTTGTAGGAATAGTCGTTGGGCTGGCACGTCTTTTGGGAGAAAATTCAGTTGATATCAGCGAAGATCAATCCAGCATGGTCAAATGTATAGAATGCAATGTTTATTTCCCTGCCTTAGAAGCTAGAAAAACATCAAGGGGTTGGATCTGTAAAGATCATTAAAATTTGTATCTCAATTTAAGAATAAATTGATCAGAATAAGTAGTCTCCCATCCGGTGGAATACAAATCTCCAAAAGATTTTAAATCTTTATCGTCGTCAAAATAATATCCTCCTCTCGTATAAACTGCATAAAAATTAGAGAGGGGAGATAGTTCATATCTATACCTTATTTGAAATGCGACCTGACTTAATTCAAATGGATTAATTGTCCCATCATAATTAATCATTTTTCCATCAGCACTAACATAATAAGGATCTGGATCATCAGCAGTGAGTGAATAAAATTGAGCTTTAATCCTTAATTCGTGAATGTTGTCTTTAATCCATCCTAAAGATAAAGAGGAAGATAATTTCTTCTTTTTGTAATAGCCAAATACATTATCAAATTCATATTTAACCCAATTTTTATATTCATCATATCTAATGAGAGCAAGATTTAAGTCGAGATCATTAGACGGCTTAATATTTGCACCTATGTTGAATCCCCAACCCTCACCTCTTTTAGAATTTGATTGATTGTCAAATTTATAACCTCCAGATGAACTTTCAATTTTTATGAAGGGTATAAAAGTCTTCTGTCTAGGTGCCGAATATCTCATATTCAATGTGTATCCTCCTAACCTTCTTATAAAGGGAGAATCCGGATGATCTCTTGCTTCAACAAAATCTTTTCCGGGAGATAAGATACATTCACAAAAAATATCTATGGAAGAAAAATCCTTTAGATCTAAATTAAGTGATATCCACGCCATCGCCCCGCCGTTTATTCCTGAAATACTTCGTTGGTGACCGCCATTCACATCCAATGTAAGACTTCTAACTAGAGATTCTTCTGAGAAATTGGTTTCTTTGTAAACAGCTGTAATGCCTGTTTCTGCAAAATTTCTCATGTCCAAATAACCCATATCGTTCATGTCATAGCCTTCGTCATAGATACCAAAACCCCAAAGAGCGGAAAACTTTTCTGTAAAGTTTCTAGCTACTCTACCTCTTAAAGCTACACCTTCTGTTGTGGTTGATTCTGAATCTATGTTTGAATAACTTAACGTCCCTGAAAATCTGCTTGTTGCATCGAAGGAATAATCAAAGTCCATCGTATGGACTTGGGCAGCTCTTGATATGTTTGGACGGTCAACATAAGTTAAAAGATAGCCAATACGAAGATCATCCAGACTTTTTCTGTATCTAATAGACTGGAAATTCCTTCCTTTGTAGTATTTTCCATCTCGTTCAAAAGCTGAGAAAATTCCAAACTCATCACTAGCTTCAGTCTGGGTATATTTTAAGGCTAAGTCAATTTCACTGTAGGTTTTTCTTTGCGAATTACAATCTGATTCGTCTATCTCTGAAGAGCAATCATAGTCTGGTCGAGCACCAATTCTTCTCGTGTTGATGAGAAAAGAAGTTCGACCCCTTATTTGAAAAAGATCCTGATTTTCTGTGAAGAATGGTCGTTTATCTTCGTAAAAAGTCTCTATTGCATCAAAACTCACAATGACATCATCGCTTTCTACTTGGCCAAAATCAGGATTTAAAGTGACATCTAATCTTTTTTCTGAATCGATAGCCCAAAATATTTCTCCTCCAATTTTATTTTCTTGTTTTCCTGTAACCTCTTCTTGAGAAACTGAAATGTAAGGGAAGAAATCGACTTCCGAGGTAGAGTTGCTAGCAAAATTTCTTATTTTTATTGGATGAAATCTTGAGATAAATTTTGTATCAGTCCAATTAATTTTAGGAAAACCATGCCATTCGTTTTTTAAAAAGTAACCCCTAGATGCCCTAACATTAATTTCAATGAATTCTTTATCAGAAACTTCCAATGGAGCAACATCCCAAGGGATTAAAAACTCTGCAAACCAAGCATCGTCGGTTTGAGAAGTTTCAGCGAACCAAATTGCATCCCAATCGGATGATGGTTGATTCTCGTTTGCCCAAACCGCATCTCCAATTGATCCACCCAAAGATACTGCAAAGCTATAGGCTCTTATACCGTTTCCATTAAAGTCTATTGCAATGAAAGCTCTATCTGCTGATGCATCCATAACATCCCTTTTATGCAGCAAAGTTGTTTGATCCTCTATAGGTTGTTCATAATTTTTAAAGCCAAAATATATTCCATCTTCGTTAGCAAAATATAAAACTTCTGTTTCAACTTCTGGAGTTTCATAAGTTAGGGGCTCAGTTACAAAAAAAGTATTGATAATTCCTGCAGAATCCCACTCAATTTCATTTAATTTGCCATCAACAACAATCTCTGCAGATAGTGGTGAAAGTAGAAATAAAAGTATTAATTTTTTGGCCATATCTTAAGATTTATTTAGAACTTGAGTAAATCTGAAATAAGATCAATAAGGATGATATTTTATCTGAAATCACATCATCAATGTTGAAGTCAGATTAACTTATATATTTTTTAATGGAAGTTATGAATATTTTTACGATGAAAATCTGTATCTTATTTTTACAATAAATTGATCCGAGTAAGTTGTATCCCATCCTTTTGAATAAAGCTTTTCAAATGATGATGAGGACATATCAGAGCTGAAATAATCTCCACCTCTAGTGTAGACCACATAAATATGAGATAGAGGTGCCAACTCATACCTATACCTGATTTGAAATGCCACTTGGCTCAATTCAAATGAATTTAGGTTAACATCAGCGGACTTCATTTTTCCTTCAGGTGATACAAAAAAAGCTTCGGGATCTTTTGCAGTTAAAGAGTAAAACTGAGCTTTTATTCTTAATTCATGCTTTCTTTCATAATACCCTAAAGATAAAGAGGATGAGAGTTTCTTCTTATGGTAGTAGCCGAACACGTTGTCGTATTCAAATTTGCTCCAGTTTTCGTCCTCATCATATCTAATTAGACCCAAATTAATATTAAGATTATCTGTTGGTTTTACAGTTGCGCCCAAATTAAAACCCCAACCTTCCTCTTTTCTCGATAGCAAAGAATCATCAAATTCATATCCTGATGATCTGCTTTCCACCTTCATTGAAGGAATAAATACAAGGGTCTCTGGTGCCTCATAGCTAATAGCAAAGGTGTATCCTCCTTTATTTCTAATATAAGGCGCATCTGGGAAACCTCTCGTTTCCATATAATCTTTACCGGGATCAAGAAAGCACTCACAACTCAGTCTTACAGAAGAAAAATCCTTAAAATCTAGACTTAAACTCACATTAGCTAAAGACCCGCCGTAAATTCCTGAGGCACTTTTATTAAATCCACCATTCGAGTCAACAGTCAAACTTTGGAGAGGAGAGTTTTTAGCAAATTCAGCTTCTCTATAGTTTGCTACCCATCCAGTTGACATATATTCCTTCATTTCACTGTAACCCATATCGTTAATGTCATATCCTTTGCCATAAGATGAGAAAGCCCATAAACCAGAGAATTTTTTTGTAAATTGTTTCGAGATAAGAGCTCTTATTGCAGATCCATTCTTGGATAAATTAGGATCATCAATATCTGAGTAACTTAACATTCCAAAAAAACGAGTATCTTGATTGATAAAATATTCGTAATCAAAAGTGTGTACTTGAGCGCTCCTTGAAATGTTTGGTTTATCTGCATAAGTTAAAAGATAGCCTACTTTCCCTTCATTAAAATTTCTTCTGTAGCGAATAGCTTGGAAATTTCTTCCTTTATAAATATCCGTTCCTCTTTCAAAAGCAGAGAAGATACCAAACTCGTTAAGTACTCCTGATTGGGTATATCTTAGGGCAAGGTCGATATCGCTAGTAGATGAATTATCTTGAAGACATTTTTCAGCTAATCGTTCACTAAGCTGGTTACAATCATAATCTGGAGCTGCTCCAATTCTTCTTGTATTTATTAGATAAGTTCTCCAGCCAGTTATTTGAAATAAGTTTTGATTTTCAGTGAAGAATGGCCTCCTATCTTCATAATAAGTCTCCGTTGAATCAAAATTCACAATAACATCATCGCTTTCTACTTGGCCAAAATCAGGATTTATAGTTACATCTAATCTCTTTTCAGCATCTATAGACCAAAATATTTCTCCACCTATTTTATTTATTTGCTCGTCTGTAACTTGCTCTTGTGAAATTGAAATATATGGGTAAAAGTCAGCATCACTTTGAGCATCACGGGCATAATTCTTAATTCTGATAGGTTCAAATTTTGATAAAAAGGCTGAATCGGTGCTCCAAATAGCAGGAAAACTTGACCATTCATTGCTGAGAAAATCAAAAGTATTTATTCTTATTTTTATTTCTAGTTCATCTTCGGTAGAAGAACTAATGGGTGCTACATCCCAAGGTATCAGAAATTCAGAGTACCAAGCTTCACTATCTTGACTGGTTTTGACGAACCACACCCCATCCCAGTCCTGATTGAACTGATTTTCATTTGAAACTGTCCCATCGCCGACAGAATCTCCTAAGGAAGTTCCAAAAGAAAATCCATTGTTACCATTTCCAACAAAATCAATGATAATGAAATTTCTATCTCCGTCAGCCATCCATGCATCCCGCTTATGTTGAATTGGCGTTTGTCTTTCTGGAGGTTTAAAATTTTTAAAACCGAAATAAATGCCTTTTTCGTTGGCAAAATATAAAACTTCGGTTTTGTACTTTGATTTCTCTAAGGTGTTTGGCTGAACGACTACAAGGTCATCAATCAGCTTTGCTGAGCTCCATTCTACTTCGTCAAGAATTCCATCGATGAAAATTTCACTTACTGAAAAGCTAGATAGAGTGAGTAAATATAAAAAAATAATGAATTTTTTCTTAAATTTTAAGATTGCTTTAATCAATGAAGTCTATTAGGAGAATTTATTTAATAAAGATAGTGATTTTGTCTGAAATCACTGGTTCTTTGTGTGGTATGTGGAGATAGTTGCCCATTAAAAGTTGCAAAGTTCTTTTTCCCTTTGGTAATTCAAGGATTGCTTCAGTCTGACCTTTACCAAAGTGGATATGGTTTTTATTGGCGGGGATGGGTTTCGAAAGATCAGGCAAATTTTCTAAATCAACGAGGAGGTGATGATGTCCGGTATTAGGAAAATCTATACCAGCTGGAGCAACTCCCATTCCAGATAACCCAAAAACTATTTTTATAGGTCCATTTAGCGTTGCACCATCTTTAGGCTCGATAAAATAAAGTTTATTCTCGCTTGAAAATCCGAGACTTGAGAAGAAAACAAAAATTATAAGATAAAAAAACTTAGACATATTTTCCTTCTTGATATACCAAGGGTTTTAAAACGTCATTATGAATTAAATCTTGTACCTCGCCAACGAAGATTGAATGAGTGGTATCTTCCATAATTGCTTTTAATTTACAAAAGAGGTTTGATTGAGCATTTTCTAAATATGGAGTCTCTTCTCTATTAAGCCAAGAATCATTAGAAAATCTTTCGTTTATTTTCTCTGAGTTGCTACAAATATCAGCTACATGTTTTTGTCCATTACTCAACAAATTGAGACAAAATGACTCAGTTGTTTTTAAAAAATCATGCATGGCAGCAGATTTATTAATACAAACTAACATTCTTGGTGGATCAGCTGATAACGAAGCTACTGAAGAAACTGTCATTGCCTCTTTCGAATCTGAATTTCCTGAAGAAATTACATATACAGTTTGAGCTTGCGTTCTTAAAATATTTAGAAATATATCTTGCATTGATAAGTGATTAGAAAAGAGAATTATAAAAGAAAATTATGAGCAATAAAGCAAATAAAGGTTCATTTAGAATAATCAGCGGAAAATATAAAGGAAGAAAATTCGAATTCTTACCTTCCAAAGATCTTAGACCGACTCCAGACAGACTAAGGGAAACATTGTTTAATTGGCTTGGACAGGTCATTGATCATAAAACTTGTCTTGATTTATTTTCAGGAACAGGTTCTTTAGGGCTGGAATCATTGTCTAGAGGTGCTCACAAAGTTACATTTATCGAAAAAAATTTTGAGCACTTTGATAAATTAAAAAGCTATATCGAAAAGCTAGATGCTATTGAGGATATATCAATAATTAATGAAGATGTCCTTGCTTGGTTAGATGAAGCAAATGATGAGTTTGATCTAATTTTTGTCGATCCTCCATTCTATGAGCAACTTGCTGAACAAGTTCTATTAAAAATTAAAACAAAATCCCTTCTTGCTAAGTCTGGAAATATTTATCTTGAAGTAGAAAAAGATCTAGACTTAAGTTTTTTAGAAAATAATTGGGAGGTTATAAAAGAGACTAACTCTGGTAAAAAGCAATATTTACTTCTCAAAGAAAAATAGTTACTTACCTTTCTTCATTGAACTGAAGAATTCATTGTTTGTCTTGTGTTTTCCAAGTTTGTCTATGAGCCATTCAGTTGCATCGACATCTTCCATATCATTTAGAAGCTTTCTGAGAATATTTATTCTCTGAAGTTCGGCATCATCGGTTATCAGCTCTTCTCTTCTTGTGCCTGAACGCCTTATGTTAATGGCTGGAAAGACTCTTCTTTCAGCAATTGCTCTATCAAGATGAATTTCTTGATTTCCTGTGCCTTTAAATTCTTCGTAGATTACTTCGTCCATTCTCGATCCAGTGTCAATAAGCGCTGTAGCAATAATGGTGAGACTTCCTCCACCTTCTATATTTCTGGCAGCACCAAAAAATCTTTTTGGTTTTTCAAGGGCATTGGCGTCAACACCACCTGTTAATATTTTCCCAGAAGCCGCTTGAGTAGAGTTATAAGCTCTTGCCAAACGAGTGATTGAATCTAACAAAATAATGACATCATTTTTTGTTTCAACAAGTCTTCTAGCTTTGGCAATTACCATCTCAGCTACTTGAACATGTCTTGATGGAGGTTCGTCAAAGGTAGACGCGATTACCTCCCCTCGAACAGAACGTTTCATGTCAGTAACCTCTTCAGGTCTTTCATCAACTAAAAGAACCATGAGCTTACTGTCAGGGCTATTCCTTTCAATTGAATGGGCGATGGTTTGAAGAAGAAGAGTTTTTCCTGCTTTGGGTGGAGAAACAATAAGTCCTCTCTGACCCTTACCTGTTGGGGCAGTTAAATCAATTATTCTTGCTGATAAATCTTCAGTTGTTCCATTCCCTGCCTCCATCACGATTCTTTCTTCAGGAAACAAAGGTGTTAAGTTTTCAAAAGCGACTTTTGATTTCGTTTGCTCTGGTGCATTAAAGTTGATCTCATCAATCTTTAATAAGGCAAAATATCTCTCGCCCTCTTTTGGTGGTCTTATTTTTCCAGATATAGAATCACCTGTTTTGAGTCCAAATCTTCTTATTTGGCTTGGTGAAACATATATGTCGTCTGCACCTGCTAAATAAGAAGACGACGGTGATCTCAAAAATCCAAACCCATCATTTAAAATTTCAAGAACTCCCTCGCCCTCAATATCTTCACCTTTTCCAGAATGAGATTTGAGAATTCCAAAAATAACATCTTGTTTTTTTGAACGGGCTAAATTTTCAATACCCATGTCCTCAGCGAGACTGAGCAATTCTTCTACGGGCTTGGCTTTTAATTCGCCTAAATGCATAACAAATTTTGGGATTTAATTAAAGATTGTCTAAGACAAGGTCAATAAATGTAACACCTAAGCTAGCCCTAGTCTAGGTTAAATTTATAGGTGTTCTTCCAAAAAGGATAGAAGCTGAGACTTTGATAAAGCGCCTATCGCCTGATCAACTACCTCTCCATCTTTGAATAGAACTAACGTAGGAATGCTCATTATGTTTAATTGGGCTGCTAACTCTTGATTTTCATCCACATCAACTTTGCCAACCGTCAGCTTATCTGACATGTCTGAAGCAACTTCCTCAAGTATTGGGGCTACCATTTTGCATGGACCACACCATTCTGCCCAATAATCGACTAAAACGGGTTTATTTGACCCAACTGTTTCTGTGAAGTTTTCCTTATTTAATTCTATTGTGTTACTCATAATTTTTATATTAGGTTAAATTTTAAAAATGCAAATTAAAAATCGTCTGTTACAGCGCCCTCGGAAGCTGAAGATACTGATCTGGCGTATTTAGCTAACACTCCTCTGCTAGGAGGTTCTTTTAAAGATTGCCAGTTTTTCTTTCTATCTGCTAACTGTTCTTCTGAGATATCAATGTTTATTTGATCTTTTTTTGCATCTATGGTGATTAAATCTCCATTCTGTAAAAGTCCAATTGGACCTCCATTCGCTGCTTCAGGAGTAATATGGCCAACTACAAAACCATGAGATCCGCCTGAGAACCTTCCATCAGTAATTAGAGCAACTTTATCTCCTAGCCCAGCTCCCATGATTGCCGCAGTCGGTTTTAGCATTTCACGCATACCCGGTCCTCCCACAGGACCTTCGTATCTGATAACAATTACCGAACCTTCTTGAATGGTATTATTGAAAATTGCTTCAACAGCCTCTTCTTCAGATTCAAAAATTATTGCAGGACCAGAAAAAGATAGTCCTTCTTTCCCAGTTATTTTAGCTACAGCTCCTTGAGGAGCTAGATTGCCTTTCAAAATTCTAATGTGACTTTCTTTTTTTATAGGTTTACTAATTTGAGCAATAATTTTTTGATCGTCTTTATAGGGTTCTATGTCTTTAAGATTTTCTTCTAAAGTTTTTCCTGAAACGGTCATACAGCTTCCGTCCAGTAATCCATCATTAAGCATCATTTTCATTAAGGGTTGAATACCGCCCTGTTCATTCAGATCACTCATTAAATAGTAACCAGAAGGCCTGATGTCAGATAAAACAGGTGTATTTTTCCCTATCCTAGTAAAGTCGTCTAAATTTAAATCAACATTTGCTGATTTTGCCATTGCAAGGAGATGAAGGACTGCGTTAGTAGAGCCACCTAGTGCAATAACTACTTTAATAGAATTTTCAAAAGCGCTCTTGGTTAGAATATCGCTAGGTTTAATATCCTTTTCTAATAAGTAATCGATAGCCTTACCTACAGCCAGGCAATCATTTTTCTTCTCCTGAGAGATTGCATCTTGTGAGCTACTGCCAGGCAAACTCATTCCTAAGGCTTCAATTGCCGATGCCATAGTGTTTGCAGTGTACATTCCTCCGCATGAACCAGGCCCAGGGAGTGCATTTTTCTCAATTGCTATTAGTTCGTCTTCACTTATTTGATTTTGAGAATATGCTCCAACCTTTTCAAGAACAGTGGCAAAATCAGTATGATCCTTCCCAGGCTTGATAGAACCACCGTAAACAAACAGACTTGGTCTATCTAACCGTATCAATCCCATCATACAACCTGGCATATTTTTATCGCATCCGCCGATTGCAACAACAGAATCAAATGACTGGCACCCAACAACAGTTTCAATTGAATCTGCAATGACTTCTCTAGAGACCAAAGAATATCTCATTCCAAGAGTACCCATTGAAATACCGTCAGAGATTGTGATGGTATTGAAAAGAACTGATTTGAGACCTGCATCATCAACAGAGCCACATATGGTTTGTGCTAATTCATTGATGTGCATGTTACAAGGAGTAACATTTGACCAAGTTGAAGCGATACCTACTTGTGGTTTTTTAAAATCCTCATCTGAAAAACCTGTTGGCCTAAGCATTGATCGAGCACCAGCTTGATCAATTCCATCAACCAGAGAGGATGAATATTTTCTTTTTTTAGACATTGATTTTAATTATAAGCAGCATTTATAAGATTGATTGTATATTCATCTTGAGGTGTATCAAATATCTGATCGGTTGGACCAGATTCAACTATTGAGCCCTTTTTCATGACTAAAACTCTATCTGACATTGACCTGATTACTCTTAAATCATGACTTATCAAAACATAGCTTATATTTTTGGAATTTTGTAAATCCTTCAAGAGCAGAAGTATTTCCTTTTGAATTGAAACATCTAATGCTGAAGTTGGCTCATCGAGCAAGATCAATTTGGGATTTGTAATCAATGCTCTTGCTATTGCAATTCTCTGTCTTTGGCCTCCAGAAAATTCATGCGGAAACTTTTCAAGGCATGATGGATCTAAATGAACGTCATTTATTGATTCTATGATGCGTTGTTTTTTTTCTTGTTTGCTCAATTGCTTAAAATGAATATCCAAACCTTCTTTGATGATCTCTTCCACCCTCATCCTAGGAGATAGAGAACTAAAGGGGTCTTGAAAGACAACCTGACATTTCTTCCTCAAATCACTTAGCTTATCTTTCTTTAATATTTCATTTTCAAAGAGAATTTTTCCTGAATACTCTTCTATGCCCAGAATTGCTTTGAGAATGGTAGATTTTCCTGATCCTGATTCTCCAACAATTCCTAGAGTTGAATTAGCTGATAAAGAGAATGAGACTTCTTTGACTGCATCAAATCTTTCTTCTTTTTGGAAAAGAGAAGCTTCTCTTACTTGGTAGCTTACATTTAATTTTTCGCATTCCAGAATTTTGGAATCTGAAACATTATTAATCTCTTTGGGTTCAGGAATGGACTCTATTAGCCTTTTTGTATAAGAATCCTTTGGATTAGAAAAAATTTCTGCAGTAGTTCCTCTTTCGATCACATTACCCTGATTCATCACCAGAACCTTATCTGCGAATCTTTTGACAACATTTAAATCATGCGTGATAAAAATTATGCTGAGGTTTTCCTCTTCCTTTAATTTATTTAAAAGAATTAATAGTTCTTTTTCGACAGTCACATCCAAGGCTGTTGTTGGTTCGTCTGCAATCAATATTTCAGGATTGTTTGACAATGCCATTGCGATCATCACCCTTTGTCTTTGTCCTCCAGAGAGCTGATGAGGAAATGAAGAAAATTTTTGTTCTGGGTTTGGTATTTCAACTTTCCTTAATAGGTCTATGGCTTTTTCTTTTGCCTCTTTGTTGGAACTCTTATTATGGACTTGAATAGACTCCATAATTTGCTTACCGACCTTTATAAAGGGATTCAATGAAGTCATTGGCTCTTGGAATATCATTGATATTCTTTTACCTCTGATATTCTCAAGTTCTTTTTTAGGAAGATTTATAAGTTCTGTGCCATGAAAGTTTATGGAGCTATCTTTGCTATGAAATGCAATTGGATAAGGAAGTAATTGCATAATAGATAAAGCTGTAACTGATTTGCCTGATCCGCTTTCTCCTACAACGGCTAAAGTCTCTTTTTCAAAGAGGCTAAAATTTAAATTATTAACAGCCTTAAAAGTTGAAGATTCATTTGCAAATTCAACATTAAGGTTGTTAACTTTCAAAATTGGTTCACCAAAATTATTCATGAATTTATTTTTACTTTTTGTTTCAGCTGTCTTTTCAGGCAATAGTTTCTTGTTTATTGAAACGAGTGATCAGTTCGTATCTCCTGAGGAGGCATATACTATCACTATAAATTCTTTTGATGATCATGTTTTGATAGATTTGAAATTACATCAAAATGTTTATGTTTATTCCGATAAGCTAAACTTCACAATCTCTCCGGAAAATAGAAATTTAAAAATAGAAACAGAGTCATTAGTTATAAAAGATGAGTTTTTTGGAGAGTCTGAAGTCTTCATTAATAATATTTTCTTTAATGTCCCAAATCTAAAGAACGGCATCTTGTCATTCAAATTAAACTATTTGGGATGCTATCAAGGAAAATATTGCTATCCAGAAAAAAATAGCAAAATAGATCTATTATTCAAAGAAAATCGTTTAATTTCTAAAAAAATACTTTAAAATTCGCTCAATGTCTTCGATCTTGCTTTTAAATGGGCCAAATTTGAATCTTTTAGGTGAAAGAGAACCAGATATATATGGAGATTTTTCTCTTGAAGATATTGAAAAAACAATAGAAAAGCTAGGCAAAGAGAACAATATTGATACCGAATGCTTTCAAAGTAATGCTGAGCATGAGTTAGTTGACAAGATTCATGATGCGAAATCTAATGGAGTAAAAATTATTCTATTCAATCCAGGCGCCTTCACACACTCAAGCATTTCTTTGAGGGATGCGATACTTGGTGTAAATATTCCCTTGATTGAAATACATTTGTCTAACATTTATGGCAGAGAAGAATTTAGAGAAAAGTCATATTTTTCAGACATTGCTTTGGGAGTGATTTCAGGATTTGGAAAGCATAGTTATTTAATGGCCTTTCAAGCAGCAAAAAATTATCTAATAAGGGAGGATTAATGGATATTCGTAAAGTAAAAAAATTAATTGAGATGTTAGAAGAATCAAATCTCAATGAAATAGAAATTAAAGAAGGTGAAGAAGCTGTAAAACTTGTAAAGAGTAACCCTATTCCAGGTAATTTTATTTCTTCTGCTCCTGCTATTATTTCAGAACCTACTCAACAGTCTCCGATTGCTATGCCATCGGCACCTTCGTCTGAAGCAACAGTTACTCAAGAAATAAGCCAAACATCAGATGTTCTTGAAAGTGGAAATAAAATGAATTCTCCAATGGTAGGAACTTTTTATTCTGCTCCAAATCCAGAGTCAGAACCTTTTGTAAAAGTTGGTGATCAAATTAATGAAGGTGATGTACTTTGCATAATTGAAGCCATGAAAATGATGAATGAGGTAAAGTCAGAGTTTTCCGGAACAGTAAAACAAATCTTAGTTGACAATGCTGAGCCTGTTGAGTTCGATCAAACCTTATTTGTTATTTCTTAAAGTCCAATGTTTAAAAAAATCCTTATAGCCAATAGAGGAGAAATCGCCTTAAGAATCTTAAGAGCATGTGAAGAACTTGATATAAAAACTGTTGCTGTTTATTCGTCAGCAGATAAAGATTTAAAACATGTAAAGATGGCGGATGAATCCATTTGTATTGGACCTGCAGAATCAGCAAAAAGTTATCTCAATGTCGCTGCTATTATAAGCGCATCAGAACTGACGGGGATTGATGCTATTCATCCAGGCGTAGGTTTTCTCTCAGAAAACGATCATTTTGCTCAACAAGTAACATCCAGCGGATACAAATTCATAGGGCCAGATTCTGAAACCATAAAAGTGATGGGAAATAAAATCACTGCCAAAGAAGCAGTTTTATCAGCTGGAATGCAGCCCGTTCCTGGCACAGGAAGAATTAACTCGGAGGAAGAAGCATTGAAGATGGCTGATGAAATTGGCTATCCAGTAATAATAAAAGCTGCTGCAGGAGGCGGAGGTAAAGGGATACAAATCTGTGAGAAAAAAGAAGAATTTTTGTCGAAACTAAGTCTCACTCAAATTGAAGCCTTAAATAGCTTTGGAAGTGACGAAGTTTATATAGAGAAATATCTCCAAACTCCAAGGCACGTAGAGATACAAGTGGCCGCGGATGATCACGGAAATGTTGTTCATTTTTTTGAAAGAGACTGCTCAATCCAAAGAAGAAATCAAAAGATCATTGAAGAAGCTCCTGCTTTTGATATACCTCAAGAAAAATTAGATGAAATAAGGAAGATAGCAGTGAACACCTGCAAAAAGATTAATTATAAAGGTTTAGGTACTTTTGAATTTCTTTATGAGGATGGAAATTTTTACTTTATTGAAATGAATACAAGATTGCAGGTAGAACACACAATCACAGAAATGATAACTGGGATTGATCTTGTAAAACTACAAATTATGATTGCAGCTGGTCAGGAAATTCCTTTGTCTCAAGAAGATATTAACTGCCGCGGTCATGCAATTGAATGCAGGATAAATGCTGAACATCATGAAACTTTCATTCCATCTCCTGGCAAGGTAACTGAATTCCATCCTCCAGGCGGATTTAGGATTAGGACCGATTCTCATCTCTATTCTGGTTACACAGTTCCCCAATATTATGATGCTTTGATAGCGAAAATATGTGCGCATTCAAGCGATAGAATTTCTGCAATAAGAAAGATGCGAGTAGCGCTCGAAGAAACTTATATAGAAGGAATAAATACAAATGCTCCTCTTCATCAAAGAATTCTTATTGAGCCAAACTTTGTTGAAGAAAAAATCTCAATAAATTACTTAAGAGATATTCTTAACATAAAGTAAATATTTTTATGAAAGAGTATGATCCAAAAGTCATTGATCAATCTATTCAAGATTACTGGGATTCAAATAATGCTTTCGAGGTAGATCCAGATACTAATAAAGATAAATTTTACTGCCTAAGCATGCTGCCCTACCCGTCTGGAAAAATCCATATGGGTCACGTTAGGAATTATACGATTGGTGATTTAATCTCTAGATTCAATATCAGATTAGGAAAATGCGTCATGCAACCAATGGGTTGGGATGCTTTTGGGTTACCGGCAGAAAACGCAGCAATAGAAAACAAAGTTTCTCCAAAAGACTGGACCTATCAGAATATAGAAACAATGAGAAGTCAGCTTAAACAGTTAGGATTTGCCTATGACTGGCGAAGAGAATTTTCTACTTGTGATGAGAGCTACTATAAATGGGAGCAAGATCTGTTTTGTAAAATGTTTGAAAAGGGTTTGGTTATTAGGGAAAAAACTGAAGTAAATTGGGATCCAGTTGATAAAACAGTTTTAGCAAACGAACAAGTCATCGACGGTCGAGGCTGGAGATCTGGGGCTCCGGTAGAAAAAAAATTCCTTAATCAGTGGTCTCTAAAGATAACTGACTATGCTGATGAACTTCTTTCAGAATTAAGGAATCTTTCTGGCTGGCCTGAACAGGTAAAGCTAATGCAAGAGAATTGGATTGGTAAATCAAAGGGAATGGTATTCCAATTTGAAAACTCAGTGATAGATAAGCCAATTGAAGTTTTTACTACAAGACCTGATACCATCATGGGTGTCAGCTTTATTGCACTTTCATCAGAACATGAAATCACGAAGAGAAAACTATCCGAGAATAAAGATTTACAACTCTGGATAGAAGAAATTAGTAAAGTTAAAAGTGCAGAAAAAGATCAAGCACTACAAGAAAAAAAAGGTTTTTTTCTTAACGAATTTGCCTATCACCCAGTCACAAAAGAAAAAATACCCATTTGGGTAGCAAACTTCGTGCTTTCAGATTATGGATCAGGCGCATTGATGGGTGTACCTGGTCATGATCAAAGAGATTTTGAATTTGCCACAAAATATTCACTGCCTATCGTTAGAGTAATTTCTTCCGAGAACGAAGATTCTGATCAAGCATCTACAGAAAAAGGGAAATTGATTAATTCGGGTCAATTTGATGGTTTAAGTTTTGAAGATGCATTCATAAAAATACAAAAATTTGCAGAGCAAAATAATTTTGGAAGATTTAAAGAAAATTTCAGACTCAGAAATTGGGGTGTTTCCAGACAGAGATCTTGGGGCGCTCCTATTCCGATGATGATTCCTGAGAATGAAGATGATAACGATGCTATTCCTTTTTCAGATCTATCCGATGATGAGCTAAAGGCAGAGTCAATAGAGAGAAATGGAAAAAAATACGTTAAAGAAAAAGATACGCTTGATACTTTTTTTGAATCCTCTTGGTATTACGCAAGGTATGCATCTTTTAAATCAGATAAAGATATCTTAGATGATGAAGCAAATTATTGGTTACCAGTCGATCAGTACATTGGAGGAATTGAACATGCAATACTTCATCTGCTCTACTCAAGATTTTTCTGCAAGGTTCTTAACGAATTAGGATATTTGGATACAAGGGAGCCATTTAAGAATCTTCTCTGTCAGGGAATGGTTCTTATGGATGGTGCAAAAATGTCTAAGTCAAAAGGTAATGTAGTGAATCCAGATGATTTAATTGAAGAGTATGGTGCTGACTCTTTAAGATTGTTTATGATGTTCGCAGCCCCTCCTGAACAGTCTTTGGAGTGGTCCGATAGTGGCATTAAAGGCTCATTTAAATTTATCAATAAACTTTGGACAATGTCCCAAAAACATTTTTCAACTGTTGGGCACTATGAACATAATTCTGAAGATTCTGAAATGGAAAAACTTTACATCAAAGTGAATCAGACCATCAAAAAAGTTAATGATGATTTCTCAAGAAGATTTTCTTTCAACACCGCGATTTCTTCAGTCATGGAAATGATAAATGCAATACCTCATAAATTCCTTGATGATAATTCTTCTGAAGATCAAAAAACATTAGTTAATGAAACTTTAAGGGTTGCTATAAGTCTCCTCAATCCAATCATTCCCCATGTTACAGAACAACTGTGGAAGGATGCTGGAGGTCATTTTCTTTACAATGAAAGTTGGCCAGTTCCAAATGAAAATTTCTTAAAATCTAATGAAGTTGATTTCATTGTTCAAGTTAATGGGAAATCCAGAGGTAAGTTAATCATTGATATTGAAGCAGGTGAAGATGACGTCAAATCTATGTCGATGAAAATTGAAAATGTTGCAAAGTATTTAGAAGGGAAAGAAGTAAAAAAAATAATATTTGTTAAAGGTAAATTGATAAACTTTGTTGTGTGATGCGTTATGTCTGTTTATCCCTTTTGTGTCTGTTTATTTATTCCTGTGGGTATAGTTTAGTTTCAAATAATCCATCAAAGCTTGATGCTCTATTGATTTATGAAAGCACTCCTCTTAATAAATTACTTGTCAAAAATATTAAATCAAATCAGGGGTATGTTGGATTGAACTTATCTAAAACAGATCAAGTTGATTTGAAAATTAGAATTATTTCACAAAGAATTGGAAAATTTCTTTCTGCTACGGATAAAAATCTTACACCTGCCGTGGGGAGCATTGAGTATTCTTTAGAGTATGAATTTATCTTAGATGACAAAATCATTTCACAAAGTTTCTATGACTCGGAACTTTATCCTTACAATACTTCGAATATTCTCTCGAATGACAAAATTACAGAAGAAATCAAAAATTCTTTCCTTGATAAAGCTCTAGATGATATTAAGTTTAATCTGATAAAAATCTCTAATGGCTGACATATATTGCTTAGTAAGTGACGAGCCCTTTCTGCTCCAAGAAAATAGATTAATCGAGATAAATAAATTAAAAAAAGAAGGGTTTCTAAATAGAAAAATTTTTTTTGTGGACAAAAAGTTTAACTGGGACACATTTGATAGCAATGACAGTTTATCTTTATTTGAGGATAAAGAGCTTTTAGATATAAGAATTAATGGATTTGCTCCTTCGAAAGATTGTCTCAATTATTTAGAGAACTTCTCAAGTAAAGCAGAAAGTTCCAAAACAATTATCTTATCAATTGAAAACGTAACCAAAGTTAAAGGCAGTGCATGGTTTAAAAAAATTTCCTCCATCACGAAATCGTCATACATAGAAAAGATTTATCCAAATCAATTTCCTATATGGCTTAAGTCCAGAGCTAAAAGAAGAGGTTTGAATTTAGATGTTCAAATGACTGATTATTTAACTGAACTGACAAATGGAAATCTCTTGGCTGCCGATCAAGAGCTAAAATGTCTCAAACTCATATCAAAAAATGAAGATCTAAAAATGATTACCATCAAAGATTCTTTGATCGATAGTTCAAGCAAAGATATATTTTCTTTTTCAAGGAGTTTCATCAATTCAAATGCACACCTTTTTAATAAACTTCTTAATCAACTCCTGATTGAGAAAGTACCTTTAACTTTAATGCTTTGGAGCTTAAATAGAGAATTGTCTTTTATCGAAGCATTTCAAGCCAATCCAACAATGAAAGTGCCAGGGCCTTTTGATTATGTATCTGATTTAAAAAATAAGGCTAAAACAATATCAGAAGATTCAATTAATAAAATTAAAATTGAAATTGCTAGATTAGATAGGTTGATTAAATCAGAAAATAATGAAAAGTTAATCAAGGTTCGTTTCAATACCTTAATGTCTTATGTTTGATAAATTTCTTGTAAATATTTTTCTCTAAGTCTCAATGTGAGATCACCTGCTTTATCTGTATCAAACTTAGAACCTATTATTCTTACTACAGGAATTACTCCTTTGGTAGTTGAAGACATAAAAACCTCTTGAGCGTTATCAATTTCCGATAAAGGAATAATCCTTTGAATAACATTTATGTTATTAGCTTCTGCTAAATTAATGAGTTTTGCCCTTGTGACGCCGGGTAATATGTTTGCATCAAGAGATGGTGTATGAAGATCATCATTTATGAATAGAAATAAGTTTGATACCGCGCCTTCATTTAAAAAACCATCTTTATGTAAGATAACTTCGTCATGGCCTTCAGAATCAGCTTCAATTTTATTCAAAACGTTTGCTAGTAAAGATGTAGATTTAATATCTGTTTTTAACCACCTCTCATCATCCTTAAGTAAAGCAGAAATTCCTTTGTTTCGATCTGATGGATCATCTATTTTTATAGACGTTATAAAGACTGTCGGACTTAAATTTTCTTCAGGAAGATGATTTCTAATTAATTGAACTCCTCTGGAAATTTGAACGTATATTGCTTGAAAAGGAGCATCATTTACATCTGCAATTCTATTAATTTCATCCTCTAAGTTTTTTTCTTTAAAATCTGTAATTAGTTTTATAGAAGCTAGACTCTGCTTTAACCTTGCCAAGTGATCTTCAATAAAGATACATCTTCCGTCTATACAAAGGATCATTTCATAAACAGCATCCCCGAATATAAAGCCCCTATCAAAAGGCGATATAAAAAGTTTATGCGATTCTTTTATCTCAAAATTTAAAGAAGAGAAAGACATTAAGTAGTTTCATCTTGCATGAAAAAACTATAAATCGAGAAAATTAAGTTATCCCACAATGCTGAAATAAAACTCTTTTTCTTTACGTCTGTTATGGCTACTAAATCAAAAGACTGAATTCTTTCACCGTTAGATAACAAAATTAACTCATCGAGTTTTTGGTCTCTTGATATTGGTGCCCTTACACCCAAGCTGCTAGGCAAATCTAATTCAAGATTTTTAAATTTATTTCTTTGTAGAGTAATTTTTAAATCCGATCCTAAACCTAGCGAGACTTTTTCTTCGATTCCAGCCCAAACATCTACGGTTGTTAATGGCTCGTATGCTTTCACGATTGTTTTTGTTTGGTAAAACCTAAATGCATAGTCCAGCAATCGTCTTGTATCTCTTATTCTTGTCTTTTCAGATGCACTGTTCAATACAATGCTTACAAATCTTGTTTCTCCTCTGATGGCAGAGCCAGCTAGACAATAACCTGAGTCATTTGTATGCCCAGTTTTAATTCCATCAACGGAATCGTCTTGCCAGAGCAAACTATTTCTATTCAATTGTCTTATATCATCAAAAGTAAATTCTTTTTCTTTATATAAAGAATAGTGCTTTGGAAAATCATTTATCATGCTGATACTTAATTTTGCTAAATCTCTAGCGGTTGAGTAATGGTTTACATCAGGTAATCCTGTTGGATTTACAAAATTTGAATCAAGCATACCCAGTTCAGAAGCATACTCATTCATCAAGACAGCAAAATCCCCTTGGGTTCCAGCAACATGTTCAGCTAAAGCACAGCTCGCATCATTGCCAGATTGAATAATCATTCCTTTAAGTAAATCATCAACAGAAACTCTTTTCCCTTCCTGGATAAACATTCTTGAGCCCTCCATTCGCCAACAAACTTCAGAAATCAAAACTTGATCTTCTTTTGATATGAAGCCTTTCTCAATCTGATCAGCAACCACATAACCTGTCATAATTTTTGTTAAGCTGGCCAAACCAGATGGCAGATCTGCATTTTGCTCTGAAATAATTTGATTGGTATGAGCCTCAACTAAAATATAACTTTTTGCATTTACCTCAGGAGGATCTGGTATCAAAGCCTGGGATGATATATTTGAAATTGAAAGTAGAAAGAAGATAAGTAATATTCTCAAATCAAACCTCATTTATAGTGAAAGCTAACTCTTTGCTTAATAAAAATACTGCAATAATGTAAAAAGAACTTTTATTATATCTTGATAAGACCTTCAGGTTCTCGCCGCCTATCCAATAAGACTTGTCACTAACGGAGACTTGCAAGTATGTTTCACTTTTCAGATCATCAAATTCGACCTGATTTTTAGGCTTTAATTCAAGGTATTCATTCTTTTTCATTTTCCAAATTGTTGAAATAGGATTTTGCTTGTCAACTAGGTTTGCTTCTACAGCAATGTTTGCATCCTTTTGCCAACCATTTCTCTTTAAGTAATTAGCAACACTTCCGATGGCATCTACTGGATTATTGATAATATCTCTTACACCGTCATCATCAAAATCTATAGCAAGTCTCCTATAAGAATCAGGTAAAAATTGTCCATAGCCCATGGCTCCAGCGTAAGAGCCGTTTAATTTAAGAGGATCAAAATTTTCTTCCCTTGAAAGTAATAAAAAATTTTCTAACTGGATCTTAAAGAATTTCGATCTCCTAGGATAATCAAAACTTAAAGTAGCGAGGGAATCAATCACTCTGGTACTTCCTTTTATGGAACCATAACTAGATTCAATGCCAATTATCGAAGCTATGATTTCTTTTGGAACACCAAATTCTTTTTCTGCGGCAATAAAATCTGTCATGTATTTACTTAAGAATTTTTGACCATTTTCAATCCTCATAGGCGAAACGAGTCTTTTTCGATATTTGTCCCAAGAAAAAGTTTTTTCTGCAGGCCTATTCATAAGATCTATGATCTTTTGCTGCTTGTTGGCACTTGAAAAAATTGAAATTAGATAATTTTGATCAAAATCATGTTTTTGATGCATCTCTTTGATAAAACTTTTTACGTCGTCATGAGAAGAATAATCAGCAAAGCCAAGCGGAGAAAGAAACATAATAAAAAATATGATTCTTCTCATACTGTCCTCCTGAAAGACAAAATAATTCCAATCATGATCATGTTAATGATTAATGCTGTTCCACCCTGGCTTAAGAAAGGAAGTGGCATGCCGACGACTGGTAAAATTCCAACAACCATAGCAGTATTGAATGCGACATAAGTTAAAAGAAGAAAGATAAATGTGCCGGCTACTAGTTTTACAAAAAGAAAATTTGAGTTCTTTGCAATCATAACTAATCTAAAAGCTAATAATAAGTATACCAAGAACAGTCCTATTACTCCGAATAATCCAAATTCTTCAGCCACAACAGCGAAAATAAAATCTGTATGACTTTCAGGTACAAAATTTAATTGGCTTTGAGTTCCTTGGAAAAATCCTTTACCAAAAAGACTTCCTGAGCCAACAGCTATTTGTGATTGGATAATGTTCCATCCAGTACCTAATGGATCTGAACTAGGATCAAAAAAAGTGAGTACTCTTTGTTTTTGATAATCCAATAAATTCATCCAAATAAAAGGTGTCGATAATAAGATAATAACTATTCCAATTATTTGATAACTGACTGGAAATCCGGATATTAAAACTGGAAGAATTCCCGAAATCAAAACCATAATCGCAGTTCCTAAATCAGGTTGAATAAAAACTAGATAGAAGGAGAAAAAACTTACTCCGATAACTATCATCCAATCTCTAAAGACTATTCTTGGATTTCTTGAAAGAAAAGCTGCTGCACTTATCGTCAAAACACAACGCATTAGCTCAGAAGGCTGAAAACCAAAAATTCCCAAATCAATCCATCTTCTAGTAGCTGCATCAGAAGGAATTAAAAGAACTACCAATAAAAAAAATATTCCTATCCAAAATACATTCAGGTAAATGGGTAATAACCTCTGATAATCGCTGAATGATAAATAGATCATAAAGACAATGCCGATTACTGCAAAAATACCTTGTCTCAAAACCATCTCCACAGAGCCAGAAGCACTGTAGATCATCATTAATCCAAAACTAACTAAAGAAATGATTAAGAAAAGAACTAACCAGTCTTGATTAAGCCACCTATTTGGCTTGATCATTCTAGAAGATAAAGAAAATTCTAAAGGGTTTCTACTCATTCTTAGTTAAATAATAATCAAAACCTGCTTTCGCGATTGGTGCCGCTACCCTGCTTCCAGATTCTCCATTTTCAATTATTACCAAGATAAGAAGTTCTGGGTCAGGGACAGGAGCATAACCAACGAATAAAGCATGATCTCTGAAGAATGGATTTTCTCTAATATCTTCATACTCCTGATCTTCATAACTTTTGATTTGAGCTGTACCGGTCTTACCTGCAATCACATATCTAGTATCCTTTATGTTATTGGCAGTGCCATTCGGAGCGTTAATGACTTCGATCATTGATTTTTCAATTTTTTCCCAATTAGTTTCATCTTTAAGGTTAATTTTTCCTAAAGACTCTAATTCTGTAGGTGATTGATCAATTTCTTCCACTAGACGAGGTTTAATTATCTCTCCTCTATTGGCAATTACTGCTATAGCCTGTGAAATTTGTATGGGAGTGGAAAGCATATAACCTTGACCAATGCCTAAATTGATGCTGTCTCCTTTGAACCAAAACTCTCCTATGTAGCCTAACTTCCATTTTTCGTTAGGGACAAGTCCATTTGATTCTTCCGCATCAATATTTGTCTTGGCACCAAAGCCAAATTTATTCAGAAAAGGTTCTAACCTTTTTATCGTAAGATCGTAGGCTGTGGAATAAAAATAAACATCTGAAGATTCCACGATAGCTTTTTCTAGATCAACCTTGCCATGACCATCTTCCTTCCAACCTCTATAGGGTCGAGGATCACCTTCAACATAAAATTCTCCATCATCTTGAATAATAGTATTCCAATTGACTATTCCCTCATCAAGAGCTGCTAAACCAAGTATTGGTTTTATAGTTGATGCAGGCGGATAATTACCCATAGTTGCCCTGTTAAATAAAGGCCCTTCATCATCACTGAAGATTGATTGGATTTCAGCTAAAGAACTACTTGAGTTGAAAATATTTGGATCGTAAGCGGGCGAACTTATTAATGCCTTAATCAGCCCTGACTTAGGTTCTAAAGCTACCAGCGCACCTTTTTGTCCTTCAAAAAAAGGAATTAAGAAGTTTTGCAGATCAAGGTCAATAGAAAGTTTTAAGTCTTTCCCGCTTTCAGCATTATTTTCAGATAGAACCCGAACAAACTTACCAGACACATCTTTTTCCTCAATTCTCGTGCCTACTTTGCCACTTAATTGATCATGATAAGTTTTCTCTATCCCAGAAATTCCAATTTGATTACCTGAAATAAAATTTGAACTTTTATTAACATCATTTGACTCGGAATATCCCATATAACCAAGAACGTGAGCTAATGATTTCTTATTTACTACAGATCTAACTAAGCCGGTTTCTACGCTAAATCCCTTAAATTTTTCACTTGAAACGCTAAATAAAGCTATCTGCTCATCATTCAATGATTTAGCTAGAGTAATTGGTTGAAAAGGATACCTAGGTTTTTTTATTTGTCTTTCATAGATATCTAACAAAAAAGACTTCTCTAAGTTCAAAAGGTCAGCAATCGCTTTAATTTTTTTTAAGGTATCTGTTGATCTTTCAGGAACCAGATTCAACTGTGATGAGGCAATATTTTCAACTAATAACTTATCGTTTGTATCGTAAATTAGTCCTCTCGTAGGATAGATTGTTCTCGATACGATTCTATTGTTCTCTGACTGAGTCTCATATTTTTTTCCGTTTATAACTGTCAAATTAATAGTTTGTAGCAAAACTACAAACATAATAAAAATAGGAAAAATTAAATACAGTACCAGTTTGCGAGACTCTGAGTCTCGTTTGTCCGAAAAAATCTTTTTTATTTTCATTGTTACAGCAAATCAGGGTCCCAGAGACTCTCTAAATCATAAAGTTCTCTTGCAGATTTGGACATTATGTTGATTACAATATCTCCTAAATCTAATAACACCCATTCGCTTGAACCTTTTCCTTCCACAGAGATAATTGGGATGGATTTTTCCTTGAGGTTCTCTTGAATTTTGTCTGAAATAGCAGACATATGTCTGGAGGAAGTGCCAGAAGTTATGATCATGATATCAGTGAAACTACTTATATCTTTTAAAGACAATATTTTAGTATCTACTGCCTTTAATTCTTCCAAAGAATTCATGATTAAATTATGAGAAGTTTTAGTCATGTTTATTATAGATCTTTTGCTCTTGTAAATACTTCATCACATCATCGTCAAGACCCTCCGACAAAACATTTTGATCATCTATATTCTCTCTAATATGAGTTGACGAAGCTGGGTTTGGTTTAATTTTAATAAAATAAATTTTTCCTTTTTTAAAATTATTATCTCCATAGGTATTTTCAATACAATCTTGATGGAGTTCAATTGCCTTTGTAGTTAGATCATTTTTTAATCCAGGTCGATTCATTACTAATAATGACGTCATTTTTATGATGTGTTGGTAGTTTTTCCAACGATGAAAACTTTGAAATGAATCCTCCCCAATAATTAATAAAAAATGTTTTTTCTTTCCTAATTTCTTCTCCAAGTATTGCAGAGTTTCAATCATAAAAGATGAACCTTCTTTCTTTAATTCATAATCTTCAATTTCAATCTCTTTGAAGTCTTTGAAAGCTATTTCAAGCATTTTGATTTTTTCCAATGAGCTTGCTACTGACAGATCTTTTAAAGGAGAAACCTTGTTTGGTATTACTAATACCTTAGATAAGTTTAACTTCTCGGTGACGCTTTTTAAGGACTCTATGTGCCCTTTATGAATAGGATCAAAAGATCCTCCAAAGACCCCTATGTAATCGTTTTTACTCAAGATCTAATTTGGCCTCTTCCTTCCAAAATAAACTTTTGAGTTGTTAAACCATTCAATCCTACAGGACCCCTGGCATGCAGTTTATCTGTAGATATTCCTACTTCAGCTCCCAGACCATATTCGAATCCGTCTGCATAACAAGTAGGTAAATTATGCATGACAGAGCTTGAGTCGACCAACTTAAAAAATTTTTCTTTCTTTTCTTGGTTTTCAGTGATGATGCTATCCGTATGACCAGAGCCATAACCATTAATGTGCTTTATTGCTTCGTCTAAGCCTTTGACGATCTTAATTGAAATAATTGGTTCTAAATATTCTGTTGACCAATCTTCTTCATTAGCTTTATTCGCTGAGACGATGCTGAGAGTTTGACTGCATGCTCTTACTTCAACTCCTTGCTCATTGAATTCATTAACTATCTTTGGCAGGAATTTTTGGGAAATATCTTCAGAGACTAGAAGGGTTTCCATTGCGCCGCATATGCCATATCTATAGGATTTTGCATTGCTTACAACTTTTTGTGCCAGATCTAAATCTGCTTCTGAGTCCACGAATACATGACACAATCCCTCAAAATGCTTAAGTATTGGAACATTAGACTCTGCAGCAATTAGTCTCACCAAACTGGATCCTCCTCGCGGAATAATTAAATCAATGCAGTCATCAAATTTAATGAATTCTTTAACTAAGTCTCGATCTTGATTTTGAATTAATTGAACACTGTCTTCAGGCAAATTAGCTTTTGTAAGACCTTTTCTTACTTGTGCAACAATGTGATTATTTGAACGAACAGCCTCAGATCCCCCTCTTAAGATTGATGCGTTACCCGATTTAATGCACAAAGCTGAAGCATCAGCTGTTACATTTGGTCTTGATTCATAGATAATTCCTATAGTGCCTAAAGGCACTCTCATCTTGCTAACTTTGAATCCTGAAGGTGAAGGATTCATTCCTTCTAACTCTCCAATAGGATCGTTTAAGTTTATGACCTTATTAAGGCCATCTATCATTGAGTCTACTCTCTTTTCATTTAGCTCAAGTCTGTCAATGAAGCTATTTTGCAAGTCCAACTTTTTTGCTTCTTCTAAATCTTTTTCATTTTCTTTGAAAAGTTCAGATCTGTTTTTATGTATTTCCTCGCAAGCAAATTTTAACGCATCATTTCGAGTGTCCACAGACGAATTAAGCAAGAATTCCTTTGCTTCTTTTGCTTTAGCTCCTAAAGAATTTAGCTCTTTCTTAAACTTTTGATTGGTCATATAGGTTATTATGCTATGGATTTAATTATTTCTAGAAAGATATTTTGTTTGATCTCAGTAACATTATGGAATTTCTTCAAGCTAATCCTGCTTGGATTACTTCCTCTATGTTCCTTCTTACTTTTGGAGAGTCCATAGTCATTCTTGGTTTATTTATTCCGGCAAGTTTAGTCATGCCAGGAATTGGTGCCTTAGCGGCAGCAGTTGGTATCGGCCCAGTTGAGATTATGTTTTATGCTAGTTTAGGAATGATTATTGGCGACACCGTTAGCTATGCAATAGGACTAATAATTGGCACACGAATTGAGACCTGGGTACCAAATCAATATCAGAAACAACTTCATCAAGCTAAGCAA
>CACIUX010000011.1 GCA_902589965.1 uncultured SAR86 cluster bacterium
CCTAATTTCAAATCAATAAAAATAGATCATTACTTACCTGCATTTGAGGAAGGCATTAGAGCGCATGAAAAAGAGATAATTACTGTTTCAAACAACAAAGAAAATCCATCATTTGAAAACACGATCGCTGAACTTGAGAGATCTGGAGAGTTATTAACCAAAGTTACAGCTGTTTTCTATAATTTATTATCTGCAGATACTAACGATGACTTAGATAAACTATCTGAGAAGATTGGTCCCAAACTTTCTGCCCACAGAGATTCATTATTCCTGAATGAGGAAATATTCAAAAGACTTAAAGCTATTAAAACTAATGAGTACTCTTCTTTAAGTTCGGAACAACAAAGATTAACCGATGAGATGATAAGAAACTTTGAGATGAATGGTGCAAACCTTTCTGAACAGAGCAAAGAAAGATTTATTGAAATCAATAAAAAACTCACTGAGCTCTCTATAAAATTTGATCAAAATGTTTTAAAAGATACCAACAATTCTGAATTGTTCATAAGCGATGAAAAAGAATTAGGCGGCCTTACAGAAGAAATTAAAGACCAAGCTCAACGTTTAGCAAAAAATAAAGGTTATTCATCCGGTTGGGTTTTCAATCCAACAAGAATTAGTATGTATCCGTTCTTAATAAGTTCTACAAATAGGGACTTACGTGAGCAACTTTATAAAATGTATATAAACAGAGGAAAAAACCCTAATGAATTCAATAACGAGGAAATTGTCAGGGAAATGGCTAATTTGAGGTTAGAAAAAGCTCAACTGATGGGTTTTACAAACCACGCCGAACTCTCTTTACAGAAAACCATGGCGAAATCTTCAAACGGAGTTAACGCTCTTCTCAATCAAGTATGGGAGCCTGCAAAAGCAATGGCCCAAGAAGAGATAAAGGATATGCAAGACCTTATTCAAGAGGAAGGTAATAATTTTGCTCTTCAAGCTTGGGATTGGATGCATTATTCTGAAAAAGTTAGAAAAAGAAAATACGACTTTGATTCAGCGGAGGTTCAACCGTATCTTGAAATGGATGCAATCAGGGATTCAGCCTTTGAGCTTGCTAATAGGCTATTTGGAATAAAATTTATTCAAAAAAATGATATTCCTAAATATCATCCAGACGTAGATACCTTTGAGGTACTAGATAAAAATGGAGATCATTTAGGAGTTTTTCTAACCGATTATTTTGCCAGACCATCTAAGCAAGGTGGTGCTTGGATGAACACTTTTAGAGATCAAAGCAATTTTGATGGAAGAGTTAGACCTATTGTGTTGAATGTTTGTAATTTTGCAAAACCCAATGATGGTGAAAAAGCATTTCTGACATTTGAACATGCCGAGACTCTGTTTCATGAATTCGGTCATGCCTTACATGGATTACTTTCGGATGTGGATTACCCTTATTTATCAGGAACAAGTGTTACAAGGGATTATGTCGAGTTTCCATCTCAATTAATGGAAAATTGGATAAGACATTCTGATTTTTTAGCCGAATTTGCAAAGCATTTTGAAACCGGCAAACCTATTCCAAAAAGTTTGTTAGAAAAAATGTCATCTGCTGGCACTTTTAATCAAGGATTCGCTACCACTGAGTACATGATAGCTTCAATGTTGGATCTTGCTTGGCACACAATTGAATCACCAGTAGATAACACTGAAGAATTTGAGCAAACCCTTTTCAAAAAAATCGGAAAGCCAGTTGAAATTGATAGTAGGTATGGAAGTACCTACTTTGGTCATATTTTTGCTGGAGGCTATGCTGCGGGTTATTACAGTTATATGTGGTCTGAAGTTCTTGATTCTCATGCTTTTGAGATATTTGATAAAGAAGGATTATATGACAGTGATTATGCTGAAAAACTAGAAGATTTTGTTTATAGTTCAGGTAACTCAGTTGATTTGATGAATCAATATAAAAAATTTAGAGGTGAGGAGCCAAACGTGAGTTCTTTACTGAGAAAACGCGGTTTAAATTAAAGATTAGGGGATAAAAATGGAGAACTTATACTGGAAATTTCATGGAATATTTGAAGATATTTACTATTACGTAACTGCCCTTCCTCGCTTCATACTTTATTGGGGTGAAAAATCTCCACTTAATCTTTACACGTTTGTTAAATGGAACATTAAAAAGTATCCAAACGAAAATGCATTTCTATTCAATGAGGAAGTTCTTACTTGGAAGCAGGCTTCAGACAAAATCGATAATTACTCTGGAGTGATTAGATCACTGGGCTTAAACAAAGGAGATTCTTTTGCTCTATTAATGGATAACCGAATTGAGTATCTTTTATTGATTTTAGCTGCCGTTAAGTCAGGATCTATAGCTGCTTTAATTAATACGACTGTCAGAGGTGAAGGTTTAAGACACGTTTTGAATGTGGCAAATGCTAAGGCTATATTCATCGGTGCTTCACACCTCGATAAATTTAATTCATCTCTCTCTGATGAAGAAAGGGGAAATTTAATTATTGTGGGAATAGACGATCAAGAACAAGTTCCATCAGATATCCAAGATTTAACGAGCTTAGAAAAAAATTCTATTCCTTGCGATGAAGTAACTACGACGTTTAAAGAAGCATGCATGTATATGTATACATCTGGGACAACCGGCTTACCAAAAGCAGCCCTGATCACAAATGAAAGAGCTGTTCGAATGACATATTTTGGTCAATTTTTAGGTTTTAATTTTAAACAGAGCGATGTTCTCTACAATACCCTGCCGCTCTATCACGCAACCGGTCTTCTGTATTGTTGGGCAGCATCTTTAAGAGCAGGAAATGCTATTGTGATTAAAGAAAAATTCTCAGCGTCTGATTTTTGGTCAGATATACAGAAATACGAAGCTACAATTTTTCCTTATGTGGGTGAACTTTGCAGATATCTCTTGAACTCTAAAGAAGTACCTGAGGAAAAAGGTCATAAAATAAGAAGAATTTCTGGAAATGGTCTAAGACCTGATATTTGGGAAAAATTCCAAGAAAGATTTCAGATTCCTGAAATAAGAGAAATTTATGGTGCTACTGAAGGAGTAACTGGCTTTATAAATAGAGCTGGCAGGCCTGGCATGATCGGCAGACATAGATCAGCTGACAAGATCGTTAAATGTGATTTAGAAAGTGGTGAATTAATAAGAAATGAAGAAGGTAAATGTGAAAAGGTTAACGTTGGAGAAACTGGTCTTTATATTAGTGAAATTTCAAAATTAGCAACTTTTGACGGTTACCTGGATTCGCAAGCTTCTCAAAAGAAAATTTTGACGGATTGCTTTAAGGATGGAGACAGATATTTCAACAGTGGAGATTTGTTAACTCTCCATGAAAACAATTGGTTGTCTTTTGCCGATAGAGTTGGCGATACTTTTAGATGGAAAGGAGAAAATGTTTCAACCATGGAGGTAGCAGCAATAGTTAATAAAGCTGAAGGTGTACTTGATGCTAATGTTTACGGAGTTCAAGTTGATAATACCGAAGGACGAGCTGGCATGGCCCAGATGAATGTAAGCGAAAGCTTTAATTTAACTTCGTTTGCTAACCATGTAGAAAAAAATCTTAACGGTTTTCAGAAACCATATTTTTTAAGACTAACAAAAGAAATGCAGACGACTGGTACCTTTAAGCATCAAAAAGAAGACTTAAAAAAATTAGGTTTTGATCCATCTAAATCTCAAGATCCAGTGTATTTTTTAAATGGCGATAAATACGAAGAAATTAACGAAGAGTTATTCAAAAGCATCCAATCGGGCAATGTAAGATTTTGATGTTAAAAACCCTTTTGAAATTTTTTAACAGATCGACTATCGCAGCTCCAGTGCGAAATCGCAATATGATGGGTTTTGCAGATAAACAGGCTTTTCTTGATCAAAGACTAAAAGCAGAGGAAACAAGAGCTAAAGAGAATCGTCCTCATGAAGTTTTATATTTTCATAAAGTAGATGATCCCTATTCGTATTTAACTGCATCTTATGCAGGAGAAATAAGCAATAGATTTAACGTTGAAGTTACCCCAATATTAGTTGGTGATGATGTCTCTGAGACAGTTCATGAACCCAGCATGTATGATGTTCATTGTTTAAATGACGCAAAAAGAATTGGGCCATATTACGACGTGAATTATCACAAAGATACGTATCCAGATAATAAACTCGTTCAGCAGGCAAATTCTGTTCTAATCAAAAGCGACAAAAAAGAATTTATCCGGAATGCTCTAGAAATTGCCAAAGTTATATGGGGGGATAAAAATGAAATGTCCAACGAACTTTCAAATGATGAACTAACGGATACAGAAATCCAAAAAGCTCTTAAAGAAGGAAACATGGTTCGAGATAAAGTCGGCTATTATTTTGGCTCAGCTTTTCATTATGAAGGAGAAAATTATTGGGGCCTCGATAGGCTTAATCATCTAGAAGATAGGCTGACAGATCTTAAATTAAATAAAGAAAATTTTAACGACTACATTATTTCACCTGCTTTAACTGCCCCTGCAAACATTACTTCAGAAAAAAAATTAAATTTACATTTTTTTCCTTCTTTAAATAGTCCCTACACGTATGTGAGTATTAATAGAACAAGGGATTTTGCGGCTAAATATAATTTAAATCTCATTACGCGCCCTGTCCTTCCTATGCTGATGAGAGAAATGTATATTCCCTTATATAAAGCAAAATACATAATTTCTGATGCGGCTAGAGAAGGAAGAAGGTACGAGCAAGAGATTGGTAAAATTTATTCACCTCTGGGTCAACCTGCCAGAAGAGCTTATTCTCTTTTTCCGGTTATTGATTCTTTAGGAAAAGGTTTTGAGTATATTGCTTTGTTGATGGATGCTTCTTTTAATCAGGGAAATAACATAGGTGAGATTGATAAATTAAAAGCTATAGCTAAAAAGTTAAATATCAGCTGGGATGAGTTAGAGCCTCATCTTGATAAAGAAGTATGGAAAAAAGTTTTATCGGATAATCTCGAAGATATGTATTCAGGTAACTGTTGGGGAGTGCCAAGTTATAAATTAACCAATGAAGATGGCTCAAATCCATTTTATGTTTGGGGGCAAGATAGAATCTGGCTTCTAAAAGAAGAAGCCTACAAGCGTCTTTCATAAAGTCGTGCCAACAGAAAAGAAAAAATCCAAAAAAAACCCAGTCGCAAAAAATCTCTATAAATTTAATAAACCAAAGGTTTTTAAAGATAAAAGTAAATACAATAGAAAAAAAACTATCAAGGAAGATGAATCTACACAATGATATATTAGAAAGCATAGGAAACACTCCTATGGTTAAGGTTAATAATATTGATACTGGAAAATGTGACCTTTTTTTAAAATTGGAAAACCTTAATCCAGGAGGCTCTATCAAGGATAGAGTTGGGAAAAGCATAATAGAATCTGCTGAAGAGAATGGTCTTTTAAAACCCGGAGGAACAATTATTGAATGTACTGCGGGTAATACAGGCTTGGGATTGGCTCTTCCAGCAATTTTGAAGGGATATAAACTGATTTTAGTTATCCCAGATAAGATGAGCGAAGAAAAATTAGCTCATCTAGAAGCAATGGGAATTGAGATCATTCTAACCCGCTCAGATGTTCAAAAAGGAGATCCAGAGTATTACACTGAGGTTGCAGCAAAATTAGTTGAAGATACGCCTAATTCTTTTTTTGCAAACCAATTTTCTAATCCTGCAAATCCATACATACACGAAACAACTACAGGTCCAGAAATATGGGATCAAACAAATCAGAGGGTAGATGCATTTGTTGCTGGCGTTGGCACAGGTGGAACCATCAGTGGGATAGGAAGATATTTAAAAAGTCAGAATCCAGAGATAGATATTATTGTCGCTGATCCAGAAGGTTCTGTTGTTGCAGATGCTGTAAATCATGGAACCTTCGAATATTCCGGTGGACAGTGGCTTGTTGAAGGAATTGGTGAGGATTACATTCCGGATAACCTGGACTTAAGTGTAATTGATGAAGGGATCTATGTTTCAGACAAAGAAGCTTTTGAAATGGTTAATCTTCTTTTAAAAAAGGAAGGTATACTAGCCGGCTCTTCTTGCGGGACTCTAGTTAAAGCTGCGGTGGATTACTGCAAGAGACAAAAAAGTCACAAAACTGTAGTTTCTTTGATTTGTGATACTGGAAATAAATATTTATCTAAGGCTTTTAATAATGCTTGGTTAAGTGAGAATTTAAAATGAAAAATAAAGATTTAGATTTTGAGACAAAGGCTATTCATGTTGGTCAGGATCCTGATCCTGTAACAGGTGCAGTAATTCCACCAATATATACAACCTCTACTTATGCTCAGGAAAGTCCCGGTGAACACAAAGGATATGATTACTCTAGAACTTCTAATCCAACCCGTCATGCCTTTGAGGTTTGCGTAGCTAGTTTAGAAGAAGGAGAAAAGGCACATGCTTTTTCTTCTGGAGTTGCTGCAATTTCAGCATGTGTAGAATTATTGCAACCTGGTGATCATATTATTGCGATGGATGATCTCTATGGAGGAACCGTAAGACTCTTTAATGAAATTAAAAGCATTTCTCAAGGAATTGAGATTTCGTACGTAGATATGTCAAAAGAGGAAAATATCGAAGCCTCCATTAAGTCTAATACAAAAATGCTGTTTGCGGAGACACCTACAAATCCACTATTAAAAATTATTGATCTTGAAAAATTAGCTGATTTTGCAAGATCTAAAAATATCATTACCGTTGCTGACAATACGTTTTGTTCGCCCTACATACAAAGACCTCTTACCAAAGGTTTCGATTATGTAATCCATTCAGCAACAAAATACTTATGTGGTCATTCGGATGTGATCATGGGTGTTTTGGTTATGAAGGATGCTGAGACAGATAATTCCAAAAGACTTTCGAACATACATAACTCTTTGGGACCTATAAGCAGCCCTTTTGACAGTTACCTTGCATTAAGGAGCCTTAAAACTCTTGCCCTTAGAATGGAAAGACATTCTTCAAATGCCGAAAAAATTGCTGCTTTTTTAGAATCTCATCCTAAGATCTCAAAAGTTATTTATCCGGGCTTAGAAAGTCATCCTCAGCATTCTGTTGCTAAAAAACAGATGGATTTTTTTGGAGGAATGATTTCTGTAGAGATAAAAGATGGACTTAAGGCTTCTAAAAACTTTTTAGAAAAGACATCACTTTTTACCCTCGCTGAAAGTCTTGGTGGAGTTGAGAGTTTAATTGAACATCCTGCTTTAATGACTCATGCATCCATATCAAAAGAAGTTAGAGATCAGATTGGTATTACTGATGGACTAGTTAGATTGTCTGTTGGAATTGAATCAGCAGATGATTTAATAAACGATTTAGATAAAGCTTTAAATTAATCAAAGACAACAGTTTTTTTACCGTTTATAAAAACCTTCCCTTCCAAATGTTTTTTTACGGCTCTTGTAAGAGTAATGGATTCAATATCCTGACCGATAAGCTCAAGTTCTTCTGGACTCTGCGAATGATCAACTCTCTCAACAGTTTGCTCAATAATAGGTCCAGCATCTAATTCTTCAGTAATGTAATGGGCCGTTGCACCCATTATTTTCACTCCTTTTTCATATGCCTGTTTATAAGGTTTTGCTCCCTTAAAACTAGGTAAAAAAGAGTGGTGAATATTAATAACTTTACCTGAATATTTTGAACAGAAATCAGGTGAAAAAATTTGCATATACCTTGCCAAAATCATTAGCTCGATGCTGTTATCATTAATTAATCCTTCAATTGCATCTTCAGCTTTTTCTCTTATTTCTGAATTATTTTTAATATAAAAGAAAGGAATTGAATAATTGTCTGCAATGGTTTTTAAATTTTCATGGTTTGAGACAATCCCGCATACGTTCATCTTCAAAGAATCAATGCTATTTTTGTAAAGTAAGTCTTGCAGACAGTGCCCATATTTAGAAACAAAAATTAATGTATTCGGAGTCGAGGGCTCATTTTCTAAGGTCCACTCCATCATTAGATCGCTACAGGCTTCTTCAAAAGCATTCGAAAAATTAGAGAATTCAATCTCTCCTTTGCTTGAGAATATTTTTAATCTCATGAAATAGCTTTTCGTTTCAGGATCACTAAAAAAAGAGGAGTCCATAATGAAAATATTCATATCGTTTAAAGATGTCGAAACTTTGGCAACAATGCCATAAGCATCGGGACATTTGATTCTTAATATGTATGTTGCGTTTTTCATAATCTTTGCAGGCGCATAATATAAAGCAAAAATAATACAAATAAAGACTAAATCTAATTAGAATAATAATTACAAGAAAAAGGAGTTTTATATGAATCTTGAATATGGTCCAGAATACGAAGATTTTAGAGCCGAAGTTATAGATTTTTGTAAGGAGTACGAGGGTATCTCTTTTGAAAATACATCAAGTAAAAATATTTCTAGATCCGAATGGCAGAAGATACTTATTGAGAAAGGCTTCATAGCAAGAGCAATTCCGAAAGAGTATGGTGGCTTTGGAGGCGAAACAGACATTATTAAAAGCAGAATTATTGCTACAGAATTTTCTAAGGCAAAAATTCCCGGAGGTATGGGTGGTCAAGGAATCGATATGCTAGTACCTACCCTGTTGGAATGGGGAACTGAGGAACAAAAACAACATTACATCCAACCTACATTGCACGGAGAAATGATTTGGTGTCAGGGATATTCTGAACCAAATGCCGGTTCAGATTTGGCAAGCTTACAGACTAAAGGTGAGCTTAAAGACGGCAATTGGGTCATAAATGGACAAAAAATTTGGACAAGTACAGCCCAATACTCGCAAATGATGTTTTGCTTAGTAAGAACTGAACCACAAGCTCCAAAACATTCTGGGATAAGCTTTATTTTAATTCCTATGGATACTCCAGGTATTGAGATCAGACCGTTAGTAGATATGACTCTAAATGCTGGATTTAATGAGGTTTTCTTTACTGATGTTACGGTTCCCGAGGGAAATATTGTGGGTAAAAGAGGAGATGGCTGGTCGGTAGCGAATTCTGTTCTAGGACATGAGAGAGGATCTTTAGCGGATCCTAATGCAACGATGAATAGACTCAATACCCTTATCAATATGATGAAAGAAGAGACTATCGATGGAAGAAGGTTGATAGATATTCCATCGTATAGAGATCGTCTTATGCAAGTTCAGGGTAAAGTTATGGCTAATCAAGCTCACTCCTTGAGGTTGCTCTCTTCAAAAATTAATCCTGGTCAGAATGTTAAATTAGGCGGCATGATTCAAAAACTAGTCGGGACAGAACTTAGACATGAAATGGAGGCTTTGGCGATTGATGTACTGGGTGAAATAGGAACCTTATATGAAGAGACACCAAGATTAAAAGAAAATGGATCATTTCAATTTCATTACATGTATTTCCTTGGGCTGATAATCGGAGGAGGTACTAATCAAATACAGAAAAATATCATTTCTGAAAGAGGGCTTGGAATGCCTAAAGAACCAAAAGTACAAGAGGCTTCATAATGTATTTCGGACTATCTGAAGAACAAAATCAGTTTCAAGACTACGTAAAAAAATTTTTATCAGATAATGTATCAGTAGATGAGATCCGAAAAATAGCCAACGGAGATGATCAAAAACTCCATGATGATATTAAATCTGGCTTAATGAATCTTGGACTAAGTGGCTTATTAATTCCTGAAAATTATGGTGGCTTAGGCGGAGATTTATTATCTGCAGTGTCGATTGCACAAGGATTGGGGACCGGAGTAGGACCAATATCTTTTGCTGGATCTTACGTTATGACTCCTATTGCATTAAGTCTTGGTGGGAATGATGATCAAAAAGATAAATACCTACCGAAAATTGCATCAAATGAAATTAAGTTTGGTGTTGGTCTCAGTGAGTACGTTGCTGCAAGGGAAGATTCAGGCATTGAACTAAATAAAGGTAAAGCATCAGGTAAAGCCCTTTTTGTGATAGATGGAGATGATGCAGATTTTTTTATTTTATCGGATAAGGGTGGAACCATGTTTATCGTTGACAAGAATGATAAAGGTCTTGAAGTCATTCAGCTAACTACAGTAGATAAAACAAGATTATATTTAGAGCTTAATCTTAAAAATGTTAAGGCAGAGGTGCTTCAAGAAACAGAAAATAATCCTTTTATTATCCAGAAAGTGATAGATGCAGGAAGAATTATTCTCTCAGCAGACTCACTAGGTGCCTCTGAATCAATGATTGAGAAAGCGGTTTCCTATGCAAAAGAAAGAAAGCAGTTCAATCGTGTAATAGGATCATTTCAAGCCGTAAAGCATATGTGTGCAGAGATGGCTGCTGATTTAGAGCCCTGTTACGCAATGCTATGGCAAGCAGCTCATTCTTTTGATCATGATCCTGATGAAGCTCGCTTGCAGGCTTGTCAGGCTAAATCACATATTGCTGAGGTAGCAAAAATGGTTTCTAAAAAAGCAACTGAAGTCCATGGAGGTATGGGATTTACTGATCTCTTGGGATTGCATTATTGGTTTAAGAGAATTGGATTAAACAGACAAATTCTTGGTGGTCCAGAGCTTGTTAGAGAGGAAGCTGCTGAATTACAAGGTTTTAATCAGTAAACATCAGATTGAATAAGCCTTTTTAGCGCAACCATAAAACATACTGTTTTTTTCATCATCGCTAAAATTTTCTGAGATTTTTTTAAAAAAATTCCATAAGACATGATAGGAAACAGATTGCTTATCAACTGGAAAATTACTCTCAAACATACATCTTGATGGCTCAAAAGATTCTATACATTCAAGATAATAGCGTTTTTGTCGTTCTATCATTTGGTCTGAAGTTGCCGGTATTTCTTGCTCATGAAATTTGAAGCCATTTACCGGCATGGCAAGCCCACCTAGCTTAGCTAGAACATTTGGCCTTTTAGAAAGCTCTTTTATATCTTTTTGCCAAACTTTAAAAATATCATCTTCCTTGCCCTCGTAAGGTCCTATTCCTATCGGCCCGCTAAAATGATTGAGAATGATTGTGAGGTTCTCATTTCTATCAGCAATTTCTGCAACCTGATTAATCTGATGATGATACTGCCACGCCTCAAAAACTAGGTCTTTCTCTCCAAGAATCTTAAGAGATTGATCAAAAACATCGCTTAAATACATGTCTTTTGATGGGCTATGATGTGAATTTCTCATGTTTTCATGCGGATCCCAGCCTCCCGCATGACGAATACCTTTGAATAAAGATTCTCCATATTGAAAATGTAAATCTAAAACTTCATTAATACCCTCTCCTAAAGTCATATCAGCGTGAGAAACTATTCCTGATATTTGTGATTTGGATGGTTCTTTTTTTGCCTCATCAGCAATTTTTTTAACAAAAATTGTTTCCCCAACAGGTTTTAAATGCTCAGGACCGGAGGTAAGAAATTCTTGAGTACACTCTATGAATACCGTGTGCTTTATATTGTGTCCCGATGAAGTATCGTCCCAAAGATCTTCTAATAAATATTGAGATTCTCCAGGCCATAAATGATGATGAGGATCTATTATTGGCCTTTCAGCATCAATGATCTCTTCCGTATGTTGATTCAGCCATTCTGAATGGCCATCAAACGGATTACTCATTAGCCGCCTAAAAACTCTTGTCTTTTTTCATGAAGAATAGGTTCTGTGTAACCGCTAGGCTGGACTCTTCCTTTAATAACAAGGTCGCATGCAGCTTTAAATGCTACGCCATCGAAACTAGGTGCCATATTTACATATTCTGGATCACCAGCATTCTGCTCATCGACCACCAAGGCCATTTTTTTCATAGTCTCTATAACTTGTTCTTCAGAACAAAGTCCATGATGAAGCCAATTTGCCATGTGTTGACTGGATATTCTGCAAGTTGCCCTATCCTCCATTAAACCTATGTTGTTAATATCAGGAACTTTAGAGCATCCAATCCCTTGATCAATCCATCTGACAACGTAGCCTAATATCCCTTGAGCATTATTGTCTAATTCTGCCTGTATTTCATCAGCTGAAAGTGACGATGCATCCTCCAATAAAGGAATTGTTAAAATATCGTCTAGACTTGCCCTCTCTCTTTTTAATAGATCTGATTGTTCAGAGGAAACACTTATTTGATGATAATGCATTGCGTGCAAAGTAGCTGCAGTAGGTGAAGGTACCCAAGCACAATTTGCTCCTGCTTTAGGATGCATGGTTTTGGTATTAAACATATCCAACATCATATCGGGCATAGGCCACATACCTTTTCCAATTTGAGCTTTTCCCTTAAAGCCTGAAGATAAACCATTATCTACGTTCCAGTCCTCATAAGATAAGATCCAAGGTTGCTGTTTCATTTCTGCCTTTCTTATCATTGGCCCAGCTTCCATGCTTGTGTGAATCTCGTCACCTGTTCTATCTAAAAATCCAGTATTGATAAAAATAACTCTTTCTTTTGCAACTCTGATGCATTCTTTTAAATTTACCGTTGTCCTTCTCTCTTCATCCATTATCCCTATCTTCACGGTATTTTTTTCTAAACCAAGAGCGCTTTCAACATCGGAAAATAAATCGCAAGTAAACTGAACCTCTTCAGGGCCATGCATCTTAGGTTTTACGATATATATACTGCCTGTTTTAGAATTCTGGACAGATCCTGTTTGATCTAAATCATGCTTACCTATCGCGATTGTGAACATTGCATCTATTATTCCTTCGGGTATTTCTTTACCGTCAAGTAAAACAGCTGGATTAGTCATCAAGTGACCAACATTTCTAACGAGCATTAGACTTCTAGCTGCAATAGTAATCGGTTTTCCATCTGGAGATAAAAAAGATAAATCTTCATTTAGACTTCTTGTAAGAGTTGACCCGCCCTTTTCGAAAGTTTCTGCAAGGGTTCCTTTCATTAGACCAAGCCAATTTTTATAAACATCAGTTTTATCTTCACCATTCACAGCAGCAACAGAATCTTCTAGATCCTGAATAGTGGTTACGGCAGATTCTAGAAAAACGTCTTTAATACCTGCAGGATCTGAGGAACCAACTGAGTCATTTCTATCAATTTTGATTTCTACATGTAAATCATTATTTTTCAATAATATACTTTCAGGATTTGATTCATCACCTTTAAAACCTACGAATGCTGAATCATTTTTTAGAGAGGTTTTAGATTGATCTGATAAAGAAATTTCTAAGTCTCCATTGTATATTTGGAACGAAACAACGTCTTGATATTTTCCTTCAGCCAAAGGAAGGTGATCGTTTAAGAAGTTTTTTGAAAAATCGATGACTTTATCCCCTCTAACAGGATTATAAGCTCCACCTCTTTCAGCACCACCATCTTCAGGAATCATATCGGTTCCATAAAGAGCATCATACAAACTGCCCCACCTAGCATTAGCAGCGTTCAAAGAAAATCGAGCATTCATAACAGGAACTACTAATTGAGGGCCGGCGATTTTAGCTATTTCTGCATCCACATTTGCAGTAGAAATTTCAAAATCATCTCCTTCCTCGACCAAATATCCTATTTCTCTTAAAAAGGATTTATATGAATCGAAATCAAAATCTTTATTAGATAAATGCCATTCGTCTATTTTTTTTTGTAACTCTTCTCTTTTCTTCAATAACTCTTCATTGATTGAAATATATTTCTCGGAAATTTTTTGAAAATCTTGCCAAAATTTTGCAGTGTCAAGGTTCAGATCGGGAGCAATTTCTTGCTCTAATAAAGCATGCAATGATGTGCTGATACTTAATTTACCTTCGTTAACTCTTTCAGTCATATGCTCCTCTTTTTTAGATAGAAAAATTTCAGATTGTATTTTTTTACAATAAAATGTGCCTGTATGAACTTAATTGAATTTACACAAAAATTATTACGAATACAATCTATTACTCCCAGAGATATGGGATGTTTTGATTTAATCGAACCAGAGCTAAAAGAGTTAGGCTTCTCAACTAAAAGAATTAACTACCTAAACGTTGAAAACCTCTATGCCGAAATTGGTTCTGGAGAGAATTTTTGTTTTCTCGGTCATACCGATGTAGTACCTACTGGACCAGTTGAATCATGGTCTTGTGACCCGTTTGCAGCAGAAATTAAGGAAAATGTTATTACTGCAAGAGGTGCTGCGGACATGAAAAGTAGTATCTCAGCTTTTTTATTTGCCCTAAAAGATATTGATCTTAGTAAAAATAGAAAAAAAATATCCATATTGCTTACTTCCAATGAAGAAGGAGATGCTAAAGATGGAACCATTGAAAAAGTTTTGGATGAGTTAAAACAGAATAACAATGCAATTAATTATTGTTTGGCGGGAGAGCCTTCTTCAAAGAATGAACTTGGAGATACGGTGAGAATTGGCAGGAGAGGATCATTATCAGGATCACTAACGATAATTGGTAAACAAGGTCACGTGGCCTACCCTAGCGATGTTATAAACCCTATTATGCTCTCGGGTGGAATCATAAAAGAACTTTCAGAAAAACAGTGGGATCAAGGAAATGAAAATTTTCCTCCAACATCCTTCCAGATATCAAATATAAATGCAGGAACTGGAGCCAAAAACGTTGTTCCGGGAGATTTAAACATTGAATTCAATTTTAGATTTTCTCCCGAAATAACAGAAGATGAGATCAAAGCAGAAGTAGTTAAAGTTATTGAAGAAAATATCAAAAACTACGAGTTAGATTGGGAGCTCAATGCAAAACCCTTTTACACAGACAAGCCTTTTTTAAGAAATATTGTTACAAAATCTATTAAAAAGATTACCGGTATCAACACTATTGAAGACACCGGCGGTGGCACATCCGATGGAAGATTCATGCATCCTCATGGAGCTGAAGTAGTTGAGCTAGGACCCATCAATGCCTCAATACATAAAATAGATGAGCACATTAAAATTGATCATCTTGAAGTTCTCAAGGACATATACCGAGATATTTTAATTAGCTACTTAGAGAGTTAATTATTCCTTATTCTCTTAAGGTATATATATCTAATTTATAGGATAAATATTTTATCTATAACTTAAAGATATATATTATGGGTGCATGAAAAACGCTCCATTCGAAAAAACTATCGGATTAACTGATCAGAATAGTACGCACAAATATCCCCACGGATTAAGCGATAGATCGGCTTATTTGATTACTAGGAGTTTAAGAATTGCTGCAGACCTCTTCTTTAGACAAAGATACGGACACAGGGCCGTTGTTTTAGAGACTGTAGCTGCTGTACCAGGAATGGTTGCAGGAATGCTTCATCACTTCAAGAGTCTACGCAACATGACTGATGATGACGGAATTATTAAAGAACTCTTAGATGAAGCTGAAAACGAAAGAATGCATCTAATGACTTTTATAGAAATTTCAAAACCTACATTATTTGAAAGGCTTCTTGTTTTGGGTGCTCAGATTGTTTTCGGAACCTTTTATTTTTTCTTATACGTATTCTTCAGAGGAACAGCTCACCGAATGATAGGATATTTTGAAGAGGAAGCAGTTACTTCATACACAGAATTTCTTGATGAAATAGATAAAGGAACTATTGAAAACGTAGCAGCTCCTAAAATTGCCATTGATTACTGGAATCTTGGTAGTAAAGCCACCCTAAGAGATGTTGTCGTGGCTGTTAGAAACGATGAAGCTGGTCATCGTGATAAGAACCACGAAATAGCTGATAATTTATTGTAATGGAGCGAGTAACGGGGTTCGAACCCGTGGCCTCGACCTTGGCAAGGTCGCGCTCTACCAGCTGAGCTATACTCGCAAAAGATATTTCAATTTACCTATTAAATTTTACCTTTTCAAGCTATATCATTAGCTAATTAATTCCAGTTATTTAAATTGAATCTATAGTAGTTTTACTTATAATTAAATTTCCTAATTTTCATTATTAATCTTACTTATAAATAGATGAGCAGCATTAAATTATTCAAATCAGCGCAAGCTTTAATTAAGCATGAATCTTTTGGAAAGGCCTCAAAAAGCATTGGTCTAACCCAATCTGCTCTGAGCCAAAACATAAAAAAATTAGAAAATCATTATGGAGTAAAGTTCTTTCAAAGAGAAAATGGAAAGACAAAGCCTACTGTGTACGGTGAGATGCTTCTTTCTCTGACAGATGAGATTGTCGATATCGAAGAAAAAATCGTCAATCAAATAAGTTTGATTAATAATTCAGATGCGGGATTATTGAAGATTGGATTAGATCCTTACCTATCTGGAACCATCCTTGAACCTATAATTTCTGAAATGATGGGAATATATCCAGATATAAAATATAGATTTTTTTACCTCTCAACCTATTCCGGTGTTGCCCAGTTAAAAGCAAATAAATTCGATATATTAATCAGTTTTGACGAGCGTGAATATCGTCTTAATTCAAATAAGAATTTAGATACTTTGGATGTGATTCCTATAAAAATTAATCCACCGAAATTTTATGCCAAAGAAGATCACGAGATTTTCAATCAAAATGAAATATCAATCGAAAATATTTTTAATCACAATATTTATACCACCCTTCCACCTGCATGGTTCCACAATTTTTATGAAAAGGAAGTAGGAGAAGATGTGCCCTATTCTCACATTGTTGATAAAGTCTCTTTGGTTTCAGCTGATCAAAATCTGCACCTGAGAATGGTTGAAAAAGGAAATGGTATTGGAATTTTTTATGAATTTGATTTACTAAATTCAAAAGAAGAACTCAAAACTATCCCTATAATAAACTATCCAGAAAAACTTAACGCAATGATTGCAATAAATAAAAAGTGGGTTAAACCACAAATAGCAAAAATTTTCTTAGAAATGGTCTCAGGAAGATTCAGTTAAATAGTTGTTTTACCCTAATTTATTGATATTCATAAATTACCCATCTAAATGAAAATAACTAAAATTGATGATTATCAGTCTTGGTACATAGAGTCTAATGATGTAGCAATAATTATCGATCCGTGGCTCGATAAGGTAATGCAACCTAAATCAAATCTCTTCATAAATCGTGCTAGAGATGAAAATGCTCTTATCACTGGTGAGATGATCAGTAAGATATCGTGCATCTTAATAAGCGCTCCTTTTGAAGATCATTTTCATGAAAAAAGTTTGATGAAATTTGATCGGGACACACTTGTCTTAACAAGCAAACCTTCAGAAAAAAAATTAAGGAAACTGGGATTTAATAATATTGAAACGTTAAGAGCTGGGACTCAAAAAAATATAGGCGATCTTTCAATCAAGGCTCATGATGCTGGCTTTCCATATAATCACCTTTGGACTTTTAGCTTCGAAATAATTCAAGGAGATAAGGTTTTATATTTTGAAAGTCATGTCGATAAACCATCTCGTATCAGAGAAAAAGGTTTAAAGGCTGATTGCGCTATTTTAACTACTGAAGAAGTCAAAATTCTTGGCTTATTGCCGCTTTCAAATTCTTCTGAAACAACTCTAGAAATATTAAAAGAGCTTGAATGTAAAAACATTATGATTCAAGGATCTGATCCTGGAGAAACAAAAGGTCTAATTAGCTTTTTTTTAAAAATAGGTAAAGAGAATCTTCAACTATTTTCAGATAGTGGAATCAAAGCTTTTAAAGAAGCTGGTTCAGAGGTAACGATATAAAAAAAACCCCAGCAATGCTGGGGTTTTTTTAGCTAACAAATGTTAAGCGTGACTGGTGGTGCTTGATTCTTTATCTTTCATAGCAGCAGCCCATATTGCTAAACCGAAAGCAGCTTTGTTAATCAAGTCTGCAAGGTTATAAACAATGTTAAGAGCATCTTCATTTAGTCCATCTCCGAAATAACCCCAAGCATATCCAATCGGGTAGATAGCCCACCCAATAGTCACGATCCACTTGATTGTATTAAAGGCTTGTTGACTAGCAGCATTTCCACTACTCGCATTAGCCTTCGCAGTTTCACCAGCAAAGATTTCATAAATGATGTATAGCCAAGCAATCATTCCAACAATCCACCACACTACAACGTCTCCTAACCCTGCTTCACCGATGAAACCACCGATAAGCATGACTAATGATGCAATGAGGAGTTTCCAGAAAACAGCTGAGCTAATAGCAGTAACCGCAGCGATAATTAAATAAAATTCAATTATTTGTAGCGGTACAGTGATTAACCAATCAATGTATCTGAAAACTGTTGGAGTTTCTCCAGCGTAAATCCAAACACCTCTCATATAGAGGTAGTGCCAAAAAGCTACACCCGTAACCAAACCAGCAACCGTCAGAGATGTTTTCCATTTTACTGGCACGTCTGATCTCTCTACGAAAAAGAAAACAGTCGCAGCTAACATTATTGCGGCAGCTAACCAAAACGATATACCTACGTAATCGTCAACAGCTAATATTTCTCCCATAATTCACCTATTTAAATAAGTTAAAATTCATATATAAATTAATATTACTAGATTCTGCCAAAATAATTTATAAAAATCTAGTTTAGCGCATTTACCCACCTGCCAGATTTAAAGCGCAAAGTAAATAAAATACCCTTTGCCAAGTAATCTGCTATCAAAGAAGCAAATACTACCTCAACTGGCATATTGAGGATTAAAAATAAAAATGCGAATACCAACCGGAAGCAAATCAGGCCAATCATAGTGATGATTAATGGCGATCTAGTGTCGCCGGCTCCTCTTAAAGCCCCACCTAAAGAAAATTCTATTCCCATAAGGGGTTGGATGAGTGCAAATATCCACAGAAAAATTACTGTCAGTCTGATAACTTCTTGGTCGTCTATGAAATAACCTGAGATAGGTTTAGAAAATATAGCAATTATTATCCCAACAAGTGTCATTGAATAGACAGTCAATCTTGCTGATTTCCACCCGCTCCTTCTAGCTTCCACGGGATTTTCTGCTCCTAGGTATTGTCCAGTCAAAGTAGCTCCAGCTATTGAGAAGCCATGGCCTATCATAAAACTAATCATTAAAATATTTATAGCTACATTGTATGCAGCAATTGGCTCGTTTCCATAAATAGATATGATCCAGAAATAAGCAAGAAGACCAAAATTAAAAACAACCGATTCTAAGCCTGCAGGCACTGAGATAACGATCAACTGCTTAAGTCTTTCAAAGGTATAGAACTTTATCGAAGGCATTGGAATGACGATCTTGTTGCTTATCCAAATAGCGATAGACAAAATGGATCCTATTGTAAAAGAAATACCCCATGCATAGGCTGCTCCAATTACGCCCAGTGCCTCAAAGCCAAATTGACCATTTACCAAGGCTATTAAGAGAAACACATTAATGATATTTACAATTAGGTTTATGATGAGAGGAGTTATGACATCTCCAGCTGCTCTTAAAGAAGCACCAACTATAAACATAATTGCAAATCCTGGAACGAAAGATAAGGAAATTTGCAGATAATCTACGGCTAATTTACGGCTAAGCTCATCAAGACCAAAAGCTCCTATTATTTCTTCTCCAAATATCCAAAAAATTAAGGCTGAAGACAAACCAAAGAAAATAGCTACGATTGTTGACAAAAGCGTAACCTCAGCAGCTTCGTTGGGCTTATTACCACCGATGGCTCGAGCTACTAATGCATGTGTTCCTGTTGCTGTAGCCATGAGAACTGCCTGTAAAAAAAAGAAGATTCTTTGTCCTGTCCCTACAGCAGCCACTGCCTCAGTGCCCAATGCCCCAACTGCTTTAAGCGCAACAATGCTTACAAAAGCAAAAAGAATATTATTTAGTATTGATGGCCAAGCTAAACCCCATACAGATAGTGTCTCGGGACTTGAAGGAGAATCTATAGCTTCTTCATGATCAAGTCTTTCCTCGAGTTCTTTCAATTTTTATCCTTCTAGCCATTTAGATAGATAAAAAGAAAAATCTTCAGGTTTTTTTGCTCTTGCCGTAGTCCAATCGGAAATGAATGGGGTATTCAGCACGTTTTCTCCTTTGTCTATGATTAGCACCGTTGGAACTCCGTATAACTTCTCAATACCAAACCTCTTTGGAATATGAAGATTTTTATCAAAACGACCTACATCAATGTGCTCTACTACATAATTATCGTCTAGCAGAGCTTGAACCGAATTATTTTTGAGCATTCCTGCTAAAACTCTGCAGTCCGGACACCAATTCCCGCCCAAAATCAAAAGGAGTTTCTTTTTGGAAGTCAACTTGGAAAGAGCCTGAGTAATTAATAAATCAGCATCTGCATTCTCATCGTAAGGTTCCCTTGGAACGACTATTGATTCAGGATTTTTTAAATAAAAGGAAGTTATTCCATCAGGAGTAACAACTTCAAGATTTTTTATGGGACTAACTTCTATTAACTTGCCGCTAGGACCATCTGTTAAAAGAATTAAGTTTCCATTTGGACTTTCTATCAAATTTCTAAATCGTAAATTAAGTTCTGCAAAAATATCTTCCTCTAAGATGTTATCTCCAGATAAATCAACTCGTGTGACCTTTTTTGCTTTTAACGCTGAAATCAGGAGGGAATTTTTCCACTGGGGAAAAGCTTCACCTCTGTATTCAATCATCCCAGATGGTGCAATCGATGGAACCCAATATTTGATAGGTTGTTCCATTCCTTCCATTTCAGTAAAGGGTGAAATGATAGCACCAGAATAATCTCTTCCATATGTAATGGCTGGCCATCCGTAATTTTTTCCAGGTTTTATTACATTAATCTCATCTCCACCAAAAGGTCCGTGTTCATGTTCAATAATGTTCCCATTAGATCCAACGATTAAACCTTGAGGATTTCGATGACCATATGAATAAATTTCATTAAGAGCTTCATCGTTTGAAATGAAAGGATTATCTTCAGGAATGGAACCATCCTTATTGATTCGAATCAGTTTTCCAAAGTGGTTATCTAAGTATTGTGCTTCTTCTCTGTGATCGAAACCGTCCCCACTCGAAATTAAAATAGTATCATCGGGTAAAAATAAAATTTTTGCTCCGTAATGGGCACCGGTTTTTCTATTGGCGACAGCCCTAAAAATCTCGTTTACATCTTCTAGAGCAAAATTTTCTTTATTTAGAATTGCTGATGAAATGGCAAGAGTATTAGTTCCATTATTATTCAAAGACGTGAACGAAAAAAAAACTTTGTTATCTTCTTTGAACGATGGGCTTATTTTGATATCTGATAGGCCACCTTGGCTACGATAATAAATTTCGGGCAAACCACTAATTTGTTTCAACTCTCTGGATGAAATATTGAAATAATTGAGTTTCCCAATTTTTTCAGTGAATAAAATCTCATCGTCGGAAATGAAGTCTATCCCCCAAGGATGACTTAAATCGGTTAATAGTGTTTTTGTTATATAGTTTTCATCCTGCGAGAAAGTCGTAAAAGAATTTATGAAAATAAAAAAATAAAATAATTTTTTGAGCATATTGAGGAATAAATATAAAATCGGATTCTCTCACAAAATGCTTCTGAAAGTGAAAATCTTTTTTAAAAATTTGATCATATATCTAATATCTTTAGCTTTGCTTACGATTCTAATAGTTCCAATTACAAGCACATCAAACCTGATTTGGCTAAGTTCTATGGAGATGCCGATTGGATTAAGCGAGGTTTTTTCTGTTTTACTTGCGGACCTTCTAAATCTTGGAATTATTTTATTTTTAATTCTTCTGCTGCCTTTCGGCTTGGGCCTAATTATTTCTAAATACACAATTAAATTTATCCCCTTACCTGCTAATATTTGGTATTTTTTTATTTCGTCATTGACTATGTGGCTGGTATTAATAAGTACAGTTGAATTTCTTTTTCAAACTGAAGTAATCGCTGGTAACAGAACTTCCCTTGGAACATTTCTTCATGTCATGGCAGGAGGTATAGCAGGTAGTGTTTTTTATAATTTAAGATATAGAATGTTTGTATGAAGAATAAGTTTGTCATTAGATTGCTCTCTTTAGTTCCTTGTATTTTGCTGGGTCTTGTTGCCTATCAATGGTTTATTGACCCAAGTGGAACTGCTGCAGGCTTCGGAATTAGTTACGATGCTCTTTCAGATCAAGGAAAAAATACAATTTACAGGGATTACATTGCCCTTTTTAGCGGCACTTCAGTCTTCTGCTTGTTCTCTTTTTTTAGCTTCAGAGCTTCTTGGTTGGTAGCCAGCGGTCTTATTTACTCAATAGCTCTTGGACTAAATATTTATCATGTCGTGTATCATGGCAGCGAAGTTACGTCCCAATTATTTGTTGAAGTAGCACTTTCTATTTGGATTCTTGGTACTGCCATTTTTATGAAAAATGCATCGACACATAAGGTTGTGAAAGAGCCTAAAGTTGATACTGAATAGAAAAGTTATAAGTTCTGCCGGTTGGATCATGCAATCTGGTGTCAAAACTAAAATCGGGCGCATCATATAATCTTGGCGCTTTCTTATTCAATAAGTTAATGATCCCAAATTTCAAATCGAGTTTCCCTGTTTCTAATAAAAATGATCTAGTGATAGAGATATCATGGACTAAGAATTCATCAACTTCATTTGTGTATCCTAAGGATTTTGCATAATCGCTTATTACTCTTTCATTTGAATATCCAGAGACATACCTTGAAGCCCAATCAAGACTGAATTCGTTGTAATTCCAAGATAAGAAAATATTAATCTTATTTTTTGGCAATGAATGGGTGTGCGCATCGTAATTAAATTTACCTACCCTATCTATCAATTCTTCCCTGTTATTATTCTCTTCATGATGAAGAGGAGTTAAGAAGTAAAATAATGTCGTGGATGAAACTTTAAAGTTTAAACTTCCAAATTTTTCGAAATCGTGAATTACGTTTGCTGAAAAATCTAATCCGTTTATAAAAGATCTTTCCTCGTTGATGTATGAGGCTGTTACGCCCGTAATCTCTCCAGAAGAATTTCTGGAAATGCTAGGACTAGAAGGATTGTTTAATACCATTGCCTGAGCGCTTTCTGCTTCAATTCTGTCTTTGTAACGAAAATCAAAAAAATCAAAGCTTATTGACGAAGTATTCGATGGAAAAATCAAAAATCCTAAATTGGTATTTATTGACTTCGCTGGCTTAAGATTTGGATTTCCAATTTGACCCAGTCTAACAAAAACACTTCCTGTAACATCTCTGACGCTTCCTAGGACAATATCTGATCCATACATTTGAGCCATGGATGGCATCGTAAATGAAGAACTTGAGGAAAATCTTAGAGCAAAGACATCGCTCGGTTGATATTTGATAGATATTTTAGGATCCAAAGATTCTTGGCTTGAAAAATTTTCATACCTTAAAGCAAATCTCAAATCTAGGTTATTTGAAAAAATTTGGTTGATTTCAACAAAGGCAGCTACTTTTGATCTACTTTGTGAAACATTCGTTCCTCCGCCTAGGAAAAATAGATCTGCCTGTTTGGTGATGCTGCCATTTGAATCAATTTCTATTCTTCCTAAATCATTGTACTTAATATCTAAAACGTCCTTCGCAATTTGAAAACCTGTCGAATAGTTTAGAGAATCCGTAGAAGATAAAAATATTCCATCTAAAGAAGAAAGAGCACCTCCCTTTTCAGCAATTAAGTTGCCTTTTATATACTCCACTAATTCACTTGAGTTTGTGTCAGAAAATAAATTCCATAGCTTATCTTGAGCTTCACCTCCTTTCCCTTGGAGAGCATCCAAAAATCTTGAATTTATAATATCGGGTCTAATGGCTAAATTATTATGAGAACTTTGGGAAACTGACAACTCAAAAATTTGACTGTTTTTAAAAGAAAACTTTAATGTATTGGTTATATGATATTGGGAAATATCTTTTGTTGAATTAGGCGAAGGATAATTGGCTCCTAAAGGTCTACCTCTCCATTTTATTTCATTCTTAAATGGGCTACCTCCCTCGTTCGGCAAAATGTTTCTTGAAATAAAAGGTAGTGCTGGATAAGAAGGAGATTGAGGATTATCTAAAACATCAACTTTGGCATAAATTAAAATTAATTCATTACTTTCAAGATAGGAATTTTCAATATTGGAAGTCAGATTTAAATATCCCTTGTTATGTCTTTCTTTATTTATGATATTGAATCTCTCACCATAGGCAAACTTACAAAAGCCCCCTAGTATTAATCCTCCATTAATCTCACAGTTTGGATCAGGGATCTTTTCATTGGCACTATAGGAACCTTGGTAGTCACCAGATAAAATCTCTTCAGATTCAGTAGTTATAAATGTTTTGCCAAAGGTACTGATTGAAAGATCTGCTATTCCTTTGATTTCTTTTGCTGACAAAGGCGATCTAAAAAAACTTTCCAGCCCTAAAACTAGATGATTTTTATCCTCTTTAACGCCGTACAAAAATCCTAATTTGTTATCGTTTTGTGAATAAGACTCAACAAATTGGTTATCAGTTCTAAAAAGAAATCCTTCAAAGTCTTTATAAGTAATAACATTAACAACGCCTGCGACAGCATCAGATCCATATAGGGAAGTTGCTCCCTCTTTAAAAATTTCAATTTTTTTAACAGCAATATCAGGAATTATATTTGCATCAATGTATCCCTCGCCCTCTCGTGAAGGTGTTCCTGAAAAGGTTTGTCTCTTTGTATTAATTAAAAGAAGAGTCGAAGCATGACCTAGTCCCCTCAAGGTGATCGACGACAATCCTTGATCTTCACCATCCATGGCATTAGTTTGAAAGTGAGATCCTGAAACAGAAGGAACATATCTTGAAATCTCAGCCAAGCTGATGGTACTGAGTTTACGATAATCATCTATAGAAAAAATTTCAATTGGACTTAAATCGGAATCAGAATTATTTATATACGACCCTGTGACTATTAATTCTTCATCAGCGAATAAGAATTGAGAGAAAATAAAAGCAATAGAAAATAGAATTTTCATGAAATTTTTAAGGGTTCAATACAGTTCTATTATTTTATTTTATAGAATCATTTACTAGATCTTTTGGATTAGGGATTTCAGAAAATCTATCTTTAGAATCGGAAAACATATTTTCTGGAGATACAGATTCAAACCTTGCTTCATCATCATAAGGATCAGAATAAAAACCAAGAACATAACCGCCCTTTGAATATCCTATTAAAGATTTTAATTCTGGGCTCAAATGTTTAGCTATGTCTGGCGGACAAGATAGGTATTGATTTTCCTGCTGCCTTATCCAATTAACTGCATAGTGAAGAAACACTCCGGTTCTAGTGATATTTTTAGTTGTATTTTCTCCTCCGCCATGCAGCACAGTTCCTGTATAAATTAATACAGAGCCTGCATCCATTTCAGCGAAAGCAATTTCATTTTCAAGTGGCTGCCTGTTTTTATCCCATTTATGAGAGCCTGGAACTACTTGTGTAGCTCCATTTGCTTTTGTGAATTCGTTTATTGCCCATATAGTGCTTAAAAGAGGTTCTACTTTTCTGGGTAAATATCCACCCCATATTCCTCTATCCCTGTGAAGTATTTGAGAAGATTCACCTGGGCCAATGCTCACCGCAGATGTAAAGTGTAATTGATAGCCATCACAATAAGGTTTTAGGTATTGAGTGGCAGTTTCATTAATTAATTTATTTAAAGCTAATTCCCTGCATTTCTTTGACCGCGCAATGAGGGCTCCTATTCTATTAGTTTTAAAACCTGTGAATTCATCACGACCCAGATTGTCGCTCGATAAGAAAGGGTTTAATTCTTCATTGAGCTCTACTAGAAAATCAGGATTAACAATATTATCAATGATAACTCCTGCATCTTTTTCAAGCACTTCTACAATACTATCGACAGATGAAGTTGATGGAAGATGTTTTAATTCAGCCATTTTTTGAATTCTACCTTAAATTTATCTAACAAAAAAAGGGAGGTTAAAAAACCCCCCTTTAATTCATAACTTACAGTTATGCAGCAGTCTTGACACCACGGTAAATACCAGGTGTTTTTGACGACTTTTTGACAACGTTTGCGTCGTGCTTAGTTCCTCTGTAGTTCAAGCCAGAAGCCTTTTCAGACTTTGATTTAACATCAGAAGAAACTTCAACGCCTCTATAGTAAGTAGTCATATCGTTCCTCCAGTTTTCGTTTCAAACGTACATATACCAATCGGTATACACCCTTATCAACGCGTTCCTTCGGTAGATATTCGGTCTCGTTCCCAATTTCTTGGTACTTGCTTACCTTTCTTTAAGATCAAAGAAAGAGGTTTTCCTATCTCCCTACTTCCGTTTAGTAAATTTGATGAAAAATACTAAATGAACGTGAATTTATTATACCATTTTTTAAAAAAAACAAATAAAAACAGGCGAGATAAAATCTCGCCTGTTTGCGGGAGGAAAATAAACTTAGTCGAACTCTGGGTAAGCCTCTACTCCAATTTCAGTAGAATCAAGACCTGCCATTTGTTCTTCATCAGTTGCTCTTATTGTTAAGAACATATTGATGACGTAGATAACTATTAAGCTAGCAACATAAGTGAATCCTGCGATAGCAAGAACTCCGTAGAACTGCCATAGGAATGAAGCATCCGAAGTGAATGGAACAACCATTACTCCGTAAATACCTACTGTACCGTGAGCAGAAATTGCACCAACTGGATCATCCATTTTTAAGGTTTTCTCAAAGAATAAAATTGAGAAGTAGACTAGAACACCACCGATAGCACCGATGATGACTGCCTCACCACCTGTAGGTGCGCTTGGACCAGCAGTAATGGCTACCAAACCAGCAATGGCACCGTTGATGGCCATTGTGACATCCGATTTGCCAGTTAGAATAAGACTTGTAAGTAATGCGGCAACTACACCACCTGCTGCAGACATATTTGTATTCATGAATACTTGACTTACTGCGATTGCACTTGATTCATCACTAATAATCAACTCAGATCCACCGTTAAATCCAAACCAACCCAACCAGAGTATCCATGCTCCTAATGCAGCAATCGGAATATTTGAGCCTGGCATCGCATTTACTGAGCCATCCATACCGTACTTACCTTTTCTAGGACCGAGAACTGTGACTAAAGCTAAAGCTGCAGCCGCTCCACATAGGTGAACTGTTCCTGAACCTGCGTAGTCTGAATAACCACCTGAACTCAAGAATCCACCACCCCAATTCCAGTAACCTTGAATGGGGTATATGAAACCAGTAAGGATAACAGCGAACAAGAAGAATGGTAAAAGTTTCATTCTCCCAGCTACGGCTCCTGAAACAATTGACATAGCTGTCGCAACAAAGACTACTTGGAAAAAGAAGTCAGCTTGTTGAGAATAGTCCATACCATATTCCATTCCAATTTCTTCTATTGGAAGAGCTGTTGATAGACCCCATGAAGATCCAATACCAGGAATAACTCCATCGATTAGTGAGGATCCGGGATACATTAAAATAAATCCGCATGCTAGATACATGATGCAAGCAATTGAATATAAACCTAAATTTTTTGTTACGATTTCCGATACGTCTTTCTTTTGAACCAATCCAGCTTCCAACATTGTGAAACCGGCAGCCATAAACATAACTAAGGCACCAGCCATAATTGCGTAAAAGGTATCTACCGCAAATTTTATTTCATCCATTAAAATCTCCTAAAATTAAATAGCTTTTGAGCCTGTCTCACCTGTTCTAATTCTTACAACATCAGTGAGTTCAGTTATAAAAATTTTCCCGTCGCCAATCTTTCCCGTGCCTGCAGCATTTCTTACAGCTTCAATGATTGATGAAGTATCTCCATCATCACAAGCTACTTGAAACATTACTTTAGGATTTGTATCTGCTCGATACTCAGTTCCACGGTAAGTTTCAGACTGACCTTTTTGTGACCCATAACCTGAAGCTTCTATTATTGTTGCACCACCTATACCTGAAGAATGCAAAGCTTCCTTTACTAATTCAGTTTTTGATGGTTTTACAATCAAAGTAAGTAACTTCATAAGAGCTCAACAACTAAGCTCTAATAATGTTAAGGAAATAATATAAGTAGATTGAACTAAATTAGTGCATCAACATTTGTTGTAAAATGGGCGTTTTAGATGAAAATTAAGGCATTGCCTTATTATTGATCAATATTTTTAGTGGCGTCCCCTAGGGGATTCGAACCCCTGTTGCCGAGATGAAAACCCGGTGTCCTAACCACTAGACGAAGGGGACTTAACAGGTGAGCGATTTTAACACGCTTTAGTTATTTGTTAAGCCGATCTTCAAGCTTAGACAAAATTCCTCTAAGGATACCTATTTCAAGTTTGTCTAGTTGCATTCTCTTTATTAATCTAGTTAATCGAGCAGGGACTTGTTTTGGGTTTTGGTGATCATAAAAATCTATCAACTCCAGAATTAACTCAATATGTTCCATCAGCTTTTCCTTTTGCATACTTGTAGCTAATTCAACCTCTCTTGCTTGGATGGAAGGATCTGACAAAGATTCTTTGTGTATTTCATAAGCAACTATTTGAACTGCATGAGATAAATTTAAAGAGCTATCTTCCGTGGTAGGAATCTGAAGATGAAAATCACATTTTCCAAGATCTTTATTTTCTAAACCAATAGCTTCGTTGCCAAAAACTATCGATACTTTTTCTTTTCTAGTCAAAGATTCATTAATGACTTTTCCTAAGTCATTAATCTCCATCATTGGCCATGGCATGGATCTAGATCGTGCACTTGTTCCAATAACCAAGCTGGATGAATTTATTGCCTCATTTAAATTTTCATGAATCTTTGCTTTATCTAAAACTTTCTTCCCTGATTTTGCTCTTGCATCAGATTCTTTACTTGGAAACTCCTCAGGATTTACTAACGACAAGTTAAGGATTCCCATCGAGTTCATTGCTCTAGCACACGCACCTATGTTCCCAGGATGAGAAGTATCTACAAGAACAAAATTTAAATTTTGAAATATTTTCATAATAAATTTAGCAATCTAATTATGATTCATCATCGTCTGTTACACTAGCACCCCTAATGGAGCCAAAAGTAAACATCGCAATTAAAGCTGCTCGTCTTGCTGCTAAAGAAATACACTATTTTTATAAAAGAAGAGACAAGCTGACTATATCCGAGAAAGCTCCAGTTGATTTTGTAACTCAAGTCGATAAGAAAGTTGAAACAATAATTGTTGATACAATAAGAGAGTCATTTCCTAATCATGCTTTTCAAGGCGAGGAACTGGGGTTTGTTGGAAATCATAAGGCTGAGTGTAAATGGATAATTGATCCGCTTGATGGAACCACAAACTTCATTCATGGATTTCCATATTTTTCTATATCTATCGCTTGTTATATCAATGGAAAACCTGAACATGCAATTATCGTAGATGTTTCTAGAAATGATGAGTTCACTGCTAGTAAAGGCAAAGGAGCTTATCTCAATCAAACCAGAATAAGAGTAAGTAAAATTAAAAGCTTAAGAGGATCCCTTCTCTCTTCTTCGTCTCATTTAGATGAAGATAACGAACCTAAACTAGATCAATTAATGGCAATGAGAAATTTATATTCAAACGGTTTAACTATCAGGAGAACTGGATCTACTGCGCTAGATCTTGCTTACGTGGCGGCTGGATATCTAGATGGTTTTTGGGGTTATGGTTTGAAGCAATGGGATGTTGCTGCTGGAATATTGCTAGTCAAAGAAGCGGGCGGTCTTGTCAGTGATCTTTTAGGAAACCCTGATCCTTATGACAGTCATCATTTAATTGCGTGCAGTCCTAAATGCATGCCTCAAATGATAAAGGCTTTCAGAGACGCAATCACTTAAGGCATTCCATCATCAAAACTGTCTTTAGTTCTTTCTGCAAGATCTTCAGCGCTAATATTCATCGACATCAAAACATTTGTTAGGACATAGATAGATGAATAAGTTCCAACAACCACACCAATCGATAAGGCAATTGCAAAATTTCTAATAATTTCCCCGCCTAAAAATAATAGTGAAAAAAGGACTAATAAAGTTGTCAGTGAGGTGATTAAAGTTCTACCTAAAGTATTGTTGAGAGATCTGTTAATGACCTGTTCGCTATTTAGCTTTCTCTTAGCTCTAAAATTTTCTCTGATCCTGTCAGATACGACAATTGTATCGTTTAAAGAATATCCAATGACCGCCATAAGTGCTGCTAAAACTGAAAGATCAAATTCCAATCTAATTATCGAGAATATACCCAAAACGATCAACACATCATGAAAAAGGGCAACTACTGCTCCAATTGCAAATTTATATTGAAATCTAAACATGATGTATATCATCATTACTAAGAGAGCTGCTAAAAGACCCAAGCCTCCCTGATCTCTTAATTCGCCACCAACTTGGGGACCAACAAAGCCTGACCTTCTTAATTGAAATGAATATTGCTGCTGCAAAGAATCAATGACAATATTCGCATTTTCGATATTTTCTGAACTCGGAATTTTAATAAGTAAGTCTTTATCAGAGCCAAAAGCTTGAACTAGTGCATCTATTTGTTTCCCTTCAAGATAAGTTCTAATCTCCTCTGGATCAACAGTTTCAGTGAATCCTACTTCTACTAGCGTTCCTCCAGTGAAATCTAAACCTAGTTGCAGTTGTTGAATAGAAATCGTAGCAAGAGATACCAAAATAAAAGAGATCGACGCAATCAGTGCAATGAATCTGAATCTTAGAAAATCTAGATTAAAGTTCATTAGATCCAAAGCCTCCTTACGTTATTTTTTCGATATATCAATGAAACCATAGCTCTCGTTCCTAAAATTGATGTGAACATCGAGGTAACTATTCCAATACTTAAAGTGATAGCAAAGCCTTTTATAGGACCTGTGCCAATAGCATAGAGAATAACTGCAACTATTAAAGTAGTGATATTTGCATCAAGAATTGTAACGAAAGCTCTGTCGTAGCCAGCAATAATTGCATCTGTAGCTCTTGAGTTATTTTTAAGCTCTTCTCGAATCCTTGAGAAAATTAAAACGTTCGCATCGACAGCCATACCAACGGTTAAAACAATTCCTGCAATACCCGGCAAGGTCAGAGTGGCGGATAAAATTGACATGATTGCTGTAATGAGAATTAGGTTAAAAATTACTGCTATGTTGGCAAATAGGCCAAAGATTTTGTAATAAACGACCATGAATATCAGAACTAAAAAGAGCCCCAGTATTAAAGACTGAACTCCCAATCGAATATTTTCAGCTCCGAGACTTGGGCCTACTGTGCTTTCCTCAACAAACTCCATTGGAGCTGCTAAAGCACCTGCACGCAGCAATAATGCCAATTCGGATGCCTCATTAGGTGAATCAAGTCCAGTGATCCTGAATCTGTTAGGCAGTGCAGATTGAATTGTTGCCAGACTTATAACCCTCTTAGTGATTACTGGTTCAATGATCAAATCTAAAGTTCCGTCAGGCAGAACAACTTCTTTGGCTGCTGACTTTCTTTCTATGAAGAGAACAGCCATTTTTCTGCCGACATTATTTCTTGTCGACCTATGCATTTTGGCTCCGCCCTCTCCATCTAAAGTAATGTTAACTTGTGGAAATCCGCTTTCATCATATCCAACATTTGCATCAGCTACCTTGTCTCCAGAAATGATAATATTTTTCTCAAGATCAACGTTAACTCCCCTGAAATCAAAAGGTTCTTTTCTTGATCTCAGCGTTCGATTATTTGCTTCGAGTCTGAATTCTAAATTAGCAGTTTTACCAATTATTTTTTTAGCCTCAGCAGTATCTTGTATTCCAGGTAACTGAACAGAAATTCTTTTGGCCCCTTCTCTTTGAACCACAGGTTCAGATACGCCTAACTCATTAACTCTATTTCTGAGAGTAGTTAAATTTTGCTGAACTGCATAATCTTGTATTGATGTAATGCCTTCTCTTGAAAATTTTATTTTAAATGAATTAGATTCCTCGATGATTTCAAAGTCTGTTAAGAAGCCTCTGAGGAATGACAAAGAGTCTGATTTATCTTCATCAGTAGCAAAAAGAAATGTAACTGATTCTTTATCACTTTCTATGGATCTAAACTTTAATGATTCCTCTCTGAGTCTTCTTTTAAAATCCTCTGCGTTAGCCTCAAGCCTTGTTTCGATAAGCGAGTCAGTATCTACCTCTAATAAAAAATAGATTCCTCCTCTTAAATCTAAACCAAGTTTTAAAGGAGAAGCATTAAGATTTTGGAGCCAATCGGGTGTTGAGTAAGCTAAATTCAAAGCAACAACATAATCTGGCCCTAATTCACGTCTTAATTCATCCTTTAATTTGATTTGTTCTTCGTATGAATCTGTTCTTATAAGTAATGATTTCTGATTTACCTCGATATTTTCGTCTAAGATACCTTCATTTCTGGCTATATTTTTAACAGACTGAACTAGGCGACTATCAAAAGAATCGCCAGCACTTTGAAGGGAAACTTGAACAGCTGGATCTGGCGGGCTCAGATTTGGCAAAGCGTAAATAATTCCAAATAAGAACACACCCAAAACAAGGATGTATTTCCACAAAGAGAAATTATTCAATTTTATTCAAATAAAGATTTTACAGTTCCTTTTGGAAGAACGCTGTTGATCTGCTGACGTTGTAAAACTATTTCTTGATTATTTCCAGTTCTGGCAGTCACATAAGCATCTGAAAGTTTAACTAGAGTGCATACTATGCCTCCGGAGGTGATGACTTCGTCTCCAATTTCTAAGTTATTTACTAACTCTTGATGAGCCTTGAGTCTTTTATTTTGTGGTCTGATGAGCAAAAAATAGAGCAACAATATAAACCCAAAAATCATTATGAGTTGCGTTCCAAAAAAACCTGATGTTTGGGCAGTTAATATTTCTACTTCTTTCATAATTCCTCACTTTTGGTGCCGGAGGAGAGACTCGAACTCTCACGCCTTGTGGGCACTCGATTTTGAATCGAGCGCGTCTACCAATTCCGCCACTCCGGCAAATCATGTAAAATCCAGTCGAAATCTGAAATTTACTTAGCGGATTCTATCTAATGGCGAATATTAACATCTTTAACGGATTTCTTAAGGCATTCATTCGCGCTGAAGCTGAATTTGAAAATGACAATATCCCTGAATTACTGAAGGGCGAGTTTATTTTTGCTCTATCCAACGACTCTTCTACAAATCTTGCGGCAGTAGATAAGATCTGCAAAAAAATGTGCTTTATAAGGCCCAGTAATAGAAGAGCAATTTCTCCAATCAATAGAAACTATTTTCAATTGAGGGAACCTAAACAACTTCTTCCCTGGGCCAAATCAAAAAGAAAACACTCTGATGATCTTTATGAAATAAGCAGATATCCAGATATTTCTAAAAAATTAAAAATAATTCCGGTAGATGTTTACTGGGGAAAAGGTGCAGAAAGCCAAGATAATCTTATGAAAAAATTATTTTCTGAATCTTGGGAAGGAACATCAATTATTAAAAGATACCTTCGGTTACTTATCAACGGCAGACAAGTAAAAGTTAGATTTTTAAATGCATTAGAGATGGAAGATATTTTCGAAGATAGAGAATCTCCAGAAAAAATTCTTCTTAAGACAGAAAGGTTGTTGCGAGGTCGTTTCAGAAAAAATAAACAAGCTATTCTCGGGTTGGATGTTTCTCACAGAAGAAATTGGATTAAAACTTTAGTGAATTCAAAAGAAATTAATAAATACATTGAATCTGAGGCTGGGAGCAATAAGAGGAAAGCCATGCTTCTCAATAGAAGAGCAATAAAATATGCAGAAGAGATTTGCTCAGACGTGTCCTATACGGTGGTAGGTTCATTATACGATGCTGCTTTATCCTGGTTTTGGAACAATAGATATGAGGAGCTTAAGTTCATAGGGTTAGAAAAAGTAAAAAATCTTGCAGTTGATAATTCCTTAATTTTTACTCCCTGTCATAGAAGTCATGTTGATTATCTAGCACTTTCTTACATCCTCTATAAAAATGACCTAATGCTGCCTCAAATAGCGGCTGGTATAAATTTAAATTTACCTATTCTTGGCCGAATTCTCAGAAACGGCGGTGCTTTCTTCATGAGAAGATCTTTTAGTGAAAATAGACTTTATTCGATTGTATTTTTTGAGCACCTAAAAAAACTTTTAATCAGGGGTAATTCAATCGAGTTTTTTCCTGAAGGTGCTAGAAGCAGATCAGGCAAGCTGCTTCCACCAAGACCTGGCCTTCTTTCTATGTTGATAAGATCATTTAAGAGCAGAACAGAAAAACCTGTGAAATTTATACCGGTAAGTATTAATTATGAGAAAGTTCTTGAGGGAAATTCGTATTTATCTGAACTCATGGGTGGGAAAAAACGAAAAGAGAGAATTTCAGATATCTTTAGAGTCGCCAGTGATTTTAGAGGTTTTCTAGGTAATGCCTATTTGCAATTTGGAGATCCAATTGATTTAAAAGATTTCCTTGATGCTCAAAATCCGGGTTGGGAAAACAATAATTCGCAAACAGATGGATCATCTTCTGACGATAATGCTTGGCTATTTAATGTAACGCCAAAATTAGGTGAGAAAATCATGATGAACATAAACGAGAGTACTGTAGTAACTTCTTCAAGTCTGGTTGCAGCAGCCCTTTTGAATTCAAATAATCATAGTCTTCCAAAAGATAAACTTGAGAGTCGAATAGATCTATATATTTCTCTAATGAATTCATCACGATATTCCAATAAAACAATCCTCCCTAATCAATCGAGCAAAAAATTACTTGAACAAGTTAATGCGTTAAAACTAATTCCGAAGCTAGAGAATGGTGAGAAGTCACTTGTTAAATTAGATAAAGCACAAGGAGCAATGATGAGTTTCTACAGAAATACCATTCTCCATTTGCTGGCATTAGAGTCTTTTATTTGCGGCATTTTTCAGGCAAGAGAAGAAGTTTCTAAGAATGAAATTATAGAAATCATAGAAATGCTCTATCCTTATTTGAAGGGAGAGCTGTTTTTAAAATGGAATAACCAGGAGCTAAAACTTGAAATTGATAAGCGGCTAGACGCTTTAGTAGCTCTAAAATTATTGTCTAATGACAGAGATTTATACAAGAGACCTTCTTTTGATTCTCCTCACTATTTGGAAACAAAATCTCTGGGAAGAATGATCCAACCAACAATAGATAGGTTTTATATTCTTATGTTGCAGCTATGGAAAAATCAAAGTGAGCATATTTCCAAGAATCAATTGGAAATAACTTGCAAAGAAATAGCAATGAATCTTCAAGCTAAGTATGACTGGATGGCACCAGAATTTTCTGATAGATGGACTTTCATGCAATTCTTATCAAAGTTGATAGAGCAACGCTTTGTTAAAGAAGATGAGCACGGACTTATTTACGCATCAAGAATCACAAAAAAAATGCAAGTTGCTGCCTCTAAATTCATAATGCCTGATTGGCGCGAGGAGTTGAATCAAACTTCCTATAACTCTTGAATTTACTTATTTAATCCCAATATAAACATAGAGATAGATTGCTTTATGGATCTATCCTTTGGAGGCAGGCTCATTAGAGGTGCCATTTAAAATTAACTTGCTTTATTAAGGAGTAAAATTATGACTAATAGAAGTTTATTGGATCTTTCTGATCCTTTCTTTTCATCAAGATGGTTGGGTTTTGAAAACCTTTTCGATTCACTTAGAACTTTCAGCGAATTACCTGAGACAAGGTCTTCTAGTTATCCTCCCTATAATTTAAGAAGGGACGGTAATGAGTACACGATTGAAGTTGCTGTTGCTGGTCTTGGTGATAAAGACATCGAAGTAGAAACTAAAGATAATGTTTTATCCATCAAGCACGATAATCAGAAAAACGATAAAAGTAATGTTGTGCATAGAGGAATAGCAGCAAGATCTTTCCTGCTTCAATTCACCTTATCTCCTGAAATTCTTGTGAAAGGGGCCGATTTAAATAATGGTCTTTTATCCATTAACATGGAAAGGATTGTTCCTGAATCAGAAAAACCTAAGAAGATTGAGATAAATTCCGGGAAAGTTATAAACGGCGAAACAGCCTAATATTATTTTCTACAAAGAGGCTGCTGTTGCAGCCTCTTTTATTTTTGATAAACGTCAAAGGCAACAGACTTTCCTATAACAGAAAAAGTAATAAATTTTTGAAAAGTTGATTTTTGTTTTTTGTGTCGTTTATAGATTAATCTCTCTGAACAACAGTCTAGAAGTTGTTCAATGCAGTCTTGAGGATTTTTATCTGATGCTATTGTTCTAAGAAGTTCCATAGGTTGTTTAGCAGTTGCTTTTTTTTTGAGATCAAAGACCGGATCAAAATAAATGACATCGGGCTTCGTTTTTGCTGCTAATTCAAGAGAGTCTCCATACTGGAGATTAATGTTTTCTAATACAGAGTCTCCTAATTTTGCAAAATCTAGCTCATTTTTCATGACTTCATAAAGCCATGAGATCTTCTCCACTGCGGTAACTTGGAAACCCATATTAGCAATGTGAACAGAATCATTTAATAAACCGGCCGTAGAGTCAAATACATGTAAATTTTTATCAAGGGAAAGGAAACATTTTGAAAAATTGGATTTAAAAACTTTATCAACATTCATAGGCTTGAGATCTAAAGAAAAAAAATGTGATTTTTTTCTTCTGAGATCTTTGAACATAAATTGTTCATTTTTTTCAGTAACCAAATATTTCAATTTCGATGAACCAATATCCGATACTGCAGGTATCTGATGCCTAGCAGCAAATTCTCTAAGTTTTAAATTATCGTCAAGCTTATCAATTACTAAATCCACAAGATTCCAACTAATGTGATCGATAGGATAATTCTGTACAAAACAAAGGGAGTGAATCCTATTTTTTGTATGAAAGATAAAAATAAATTAATGCATAAAAGCGATATAGCAAAGGAAATTAATCCACCAAGAATTAAAATAGACCAGTCAATGGTCTCTTCTGATTGAATTGCTTCCAAAGAGCTTCCTAACAATACTGCCGACAATGTAGGTATTGATAAAAGAAAAGAGAATCTAGCTGCATCTTCCCTGCTATAACTTAATATCAAAGCTCCGATCATAGTGATGGCCGATCTTGAGACCCCTGGCATGAGAGCAAATATTTGAAACATGCCAACGATAAAAGAATCTTTGAGATCAATGGATTCGATTGAATTCGTTTTTCTACCGTATTTATCTGCAATGTATAAAAAAATTGCAAATAAAAAAGTGGTGAGAATTAGAAATTCCAAAGAACGAAAATTCTGTTCAATAAAATCTCCTCCCAGGAAGCCAACTAATGCAACAGGTAAGGTTGCTACTATTAAACACAAAAATAGATTTTGCTTGTAAGGGGAAAATGCTCTTTGAATTAATACGCTGACTTCCTTTTTAAAGGCGTAAATTATCGCAAAAAGGCTACCGCCATGGACATATATGTCAAAAAGTATTCCTTGATCCTGCCAGCCAAACAACCTTGAAATTAGGATCAAATGAGCTGAACTACTTATAGGAAGAAATTCGGTTATTCCTTGTACTATTGATAAAACGACTATCTGAATTAAATCCATGTGGAACTATCTCCAATGATCTTTATTGGATAGGTAATTCGGAACTATAAAGCTATCGCCCTGTGGAGACATTACATCACTGATGGTAATAAACTCGAACATACTTTTTGCCTCAGGTTGTATAAAAGAAAAATTTTTACTTTTAAGAATATTCATCATATCTGTATTTTCTGACGAAGTTATTACATGATAATTTTTATGCTCCTTTAAGAAAGTTGCCAGGTCCTCATTTTGCAAAATAAATTCCTCAGTTTTGTTATCTAAAAGACTTTCTTTGTCATCAAATTTTGAAGCAGCAAATTCTCCCATACCTAAGCTAATTAAACTGACTACTTTTCCTTTTAATTCATTTTGGTAAGCAGTTGAAGCTAGAACTTTGAGGCTAGAGATTCCGAAACATTTAATTCTGTGAATTAAATTAAAGGATTGAGCAACTCCACATCCTATTCTCAAGCCCGTAAAAGATCCTGGACCGTAACTTATTAAAATTTTATCTAATTGCTCCAGGGATAATTGAGATATGTCCAAAAGCTCATCGATCAATGCAAGAATGACTTTTCCATGCTGACTTTTGTTCGTATCTTCTTTAAAAAATATTTGCCCATCTTTGAAAACTGCAATTGAGCAATATATTGCAGACGTTTCGATTGCAAGTACGTTCACTTATTTCTGAAGAAATTTAGAATAAATTGACTGATTGATTCAACGCTCCCGGAACCATCAACTGTAAGATAATCAAGATCATTATTTGTTTGCTTGGCTTTGTAGAAACTTATTAATGGCTCTGTCTGATTTCTGTAGACAACCAATCTCTCTTCAACCACCTCTCTCTTATCATCATCTCTTTGAATTAACTCTTCCCCAGTTAAGTCATCAAAACCTTCCTTTTTTGGGGGATTAAATTTAACGTGATAATTCCTGCCAGACGATATGTGAACTCTTCTTCCGGACATTCTTTCAATAATATTTTCATCATCTAGCTGAATTTCAATAATTAAATCAATTCCTATATTGGCATCATCTAATGCTTGGGCCTGAGGAATTGTTCTTGGAAAACCATCAAATAAGACTCCATTTGAGCAGTCAGGTTTTTTTAATCTTTCCACTACCAATCCTACAATAATATCATCAGAAACAAGCGCTCCTTTATCCATGACCTTTTTAGCTTCAATTCCTAAAGGCGACCCCTCCTCAATGGCTTCTCTAAGCATATTTCCGGTGGAGACATGAGGTATATTGAGAGCCTGTATTATGTTTTCAGCTTGAGTTCCTTTTCCAGCTCCTGGCGGCCCAAGTAAAATAATTCTCATTAAGTATCCTCTTTTATGGCGTGAGCAACGGCAACGGCAAGAGAAGCGGTATCACTTAGACTTATGGATATTTCAGTTAATTTTATTTTTTTAGCGATATCTTTCGCTTTCCCTTTAAGTTCCACTTCTGGGCCGCCGTAACGTCTGTGAATAATAATATCTCTAGGGCGAACTCCATTCGTGAACCCATACCCTAAAACTTTTGAAACAGCTTCCTTTCCAGCAAAATTTTTAGCAAGATACCTTGCACCGTTGTAACCTTTTCTTTTTGAAAAAATATCAATTTCACTTTCATCATAAAGTCTTGTTAGCATTCGCATTCCAAATTTTTCATAAGATTTTTCTAGTCTTTTAATCTCGATGAGATCTATACCACTTCTCAGCTTTTTATTAATTGAAATATTTTCTTGCATTCAACTCTTTACCCAGGATCGCTTCCAATGATTCTCTAAAAATAGATTTTATTACTTTCTTAGTCATATTATTTGAAAACTTTCCTGACATAAAATCTAATAAATGCTGCCCTTTAAAGGATGATTCTATTTCTCCTTTTTCCAAGGAATATATTCCTCTTAATGGACTGAATAGATAATCCTGATCGGGTTCAATTGAGCTTCCGATATCATTTTTAGTCAAGTCAAAACCATAACCTAAATCTGTTATTAATCTATATTCAAAATTTCTTAAAGATAGTTCTAGGATCTCATCTTTATTATCTAATGTCATAAGGCTCATTAATTCAGCATAGTCTTTAAATACGACAGGAATATCATGTTCTTTTTCAAAAATTTTTAAAATCAGTTCATTGAGGTAAATAAGAATTTTAAGATTTTTTGGTACTATTGAAATTTGCTTATTTATTTCACATTCGAAGATGGTTTTCAGAGCATTTTTATCAGAGTAACTGATATAAAGTTCTGAGCCTGGCGATAAGATATTTGCAAATTTACTCCCTTTTCGTTTAGCACCTTTTAACAAAGCATTGAGGATTCCAAAATCCTCTGTCAAAAAACTTGCTATAACGCTTGTCTCTGAATAATCTCTTGCATGCAGAAGAAAGGCTAGACTATTTCTAGTTTTCATATTTTTTCAAGTCGTAGCCAAGTTGAGAGATCCAGTTAACATCATCAGTCCATTTTTTTTTGACTTTCACCCATAATTCTAAAAATACTTTTTTATCGTACTCAAATTGAATTTCTTTTCTTGCTGCCGTTCCAATAGATTTCATCATATCCCCTTTTTTACCCAGCAATATAGGTTTATGTGACTTACTATCCACGTAAATGGTTGCAGAAATACTGAGTAATTTCTTATCTTCTTTTAATGCATCTATGATGATGCTGATGCTGTAAGGTAGTTCATCGCCCAACCTATTTATGGCCTTTTCTCTGATTATCTCTGAGATAAAAAATTCCTTAGACAAGTCTGTTACAAAATCTTCCTCGTAATGCGGTTGACCGTGAGGTAGATAATTATTAATTACTTCATACAACTCTTTTGGAGCATTTTTATTTTTCAAAGCTGATATTGGGATGATCTCTTCAAAGTCGAACTTTGCTTTTAATTTCTCTATTGTTGGTAATAAATCTTCTTTATTCTTTATCCTATCTATTTTGTTTATCACCAGAATTACAGGGATTTTAGATCCGTTTAATTGCTTGATAATTCTTTCTTCTTCCTCGCCCCATCTATCTCGATCGACAATAAACAAAATAAGGTCAACATTCTTTAAAGCATGCATTGCCACCTGATTCATATATTTATTCAGAGCTTTTTTATGCCCTGTATGAACCCCGGGCGTATCAAGAAATATTGCCTGAATATCTTCATGATTCCATGCTCCAAGAATTCTATTTCTTGTGGTTTGAGGCTTCCTTGATGTAATCGCTAACTTTCTTTCCAAAATTTTATTGAGCAAGGTAGATTTACCAACATTAGTTTTTCCAACTATTGATATAAATCCAAACTTACTCATCTTTCATCAAGTGTTTCAAATAATTTTCAGCAGCATCTTTCTCTGCCTCTTTGATACTCGAGCCTTTACCTAAAAAGTGTTTGTTTTGTTCAGATACTATGGAGCTTTCAAATAAACCTTCTTTCGGTGAAGTATTCAGATATTTTGGCAAAGGTAGTTGCCTTTTTTGCAGGAGCTCTTGGAGCTCTGTTTTTGAGTCTTTTTCTAGAGATAAATCCATCAAATCGCTGTATTTTTCAAAAACTTGAGACAACCAATTAGAAGTATTCTCAAAGTTTGAATCGAAGTAGATGGCGGCAACTAATGACTCAAAAGTATTCCCTAAAATTTCTGTTTGATGGATTTTTTTTCTACTAATTGAATTTCCCAATATTACAAATTCCTCCAATTTAAAATTTTTTGCAAGCCTTCCTAGATTTTTTCTGCTAACAATTTTTGATCTTAGAGAACTTAGCTCACCCTCACTTAAATCTTTATTTTTATTCATTAGCCAGATTGATGCGCACAGATTAATAATTGAGTCGCCTAAAAATTCATAAATTTCATTATTTTCTTGAGAAAAACTCCTATGAGTTAGCGAAAGTTTTAATAATTCTCTTTTAGAAAATTTATATGAGAGTAGTTCCTCTAAAGAATCTAAATTATTTGATAAGTCCATTTCTTGACAATGACGGCAAACACGTAAAACACTCCCAATGCATCCAGATTAGTGAGGCTTTACCGGTAATTTCTTCTTGTGGAACTAGTCCCCATCTTCTGCTATCAAGGCTGTTATCTCTATTATCTCCAGCAAGAAAATAATATCCTTCGGGAACATTCCAGGAACCGTTCTCAGGTTTTCTAGAAAGTTTTCGAACAATATATTCCTTGCCTTCGTTTATTTCCTCGATAAATTCCTCTTGATCTCTCTTATCAAGAATTTTTTGATCAAGTTTAATGCCGTTAATGATGAATTCTTTATTTCTATAGATAACTTCATCGCCCGGTGCAGCTATTACCCTCTTAATATATTTAACACCCTGTGATGAACAATTTTCAGACAAGATGCTCCAGTAATACATTCTCTGATTTTTCTCTCTATCTGATGAATAAGATCCTTTGGGATTAGCAATATCAAAATCAGAGCTACATTTTGTGTGTTCTGGAACAAAAATTACCACATCACCTCTTTTTGGTTTTCCGGTAGGAATGAAAGTTTTTTGATTTACTGGGTTTCTTAATCCATATGTAAATTTCTCTACTAATAAAAAATCTCCTATTTTCAATCCTGGAAACATAGAAGATGAAGGAATTTGGAAAGGTTCATATAAAAAAGAACGAAAGATCGTTATTGCTAATATGATGATAAAAAAACTTCTACTCTCTTTGCTTGCTCTAGGAATGACTAAATATTTTGCAAGCAGCCAAATCAATAGGGAGCCAAAAGTCAAAAAAACAAGAACTATGCCAAAGTCTAAATTCAGTCTAAACCAAGCATAAAGAGCAAAAAATGGAAAAACAAAGGTTATTCTATTAATTAATTTTGAGTGTCGACCTTCGTATTTAGCCTCGGAAACTAACCAGCCAACGATACCTAATAAAGAAATCAGCAAAGAAAAATAAAGAAGAAAATAATAATTCATTATTTATTTACTTTCAGGACTGAAAGGAAAGCTTCTTGAGGAACCTCAACCTTTCCAATATGTCTCATTTTTTTCTTCCCAGCTTTTTGTTTCTCTAAAAGTTTTTTCTTTCTAGTAACATCTCCTCCATAGAGTTTAGCAGTAACATCTTTTCTAAAAGCTTTGACTGTTTCTCTTGCAAGAATCTTTCCTCCTATTGCAGCTTGGATAGCGACATCATACATCTGACGAGGAATAACTTCTCTTAATGATTTAACGAGTTGCCTTCCTTTAAAATCAGATTGGGATTTGTGAACCATAGAGCTTAGGGCATCAACTTTTTCTCCATTTAATAAGATATCCATTTTCACCATTTGGCTTTCTTGAAAACGATCAAAATCATAATCAAGAGAAGCGTATCCTTTGCTAGTTGATTTTAGCCGATCAAAAAAATCTAAAATTATCTCATTCATAGGTAAGTCATAAACTAATTCAATTTGCCCACCGACATACCTTAATGATTTCTGTACGCCCCTTTTTTCAACGCATAATTCGATTACGTTTCCTACATAGGTTTCTGGAGTAAGCACGGTAGCTTTCGCAATAGGTTCACGAATCTTCTCTATAGAAGCAGGATCAGGAAATTTGCTAGGGTTTTCAACTTCCCCAATCTCTCCTCCCTTGTTTTCAATTTCATAAACAACCGTAGGAGCAGTAGCTAGAAGCTCTATGCCATACTCTCTTTTAATTCTCTCAATCACAATTTCCATATGAAGAGTGCCTAAAAACCCACATCTAAAACCCGACCCTAAAGCTTGACTCTGCTCTGGGTGAAAAGATAAAGCCGCATCATTAATGGCTAATTTTTCTAAAGATTCTCTAAATGATTCAAATTCTCCTGAGTCTAAAGGGTATAAAGCAGCAAAAACCTGAGGATTAATCTTTTTAAATCCAGGAAGTATTTTTGTATCTTTAGGTAAACATATAGTGTCACCTACTGGAGCTCCTCTTACCTCTCTTACCCCCGCACAAATAAATCCAACATCTCCTTTGGAGAGTGATTTTCTATCTTCAGGTTTTGGAGTGAATACACCAATTTTTTCAACAGTATGAATTTGATTATTTGAACTAATTTTTACTTTTTGACCTAGTTCTATTGATCCAGAAAAAATCCTTATCAGAGACACTACCCCAAGGTATTGATCAAACCATGAGTCAATTATGAGAGCTTGTAGAGAATCATATGTATCATCTGGAGGCGGAACTTGAACTACTAATTGTTCAAGAAGATTATCAATACCCTGTCCATTCTTTGCACTGATTTCAGGGCAATCAGACGCATCTATTCCTATAATTTCTTCAATTTCCTTCCTAACCTTATCTGGATCGGCTTGAGGAAGATCGATTTTATTCAATACAGGAAAAATATTAACGCCCTGCTCTATCGCTGTATAACAAGTTGAAACTGTCTGAGCTTCAACGCCTTGTGAAGCATCAACAAGAAGAATTGCTCCTTCGCATGCTGCCAGAGATCTCGAAACTTCGTAAGAAAAGTCTACATGTCCCGGAGTATCAATCAGGTTTAATTGATAATTAGTCCCTTCTTTAGTTGAGTATTCAAGAAAAACAGATTGAGCCTTGATTGTTATGCCCCTTTCTCTTTCAAGCTCGAGAGAATCTAAGACTTGCTCTTTCATCTCTCTAGAAGATAAGCCTCCACAGTGTTCTATGAGCCTATCAGCTAGAGTAGATTTGCCGTGATCGATGTGAGCTATGATCGAAAAATTTCTTATGTTGTCCATTATTTAGTGCTTTTTAAAAAAGCTGGACAATTATCCCTTATTTTTTAATTTTTATCGTAACAAATGCACCATTTTTGTTTCTTACAAACCTTAAAGGGATAACATTTTCATTATTCAAATCTTCAAGAGCATTTTCATATTCTGTTTTGGACGAAACATTAGTCATGCCGATTCTTGTGATCACATCTCCTCTTCTAAGCCCTGCATCAAAGGCAGGCCCAGAAACTACCCTGCTTACCACTACGCCTTCTTTAACGCCAAAATTTTCTTTTATCTTTTCAACGTCCGTTTTTCTTCTCTCTGCTATGTCTTCAAAATCTTCAACCACCATGCCAAGTCTGTTATTTTTTGGTGCTGAAGCAATTGGGTTACTATCCTCTTCAGGTTCTTCTAGTTCTCCTACAGTCACCCTGATAGATTTTTTTCTACCGTCTCTGTAAACAGTAGCCTTGACTTCCTCTCCAGGAGAGATTCTACCGACAACCATTGGTAGATCACCTGAATAAATAATTTCATTCCCATCAAA
>CACIUX010000012.1 GCA_902589965.1 uncultured SAR86 cluster bacterium
CTAAATAATAAAGATTATTCAAAAGCCTTTTCGTTAATAAGAGAATGCATAAAATTAGATCCTATCAATATCAATCTTCAAATATCCTTAATGGAAGCTCATATGAAAGCTGGAAATATCCTTGAGAGTGTTTCTTTAGGAAAAAATCTTATTTCCCTGCATCCCAATAATTATTCAATCTCCCTGTTGTTATCTAAAGCGTTATTCAGAGATAAAAAATATGATGAAGCTGAAGAAATTTTAAATGACATTTCAAAAAAAAGACCTACCGACCCTTTTGTTTGGTATGAGTTAGCAGAAGTGCAAGGCTTCTCAAATAACCTTATTGGATTGCATAGGTCTAGAGCTGAGTATTTCTTTTTAACGGGGCGGTTTGAAGCGGCAATCATGCAACTTAGAGAGGCATCAAAGCTGGCTGCAAACTTCTTCGAGGTAAGTGAAAGTATCAGGAATAGAATGGAAGAAATTTATCAGACTACTGAAGCCTTAAAACGAATGGGCTGATTAAGCTGGCAATAAATCGGAGAAATCTCTTCCAGCTAATAAATGTAAGTGAAGATGAAAAACAGTCTGTCCGGCTGAGGCTCCATTATTTATTACGACGTTAAATGAATCTTCTGTTTCAAATTTTCTAGACATCTCTCCGACAATAAACATCAAGTGTCCTAAAATTGATACATCCTCCTCAGAAGCATCTGATAATTTTGGAATTGGTTTTTTTGGAATAACAAGTAAATGTATTGGTGCCTTGGGATTTATATCCTCAATAACAATACATAAATCATCTTCATAATGAGTTGTGGATGGTATTTCTTTATCTATTATCTTTTGAAAGATAGTTTTTTCTTCCGACATCTAAGAAATCTTATAGCCCAAGTAAGTTGCACTCAAGCACAAAAGTACATTTACTAAAATGTACAAAAAAGAATTTGTCATTCCAAATGTTTGATACAGCTCTAAAGACTCTTTGGTAAAAGCTGAAAATGTTGTAAATGATCCTAGAAATCCTATGATTAAGAAATTTTTTATATTTTCTGAAATCACTTCTGAAGTCTCTGAAATATAAAAACCAATAAAAAAACATCCTATGATGTTCACTACCAGAGTCCCAATGGAGAAGCTTAAAATTGAATAGTTATTCAAAAATGAGGATATCAAATATCTTGAAGAAGCGCCTAAAGCTCCACCAAAAGAAATCATTAAAATAGACATATTAAAGTGGTGGGTCGTATAGGATTCGAACCTATGACCAATTGATTAAAAGCCAACTGCTCTACCAACTGAGCTAACGACCCACGTATTATTGAAACTTTTTCAATTCTTCGGCTGCGAGTATACCAGCTCCAGAGTCAGGGTGATTGTTAATTAAGTAATTAAAATATTCTTTTGCCTTATTAGAATCTTCGGATCTTAAACTTATCATTCCTAATTTAAAATTTGCGTCTGGTACCCTGCTATGTTCTGCATAAGTGGAAATTAGTTCATTAAAGGAATCAGAGGAATCAATGTAATTCTCTTGAAGAAAATATATTTCACCTAACCAAAATAAAGCATCTCCAATGAAATTTCCTTCAGGAAATGAAAGGATCAAGTATCTTAGTTTTTCTGATGCTTCAGCAAATCTTCCATCTTCTATTAGTTGAAGAGAATCTGACCAAAGTTCAAATTCATTACTAGCATCATCTTCTTCGATTAATCCTGCTAAAGGATCTAATTCATCTATATTTGTTCCCTCTATTTCTTCTTGAACTAACAAAATACCTTCTAACTCATGGATTCTTTTATCCAAATCTACATATCTGAGCTGTTGCGTGTCTTCAATCCTATTTAACTTATAGTTAATTTCTTCAAGCTGATTCAAGAGTGTTTGAATTTCTTTTTCGAGGGAATTGATCTTATTTAATAACAACCTTTCCGACTCAGAATCTTGTGCCCAAGTCGAAGAGGTTATTAAAAAAAATAAAAGTAAAAGAGATCTTTTAATCACTTAAACCTAGTAAAGAGATATCTCAACTCTCCTGTTAGCTTTATATGCTGATTCAGAAGAACCAAGCCTATCTGGTCTTTCTTCACCGTATGAAACGACATCAATCTTAGAAGATGAGATACCGTTGACTATTAAAAATTCTTTAACGGATTGAGCTCTTTTTTCACCCAATGCTAGGTTATATTCTCTTGTGCCTCTCTCGTCGCAGTGCCCTTCTAATCTGATTGCCTTTGCTCTTTTGGCAAATCTAATGTATTGCTCCAAGGTATCCGTGGCATCATCACCAAGGTCAAAGTTATCAAACTCAAAATAAACCTTATCAGGCAAATTTACATCCATTTTAGGTCCCATCTGAGCAGATTGACCAGAAACAGAAGCGTAGCTAGATGCAGATACATCGTCAGCCACATCATTAGCACAACCACTACCTAAACATGCCAATATTGATATTAGAAAAATACTTATTGGTTCCATTTTTATCCTCATCTAGTTATACGTTCTTTTATGTTTGACTCAAAATTCTTGAATTAGTTCAAGAAAGGAGACCAAACAGGTTCCCGAATAGCGCCAATTTTACTAGGTATTTTAAACTTTGCCAGCCCATCGAGCGAAATTCCTGCTAAATAGCCGTTTTCAGCATCTTTCGTGGCATAAATAATGAAGTTGTTATTAGGAGAAACGCTCGGAGATTCATCTAATGCAGTCTCAGTAAGCATCTTTAGACCACTTTTTCCGAGGCGTTTTATTGAAATATGAAACTTTTCATCTGATCTATGAACAAAAACAATATTCTTCCCATCTGGGAAATATCTTCCTCTGGCATTATAGTTTCCATCAAAAGTTATTCTTGAAATTTTTCTTGTAATTAGGCTAACTTCATAAAGTTGTGGAGTTCCTGATCTATTAGAGGTAAATAGAAGTCTCCTGCCGTTTGCAGAGAATGAAGGTTCTGTATCTATTCCGTAATGCGCAGTAATTCTAGAAATCTTTTCCGTTTTTAAATCATATAAATACACATCAGGATTGCCACTCCTGGAAGAAACAAAGGCTAAATAATTTCCATTTGGAGACCAAACAGGAGCACTGTTGATTCCCGGATACCTTCTTAGTGAATCTCTTTTCCCTGAGGATAAATCTTGAATAAAAATTTCGGAATTACCATTCTCAAATGATACGTAACTTATTTTTTTCCCATCAGGAGACCAATCTGGAGACATTATTGGCTCAGGTGAGTCAAACAAAGTAATTTCATTATCGCCATTGATATCACATATGTTTAATTGATATTTATCCTTTTCAGGATTGAGAATATACATAAGTTTTGTTGTAAAAATTCCGTCCACTCCAGTTATCTGCTTGTAAATTCTATTACTCATTTTGTGCGATGAGAGCACGAGAGAATCTGCTGATGACCTTGCAGTTCCATTGAGGAGATTTCTTCCTTGCCTTATATCAAAGAGAAAGTAATTAACAATGAATTTTGATGTATCCTCCTCAAGGCTTATGAATCCTGCTACGACGTAATCAATATCTAAAGTTTTCCAATCGTTATAAAAAAAATCTTCTGGAGATGACGGAAAGGCTATCAGATCGCTGTTAGCAATTATTTCAAACTCTCCAAACAAAGATAAATTATCTGATATTTGATTAGTCAATAAATAAGATATTGATTGATCATCATAAAGAAAAGGAACAATAGCAATCCTTGGAGGCTCTTCTGTTCCCCTGCTGATTTCAATAGTTATATTTGAAAAAATAGATAACGAAAATAGAAAGATAGAAACAAAAAATACTTTAAGGCTCATATTAATTTGAAGAAAATTGTAAGTTAAATTCTCTAAAATTTTTCTCAAAATCATTTCTTGAAATATTTTTAATAAAGTCAAAAGAGCTTATCCTATCAAGAGCAATCCTAATAGATCGATCGAAAACCTCATTGCCGCTTTTATTCAAAATTTCATAGTTAACAACTTCACCAGATGGAGCAATTGAGATGAGAACTTTAACAAATAAATCTTCAGGCAGATTTTTAGGTTTTTGCCACAAAAATTCATACTCTGCTCTAATTTTAGCTGCTATTTTTAACACTTCTGATTGAGTAGAAATTTGTTCAACTCTATCTCTATCTCTTTCAAGATTAGAAAAAAAAGAATTTACATCAGACTCAAAATCATTTTTTGATTTGGCATCTTCTGAAAGAGAGGATGAAGTGGTTTTGATATTTTTAGATGAAGATTTTTTTGGTTTAGGCTCTATTTTTTCTTCAAAGATTAGACTAACCGGTAGCTGAATGATCTTTTCTTCTGAATAATCATTGAAATTAATGTTGAAAAAGAAGCTGAATAAAAATGCATGCAAAAAGAAAGAGCAAAAAAAACCCGCTATTAAATTAATCATTTTTAATGGGATCAGAAATTAAATTGATTGATATTGGATCAAGATTCTGAATAACTGCTAAAAGTTTTAGGACGTTGTCATATTCGACATCTTTATCTCCCCTAATATAAACATTCAAATTGTTATTAATCTTGAATATGTCTTCCAATACAGGTTTTAAAGTATCAATGGAAAATGATTCATTTTTATAGGATTCAAATTCTATAAAAAACTGCCCTTTATTATCGATTGTTAAAGTAAGTTCTTCTAATTCACTCTCCTCAAGCACAGATGCAGTTGTTTCAGGTAAATCAATTTTTATTCCTTGAACTAACAGAGGTGCAGTTACCATAAAAACTACGAGCAAAACGAGCATCACATCAACATAAGGAACCACATTTATTTCATTAATTTGACTTCTGTCTGATTTTCTCATTTACCTTGCCAAAAGATTTTGGAATTCTTCAATGAAACTCTCGTATCGATTTAAGATAGTATTGATTCTTTTCACATAAAAGTTGTAGGCGATTAAAGCTGGAATAGCAGCAAACAAACCTAGTGCTGTGGCAATTAAGGCTTCTGATATTCCCGGCGCAACTACAGAAAGAGTTGCTTGCGATGTTTGAGCCAATCCTCTAAATGAGTTCATTATTCCCCAAACAGTTCCAAATAAGCCAATATAAGGGCTTGCCGAGGCGACAGTTGATAGGAATGAAATTCTTGATTCTAAAAGATCCTCTTGGCGCATCAAAGAAACTTTTGAAACACGTTTAAATCTAGCAGTTAAGTCATCCTTCTGCAGCTCCTGACTATCTTGAGCTATTGAGTCTTCATAAATCTCATAAAAAATTGATTCTATTCCAAGGAGATCTTCTTTTGCTTTTAGGTCATCGTAAATGTCATTCAATGATTCTCCTGACCAAAAAAATTGTTCAAAGAGAAAAAATTCTTTTAAAGCATTATTTGTGACTATCCATTTTTCTACTATTATCACCCAAGAGCCAATTGAAGCCAGCAGAAGAATTCCTATTACTAATTGAACAACTATGCTTGCATTTAGAATTAAGGAATAAATTGAAAAATAATCAGTCATTGTTTTGCACCAAAGATTTCATTTTAACTCTTAATTCCTCTGGAATTTTAGCAGGAGCATTTCTTTTTAGAGAAATACAGCCACAGTAAACCTGTCCTTTACAAAGAACTTGCTTCTCATCATTTTTAAGATTTGCCGATTGGGTGAATGTAAAAGAAACATTTTTTGAAGAGGATAAAATTGTTTTTATTACAATCTCATCGTCGAGCTTTGCTGGAGAAAAATACTCAATTTCTTGTTTCTTTACTACAAACGCAACATCTTCTTTTAATAATTCTTCTTGTCGATAGCCAATTTCTCTCAAACATTCCGCGCGCGCTCTTTCAAAAAAATTTAGATATTTGGAATGATAAACAATTCCTTGTGCGTCTGTATCTTCATAATATATTCGAAGAGGTAACTTGTGCATTTAACTAATACTGAAAGTCTTTCAGTTTGTTGTTGTGATTTTCTAAATCTTCAGAAAATTCAGTTTTTATCAGTGTAATAAAGTCCTCAAATGAAAGATCACAAGTTACGTTTTCGTTGAAACTGAAATTTTCATTTAAAACTGACAATGGTACTCTCACCTTTATTGGCCTTCTATCAAATTTATAAATTAGAGCAGGAATTTTATCCTTCCCTGATGCTGATACTACTTGTTCCCACCAAGAATCCATTGGCTCATTGCCAGAACCATACCTTTTGCATTCCAGGTACCATCTTCCGAGAATTAAATCAGGTAGATGTTTTTCCCTAGTTTGTTCAAGGATTCTCTTAAGTTGATGCTTTAATTCAAGTCTTGCAGTTAATTCATTAGCAATTTCTCTTTCAAAAGAAGCACCTTTGTTTCTTGAATTAGTCATCTATGTTACTGATGCCTCACTTAGTTCAGCATTTGTATAAACATTTTGAACATCGTCTAAGTCCTCAAGAGTATCAATTAGCCTGATGACTTTTTCTGAATCTTCATCTCCTAACTCTACTGAATTAGATGGAAGCATAGTAATCTCAGCATTTTCAATCCCTGCATTAGATTGCTCCAAAATTTCTTTTATATTTAAAAAATTATCAGGTTTGCAAATTACCGTAACAATCTCGCCTTGCGATTCAATTTCCTCTATATCATAGTCAATGACGAGCTCGAGAGTGTCATCTTCTGATAAACCTGAAATGGAGATTATTCCCTTAGATTCAAATTGATAGGCAACCGAACCATCCGTTCCAAGGCTTCCGCCAGCTTTTGTAAAAGCATGTCTTACCTCTGCAACGGTTCTATTCCTGTTATCCGTCATAGCATCAATTAATATCGCTACACCATTAGGGCCATAGCCTTCATATTTTATTTCTTCCAGATTATCAGCTTCTGAATTTCCAGCTCCCCTTGCAATCGCTCTATCAATAGTATCCTTAGGCATGTTGGCTCCTAAAGCTTTATCTAAGGCTAATCTAAGTCTGGGATTATCTGCTGCAATTGGGCCTCCTAGCCTTGATGCAACTGTCAGTTCTCTAATAAATTTGGAGAAGATTTTTTGTTTTTTCTCATCTTGGCGACCTTTTCTGTGCTTAATATTTGCCCACTTGGAATGACCAGCCATCTTAATCTCCGTCAGGATCGGTTAATGAAATACCTAGCTCTTTAAGCTGTTCAGAATCCACTCTAGCAGGGGCATCCGTCAATAAACATAAAGCTGACTGCGTTTTAGGAAAGGGAATCACTGATCTAATCGAATCTGCTCCCATCATGAGCATGACTAGGCGATCTAAACCAAAAGCTATACCGCCATGGGGAGGAAATCCATAATTCAGTGCATCAAGAAAAAAACCAAACTTATTTTGTGCCTCGTTTTCAGAAATACCCAACACTTCCAGAACTTTTGCCTGCTCAGAAGATTTATGAATTCTTATCGATCCACCTCCAACTTCAGTCCCATTTATAACAAGGTCATATGCATTGGCTTCTACTGCTCCAGGGTCGGCCTCGAGGTGTTCTATTGAGCCCTTGAAGCTGGTAAAGGGGTGATGAGCAGGAGAAAGATCTCCTCCAATGGATTCTTCAAATAGAGGCCAATTTGTTATCCAAACCGGTTTCCAAGACTCTTCTATTAAATCAAAATCTTCAGCTATTTTGTTTCTTAGTGCTCCCATCGAATCAGAAACAATTTTTTTATGCCCAGCTCCAAAGAAAACAGTATCTCCATCTTTTACGTCTAGAAATTTGAATAAAGAATCAATTTCTTTTTGAGATAAAAATTTTAAAATTGGCGACTGCAATCCATCATTCCCTTTTGATAAATCATTTACCTTGATATAAGCCAAACCTTTTGCTCCAAACTTTGCAACAAATTCTGTATAAGAATCAATTTTACTTCTTGTAAGTTCTGAAGAAATTTTTAAAGCCACAACTCGACTATTTAGATCATTAGCAGGACCAGAAAAGACCTTGAAATCAGATTCTAAAAAGATTTCCTTTACTTCTTTTAATTCTAAGTTGATCCTTAGATCAGGTTTATCGCTCCCAAACCTTTCTATGGCCTCTGAGTAAGTCATTTTTGGAAATTTAGGCAGCTTTATGTCGAGTAACTTCTTAAAAACGAACTTAATTAATTTTTCGGATAGATTGATGATCTCATCTTCATCGGTAAATGCCTTTTCTATATCGAGCTGAGTGAATTCAGGCTGTCTATCTGCCCGTGTATCTTCGTCCCTAAAGCATCGTACAATTTGATAATACTTCTCAAATCCAGAAGCCATTAAAAGTTGCTTAAATAATTGAGGTGACTGTGGCAAGGCGTAAAAGCTGCCGCGTGAAATTCTACTTGGAACAAGAAAGTCTCTGGCTCCTTCTGGAGTTGCTTTAGTCATCATTGGAGTTTCAATATCTAGAAATCCTTCTTTGTCCATAAACTCTCTTATCGAAGATGAAACTTTTGATCTTGCTCTAATGTTATTTTGCATTTCAGATCGTCTAAGATCTAAAAATCTATATTTTAATCTTACCTCCTCTCCTGCTGAAGAATAGTCATCAAGCTGAAATGGCAGAGGATCTGATTCTGATAAAATTTCAAATGAAGAAACTAGTAATTCAACTTCTCCTGTAGGTATTTGTTTATTAATAGTTCCATCAGGTCTTCTTCTAATTTTTCCATCCACTGATAGCACAAATTCTGACCTACATCTTTCAGCCATAGAGAAGAACTCTTTATTTTCAGGCTCTACAACTACCTGGGTTATGCCTGTTTCATCTCTTAAATCTATAAAAATTACACCACCATGATCTCTTACGCTATCAATCCAACCCCTAAGTCGTGTTGACTCTTCAACGTTGGCAAGATTTACATGACCGCAACTAGAATATTTCATGTACTAATCGACCTTTTTTGATTTTTTTGTAGATTCTTTTTTTTCAGGTTTAGCCTTCTTTTCCTTAGGCTCAGATTGTACAAGGTTTTTCTTTGAACCTGTCTTAAAATCAGTTTCATACCAACCTTTACCGCTTAGTCTGAAAGATGGTGCTGAAATTACTTTTTTCGCCTCTGATTTCTCTGAACAGTCACAATAAACAACTTCTTTGGAAGAAATAGGCAAAATCTTTTCAAATTTTTTGTTGCACTTTGTGCATTGAAACTCATAAATTGGCATTTTTTTTATTTATAGAAGGTATAGTTACTATTTTAAATGAAAACCAGCTCATATCACTATAAAACGTTAAAAGACTCTCCATCTGACGCTGAGTTAATAAGTCATAAACTCATGCTCAGATCTTCAATGATTAAGTTAAATGCATCAGGTATCTATACTTGGTTACCATTAGGATTAAGATCTCTAAAAAAGGTCGAGAACATAGTCAGAAAAAATATGGACGAAGCAGGAGCACAAGAAATACTAATGCCTATGGTTCAACCCTCTGATTTATGGGAGGAATCCAAGAGATTGTCGGAATATGGTCCAGAATTACTGAGATTTGTAGACAGAAATGATAGAAGTTTTGTATTGGGGCCAACCCATGAAGAAATAATTACAGATATTGCTAGAAAAACCTTGAACAGCCCTAAAGATCTTCCTGCTAACTATTATCAGATTCAAACAAAGTTTAGAGATGAAATTAGACCAAGATTTGGAGTAATGCGTTCACGTGAGTTTCTTATGAAAGATGCCTATTCATTTGATATTGATGAGAAAGGCATGAAAGAAAGTTACGGTTTGATGAGAGATGCATATCAAAAAATATTCAATGCAATAGGGTTTGATTACAGAATAGTTTCAGCTGATTCTGGAGCAATTGGTGGATCTGCATCAGAAGAATTTCATGTATTAGCGGACTCAGGAGAAGATAAAATAATTTTTAGTGAAGATGAATTATTTGCAAGTAATCTCGAGTTATTTGAAGATAAATCTGATCAAGAAATAATTGATCAACTTCATAGAAAAGATGGGAAAAAATATTCAATTAAAAAAGGAATTGAAGTTGGTCATATATTTCAACTGGGTGATAAATACAGCAAATCATTATCTCTTTCTATTCAGACTAGTGAAGGAAATATAAATCCTTTAATGGGTTGTTATGGAATTGGCATATCAAGAATTATTGCTGCTTCGATAGAACAAAATTATGATGAGGATGGAATTATCTTTCCAAGATCAATTGCACCATTTGAAGCAATAATAATTATCATTGGTGATGATAAAAATCATCTCAGTGAAGCTGAATCTCTTCAAGACGACCTAACCAAAATCGGAATGGATTCGATAATAGATGATAGAAATGAATCACCAGGAAAGAAATTCAAGGATGCAGACCTTACCGGCATTCCATTCCAATTAATTGTTAGTGAAAAAAACCAAAAAGAAAACCTTCTCGAGCTAAAGATTAGATCTGAGGGAACTTCGCTCAAAGAAAATAAACAAAATATTTTATCTAAGCTGAAGCCTTAATGGCATCGAATAGTTTTTTTTCTATTTCTTGAGATATTTTTTGATTGGCATCTAAAAATTCACAGGCGTTTGACTTACCTTGGCCAATTTTTTCTCCTTCGTAGGAATACCAAGCTCCGGCTTTTTCAATTATTTTCTTGTCGGCAGCCATATCGACAAGTTCGCCTGTTCTATTGATCCCTTTGTTATAAATTATTTGGAATTCAGCTTGCTTAAATGGAGGTGAAACTTTATTTTTTACTACTTTTACTCGTGTTTCATTTCCGGTTACTTCATCTCCATCCTTAACAGTTCCGATTCTTCGAATATCCAGTCTCACAGAGGAGTAAAACTTAAGCGCATTTCCTCCAGTTGTTGTTTCTGGGTTACCAAACATAACTCCGATTTTCATTCTGATTTGATTGATAAAAATAACCAAAGTATTTGATTTTTGTATGCTTCCAGTTATTTTTCTCAATGCCTGAGACATTAATCTAGCTTGCAGACCGACATGATGATCGCCCATATCCCCTTCGATTTCAGCTCTTGGAACAAGGGCAGCAACAGAATCAATTACTAGCACATCAACACTTTCTGACTTAACCATAATATCTGCTACTTCAAGAGCTTGCTCTCCTGTATCAGGCTGAGATAAAAGTAAATCATCAACATTTACTCCAATTTTTTCGGCATAAGATGGGTCCAGTGCATGTTCTGCATCAATGAATGCTGCGGTTCCACCTGCTTTTTGACACTCAGCGATAATTTGAAGGGTTAAAGTTGTTTTCCCAGAAGATTCAGGCCCAAAAATTTCAACCACTCTTCCTTTTGGTAGACCGCCAATTCCGAGAGCAACATCAAGACCTAATGAACCAGTTGAAATAGAAGGTATATTCTGAACCTCTCTGTCTCCCATCCTCATTATTGTTCCAGGGCCAAATTGAGTCTCAATTTGACTAAGAGCGGACTGTAGAGATTTTTCTTTATCTTTTGTTTGAGATTCCTTTGAAGATTTAGCCATGATTACACCTGTATATTTATACAGTATTTAATAATACTTTGAAGAATTAATCAATATTTTTTAAAAAATTAATTGTATCTTTTATTGCTGTTTCTGCAGACTGAGCTCTTACTTGATTTCTATCTCCTTCAAAGAAGTGTTGTTTAGATAAAATTTCATCATTATTCCCGATGCTGATACAAACGGTCCCTACAGGCTTAGACTTAGATCCACCTGTTGGGCCTGCAACTCCACTTATGGCTATTGCAATATCAGCAAGGTCATATTTTAGAACCCCCTTTACCATTTCATCTGTGACCTTCGTATCAACGGCTCCAAATTCCTTAAGTGTTTGTTTATTCACTCCGAGAAATTTAATTTTTGCGATATTTGAATAGGTAACAAATCCTTGGCTTACCCACTTTGAGCTTCCAGGAACTGATATCAAACTTGAGCCCAGTAGGCCTCCTGTACATGACTCTGCAAATGATATAAATAATTGATTCTTTAATAGAATTTTTCCAAGTTCAGTAGCATTTTTACCTAGGTTGTCATCCATGAAACAAATTATAATGATTTATGACTTTCGTTGTCGGGAAAGACTGTATAAATTGTAAGCATACAACTTGTGTGCAGGTTTGCCCTGTCGATTGTTTTTATGAAGGCAAAAACATTCTTGTTATAGATCCAGAGGAATGCATCGATTGTGGGTTATGTGAACCAGAATGTCCTGTTGATGCTATTTTTGCTGAGGACGAAGTTCCTGCAGATCAATTAGATTTTATTGAAATTAACGAAAAATATTCAAAAATCTGGCCCAATATCACCGAAGCTAAAGATCCTATGCCAGATTACAAAGATTGGGAAAAAAGAGAAGATAAAATAAGTTATTTAGAATTAGATTAGTTATAGTAAAAAATTATTAAAAATATTTAAGTTTTTATAGTTTTTGTCACACAATTGCCATAATATAGTCACTAATAAGAGACATTATGGGAAAAATATTATTATTGTTGATGTTCGTTGCAGGGCTTGTATCCTCTAACGATCACCTCAATCTATTTGAAAATACTCAAAAATTATCAAATATTTCATCTGTTGATGCTCCTAAGGTAGAGGAACTTGATCAAAGAAAATTGAGAATAATGTGTGAAGGAAAAATGGCTGCATGCTTTAGGGCAGATCAGCCTAGTACTATTTTTATAGATAAAACACTTCCTAAAGAAATTAAGTCATTAACCTTAGTGGGTATTTATGCAGATTATCTTCAATTTTCTAAATACAACTCCATTAAAGACCTAAGAAGTTGTGATATTCAAAAAGAATTTATTCAAGATTTAGATAATTTAAAACTTGCAGCTTATTTTGAAAAAGGAAGTTGCTCAAAGTTCATTTAATAGATTTTTATAAGGGGATGAAGGGGTGGATTTAATCCACTCCTTCTAACATCGGAACAAACAAAACATTCTCAACCAATTCTTCTTCAAACCCTTCTTTAGAGATTCTTTTTACAGTCATTAATTTTTGATTTTCTTGATCCCCTACTGGGCATACTAGCTTTGCTCCTATGTTTAGTTGTTGCTTTAATTTTTTTGGAACTAAAGGAGCAGCTGCAGCACAAAGAATTCCGTCAAATTTTTTTTCAATTTTCCAACCTTCATATCCATCGCCATATTTAATTTCAAAGTTATTGATATTAAGTTTTTTTAAATTCTTTTTTGCAACAGCGCATAACTGTTCTATTCTTTCTATAGCAAAAACCTTTCGACAAATTTTAGATAAGACGGCTGTCTGATATCCACAACCTGCACCTATTTCTAATACCTCTCCAAGTGGTCTATCTACAAAAGCAGTCTCTGATATAAGTAATTCTGTCATTCTTGCGACAATAAATGGTTGAGAGATAGTTTGCTTGTGTCCAATAGGTAGTGACATATCTTCATATGCTTGTGCATCAAAAACACCGTCAAGAAACTCATGTCGCGGGATTTCCAACATTGCTTGTAATACTCGAACATCGGATATACCTTTCTCGGAAAGGACTTTGACTAATTTTTCTATTTTATTGGTTATCAATTGTTCAGTTTTTTAGTCCAAGAGCGAGCAATATCATTGTTATCATGAGAGTAAAGAATTGGCGTAAGCGCTGAAATAGATATGTTTCCTTTCTCCAAACTTTTCCTGTCCTCTGAAATATTATTTTCATCTATTTCAAGAGATGGAACAGTAAATTCCACCTTAGGGTTATTGTTATCTGAGTAATTTGGAATGTTTACATTAAGGATGCATTGTGAATTAAATTCTAACTGATCAACTTTTCCAATGATTTCCTCTGATATTTTTACTTGATGACTGTAGTCATTAAGTTCAAACGAATTAGCAGATAAAGCTATAGAAGGATATTTTAAATTTCTGCCTTCAAGGGCTGCTCCAACAGTCCCTGAAAGTAAGATATCTGTTCCAAGATTTGGCCCTGGGTTTATTCCTGAGACAACCAAATCAGGAGTAAATGGACAATAGAAATTTATGGCGTATTTCACGCAATCTACTGGAGTGCCATTTAAACTGTGAATTCCATTCCCATGATTTTGAAAAGATGGCTGATCCCAAACAGTAATTGCCGATCCTTTTCCGCTCATATTTTCTTTTGGTGCTAAAAAAAATACTTCGTATTTATCTTTTAAAGATTCGTACAACTGCACAATTCCAGGTGCTTCAAAGCCATCATCATTTGTTAGGAGAATTTTCATTTCTTTTGAATTAATGCTGAACAGTAACAGGCTATTCCTTCTCTGTTTCCAATTGCTCCTAACTTATCGGTAGTAGTTGATTTAATTGACAAAAACTCTTCATTTAAATTCATAAGCTTTGATAGGCTAGATAAAATTTTTTCTCTATATTTGGAAATTCTTGGAACTTCACCTACATAGGTAATATCCAAATTTACAATTTGATAAGATCCTTTACTGATTAGATTTAAAACTTGATTTAAAAGGACCGAGCTAGATACATTCTCTGTTGACTCATCTTCTGTGAAGACCGTTCCTAAATCTCCCATGCTGGCTGCTCCAAGTAAGGCATCGCAGATTGAATGAAGAATAATATCGCCGTCAGAGTGGGCTATGATTGAATAACCACAATCAATATCAACCCCTCCAAGGATCATAGAATTGCCTTTTTGGATTTGATGATAGTCAACACCAAATCCGATCCTGAGATCAGATGTCATAATCTACCGATTTCTTTTAGTATCTTTGTTGCAACTTCAAAATCTTCTTTCCTGGTAACTTTAAAATTTGATTTTGAACAAGGAACTGCGTGAATTTGACCTTTTAAATAATTACTCACTGATGATACCTCATCAGAAAAAATCTTTTCTTCTGCTATTGCCGATTCAATAGAGCTATAAACATCTATCATTCTGAAGACTTGAGGAGTTGATGAAAGCCAAATTTTGTTTCTTTCCAATGATTCTTTAACAGTACCGTTCGTAACTACATTTACGCTCTCTACTGGCTGATAAGCTAAAAAAGCACCATCTCCTTCATTTTTTATTTCTTCTTCCGCTTTAGAGAGTAATAGGTTTAATTCTGCTTCAATTAAACAAGGTCTTGCAGCATCATGAATGGCAATAAGTTCGTTTTTGTCCTCAGTTTCAAGCAGGCACTTTAAGCCAAGATGAACAGACTCCATTCTTGATGTTCCCCCGTCGCAAGTGATTATTTTTTCACTATTAGATATGGCAAGATTGTCCCAAATTTCGTCTTCTTCCTGAAGCACTACACAAATTTTTTGGCATTTTTCATCTCTAAGAAATGGCTCTATAGAATATTCTATTAAACATTTAGCTCCAATCTTTTGAAACTGCTTCGCCATGTTTTGTTGCGCTCTGCTGCCCATTCCTGCGGCAGGTATTAATGCTAAGTATTCTTCCATTATTATTTAAATTCTACTAATTGCTCTCCCTTTTTTATTAAACCCCTTTCAGATCTAGCTAAGCCAATAATTGCTTCATCTTCATCTGAAAAAGATGCTATTTCAACTTCAAGGATACTATTCTCTAATTCTAGAATCTCTATTGAACTCTTCAGGAGAGAAATTTCGCTTTTTACTTTTTCAATATTAGAAGAAGAATAACTTCCTAGCGTTATTTTGTAAAAATTATTGAAAGTCAAAATTGAGAAAAAAATAAAAAAGCTCAACAACAATAATTTTTTTGATGTATCAATCATTGTTTGATCCCATTCATTCCTTCAAAAGAAAAATTATTATCGCTGCTAATCATTAAAAGTCTGTTGTATTTTGCAGTTCTATCAGATCTGGAAGGTGCCCCTGTTTTTATTTGCCCTGCCCCTATTCCAACCGCTAAATCTGAAATAAATGTATCTTCTGTTTCTCCGGACCTGTGAGATATAACAGTATTAATATTATTTTGATTTGCCAAGCTAATTGTCTCTAAGGTTTCGCTCACTGTTCCGATCTGATTCACTTTAATTAGAATTGAATTAGCTGAGCCATTGTTTATTCCCTTTTCCAATATTTTTTTATTGGTAACGAATAAATCATCACCCACAATAGACACTTCATCTCCTATTTGCTTAGTAATAGCTTTCCATCCATCCCAATCATCTTCATCTAAAGGATCTTCTATTGATTTAATAGGATACCTTTTGATAAGTTCTTCATAAATTTGAATTAAGCCTGAATTATCATGATTTTTGCCTTCAAAAAGATATTCTCCATTAATAAATATCTCAGACGCAGCACAGTCCATGGCAATAAAAATTTCTTCTCCCATTTTATAGCCTGACTTTTCAACTGCTGAACAGATAAAATCTAAAGCCTTTTTAGTATCAGAGATATCTGGAGCAAAGCCCCCCTCATCCCCTACAGAAGTTGAAAAATTATTTTCCTGCAACTCTTTTTTAAGATTATGAAATATTTCTATTCCTGCTCTGAGGCTTTCATCAAAATTCTCAAATCCAGCTGGTTGAATCATAAATTCTTGAAACTCAAGAGGATTGTTTGCATGAGCGCCGCCATTAAGAATGTTCATCATCGGCAAAGGTAATGAATAATCGCAATCAATTTCATATGCTTTTGCAATTTGATGAATGTATTGGAATAACTCCATATTTTCTGATTGTGAAGCTAACTTAGAAACCGCCATAGATGTAGCAAGAATCATATTTGCCCCAATATTTGATTTGTTCTTACTACCATCGAGCTCAATGAGACCTTTATCAATTTCTTGCTGATCCGATAAATTTTTTTGGGAAATTACATCAAATATTTGATGTTCAGTTTTCTTTATTACTTCTTTAAGTCCTTTACCAAGAAATCTTTTTTTATTGTTATCTCTAATTTCTTGAGCTTCTTTTGAACCAGTTGATGCGCCAGAAGGAACCATACTTATAGATGAAAATTTACCAGAAAAAATCTTGCAGGCTATTGTAGGATTCCCTCTCGAATCTATAACCTCATAAAACTTTAATTGATCTATTTTCATCAGGACTTTGATAGTTCATCAAATTTTTTTAACTCTAAAAGTAAACTTTCAAATTCAGATAACCTCGTGGCTGAAGCTCCATCGCAAAGAGCATTTTCGGGACTTGGATGAACCTCGATAAAAAAACCTGCTAAGCCTATGGCTGCAGCTGCAGTTCCCAAAACTTTTGCTTGGGAGGACCTCCCATCCGCAGATTTTCCTTTGCCCCCAGGAAGCTGAAGCGAATGGGTGATATCTAAAATGGTTGGGGCAATTTTTTTAATCTCATCTATCCCTAAAAAATCTACAATCAAATTATCATAACCAAAAATACTTCCTCGTTCGCATAGTAAAATATTTTCATTACCAAAATGATTACATTTTTCAATAATGTTCATCATTTGCGCAGGCGATAGGAATTGAGCTTTTTTTACGTTTATCACCTTTTCTGTTTCACATGCAGCCTTAATTAAGTCAGTTTGTCTGGACAAAAAAGCCGGGACTTGAATAACATCGAGAACTTCTGCTGCTGTTTCCGCTTGTGAAGGCTCATGAATGTCAGAAATTATAGGAACATTAAATTCATCCTTTACTGTTTTTAAAATTTTTAAGCCTTGATCAATTCCTGGCCCTCGAAAGGAATCTATTGAAGATCGGTTAGCTTTGTCATAAGAAGCCTTGAAAATGAAATCGACATTATTTCTTTCGCAAATATTTTTGAGCTCTCCTGCGACAGAGATACAAAGCTCCTCTGACTCAATTACGTTCATCCCAGCTATAACGATGGCAGGATCCATGTTGGATATTTTTCGATTATTTAATTGAACCTCAGTAATTCGTACCATTTTATTTCTTGGATGCAGCTTTTATAAAATCATTAAAGATAGGATGCCCTTCTTTGGGATTTGAAGTTAACTCTGGATGAAATTGACAGCCTAAAAACCATGGATGACCATCTAGTTCAATAGCCTCAACAAGTTTCTTATCTCTAGATCTTCCAACTATCTTCATACCCTTTTCAATCATTGCATTTTCATAATTACCATTGAATTCAAATCTGTGACGATGTCTTTCAAAAATTTCACTTTTTTTATACATTTTTTTTAACTTACTTTTGTTACTAAGTATGCACTTTTGTGCACCTAGTCGCATCGTGCCTCCCATATCAGAACTTGCGTTTCTCTTTTGAATTGATCCTTCAGGATCTTTCCACTCATGCATAAGAGCAATGACAGGATGGATTGTTTTTTTATCAAATTCTGTACTGTTAGCCTTTAGATTCAGCACATTTCTTGCAAACTCTATTACTGCAACTTGCATTCCAAGACAAATTCCAAAAAAAGGGATCTTTTTCTCTCTCGCATATTTCGTAGCCATTATCATTCCGTTAATTCCTCTATGCCCAAATCCTCCAGGAATCAATATCGCATCTGAACCCTTCAATTGACTGTTAGATTTCAAATTTTCTGAATCAATATAATTAATTTTTACGTCAACCTTATTTTGAAGGCCTCCATGCCTTAACGCTTCATTTAATGACATATATGCATCTGCTAGCTCAGTATATTTACCAACCATTGAAACTGTAATTTTTTTGTTTGATGCTTTTTCTAGTCTATTAACTTTCCTCCAATCACTTAAGTCTGCTTTTTTAGATTTAATACCCATTTTTCTCGTAACAACTTCATCAAGCTTTTCTTTGGATAAAAAGACTGGAATGGCATAAATTGAAGGAAGGTCTGGAAGTGAGAAAACTGAGTCCAAGCCAACATTTGTAAACAAGGCAATCTTTCTTTTGTCGGAGCTTTGAAGTTCTTTCTCTGACCTACAAATCAGGATGTCAGGCTGAAGACCATAGGAAAGAAGATTTTTGACTGAGTGTTGAGTTGGTTTGGTTTTAGTCTCTCCGGATGTAGATAGAAATGGTACTAAGGTAAGATGGAGAAAAAGAGTTCTTTGATCTCCTAGTTCTATTTTCAATTGTCTTATAGCCTCCAAGAAAGGTTGCGATTCTATGTCTCCTACGGTTCCTCCAATTTCTACAATTGCTAAATCATATCCCTTAGCACCTTTCATAATTCTCTTTTTTATCTCATCAGTGATGTGAGGAATCACTTGAACTGTTGCTCCTAAAAATTCACCTTTTCTCTCTTTTTTTAAGACACTGTCATACACCTGACCAGCGGTAAAATTATTATTCTGTGACATTTTCTCGTCTAAAAATCTTTCATAGTGGCCAAGGTCAAGATCTGTTTCTGCTCCATCTTCGGTAACAAAAACTTCACCATGCTGGAAAGGACTCATTGTGCCTGGATCCAAATTAATATAAGGATCAAGCTTCATGATAGTTACCTTAATTTTTTTGCTCTCAAGTAAAGATCCCAAAGATGCGGATAATATTCCCTTGCCTAGGGAAGAAACAACACCGCCAGTTACAAAGAGAAATTTAGGTTTAGAAGCCATCTTATTTGTTAACCAAGATGGTTTATCAGTATATCAGAAGAATTCAGATACTTCGCAAGTATCTGATTTTGAGATTATTAGAGTTAAATAGCTATGATTTCAGATTCTGAATTATCTTCGTTAGCATCAAGAGGTCTTTCAAGAGAAACCCAATCAATTTCGCCATCGTTGGGCCAACTTTCTAAATCTAAGACGCCCAGGTCGTCGTATAAAGGTCTGACTTTATCCGTAATGAGACCAATCTTCGAAAGATTTGGCATTACTCTAGTGAAAAGTAAATGCTGAAAGTTTGCATTCACATCTGCTTTGCTCTGGAAAGCAACCGTTTCATCAATATCCCATCCAAAATTGGAGTAAACGTCGGCTGCCATAAGTCTAGAACGCATTACCACAGCTGCTTCGTAAGCAAACATAGCACGATCTTCTTTCTCCTCTTCAGAAAGGGTTTGCACAAATTCTTCAAGGTAATTCACGCCAAACGTTACATGTCTGGCCTCATCTCTGGTAATGAGATAAAGCATATCCTTGAAAACTGGATCATTTGTTCCTTGTCTTGCAACATTAAACGCAGCTAGCGCTAGCCCTTCGATAATGATTTGCATGCCTATAAATTTTAAATCCCATCTAGGATCTGAAAGAATTTTATCAAGCAGAGATTTCAGGCCATGTCCTATTGGATAAGATAAACCAATTCTTTTTTGAATATATTTATTGAATGCTTCCACATGTCTAGCCTCATCAAAGGTCTGTGAAGCAGCATATAGTTTTGCATTGTAGGTTGGTGCACATGAAACTAATTGTGACGCCACTAACAGTGCACCTTGTTCGCCATGAAGAAACTGGCTAATAGACCAGGAAGCCCTGTGTTGAAGAAACTTGAATTTATCATCTGTAGAAAGCTTTTGGTAAGGCTCATACTCATCCCAGAAAATAGCAGGCGGATTGTCTTCTTTTTCTGGTAACGGTTGATCCCAATCAATATCCTTCTCTACATTCCAGTTCAACTCTTTTCCAAGCTCATAGAGTCTTTTAATACGATTATCTTGTATGGTGTAATCCCAATTGTATGAACCAGTCAGAGGAGTCTTAAAAATTTCTGCAACATCTTCAACTTCTTTTTCTGTTAAATTAAGATCGTTATCTAAAGGAAATTCTAAAACCTTCCTTGGAGTTTCTTCTAATAATTTTATTTTCATAATTATTTAATATATTTTCGCTTAACTCTTTTTGATAGTGAAGTCATAAAAGAGTAAGGAATATTATCTGTCAAAGAAGCCAACTCGTCTACTTTAAGATCTTTTCCCCATAAGATTATATCCTCCCCTAGTTTCACTTTTTTATTAGGAAGTTCAACAGCCATAAGATCCATAGCTACCCTTCCTATTACTTTAGCTTTAGCTTTATTAATTAAAACATAACCCTTATTACCATAATTCAAAGGGATACCATCGGAATATCCTATTGGTATGATTCCTATTGAGATATTTTTTTTTGCTTGCCATAAGCCGTCATAACCAACTGTTTCTCCTTTTTTGATATCTTTAATTGCAATAATTTTTGAAACTAACGTTGTCACATTTTTTAACCTAAAATTTTTAGATTTATTGTTAAAATGACTTCCGTACAAAGACAATCCTGGTCTTTCTATATCTGAAAATAAGTTATCAAAATTTAGAATTCCACCTGAATTTGAAACGCTAGTGAGGAAATTGCGCTGCTTCTGTTTTAAATTTAAAGTTGTTTTTGTAAATAAGTTAAATTGTTCATTAGTTATCTTCCTGGACATTTTTTTTCCAGATGAAGATTTAAGGTGGGTCATCAAGACTATCTTTTTTGAAAAGGGTTGCAGCCTATGCATCATATTTTCGATTTCATCTTGCATGAAACCTAGCCTGTTCATACCTGTATCAAATTTAAGCCATAAAGAAGGAAAAGAAAGTTTTAGCTTTTCCAAAAGGCTAATTTGTTCTTCATTATGGATAACTAATTCTAGTTTATGAGAATGAGCTAGTTTTAGATCTTGCTGATCATAAAAACCTTGCAAGCATAAAAGGGGTTTTTTTGAAAATTCTCTGAATTCATCAGCTTCTTCAATTGTAGCCACACAAAATCCATCCGACTTTTTTAGTGCCCCAACAACTTTCTTTACGCCATGTCCATAAGCATTAGATTTAACTACCGAATAAATTTGAGATTTGGGACAATGTTTTTTTATAACATTAAAGTTATGCTCAATCGATGAAAGATCTATTATTGCAGTTGTAGGCCTAGGCAAATCTCAATCCTCATAATTCGTTGGCATTGACATTGCTGGATCGTTATCAGCTAAGTTTTCAAACTTTATTATGTTGGATGCAAAATGAAGTTTCACTTTTCCAGTTTTCCCATTTCTATGTTTAGCGATATTCACTTCAGCTAAACCTTTATTTTCTGGAGTCTCATTATAGTATTCATCTCTATACACAAAAGCTACTAAGTCAGCATCCTGCTCTAAAGCACCGGACTCTCTTAAATCTGACATAAGAGGTCTTTTGTTATTTCTATTTTCAACAGCACGGTTAAGTTGTGATAGTGCGATTACAGTAATATCTAAATCTCTTGCTAAAGATTTTACTGATCTAGATATCTCGCTCATTTCAGTAACTCTATTCTCAGAGTTTCTATCAGAATTCATAAGCTGAAGATAATCAATAATTATCAGTCCTAAGTCGGGATTCTCTCTTTTAACTTTTCTTGCGCGCGAAATCAGATTAGATGGACTTAGGCCGGGCGTGTCATCTATGAATAATTTTGACTTAGTGAGTATAGTTGAAGCATCATCAATATCCCTAAAATCTTGCTCTGAGAGGTTTTTGGCCTCTTGGAGTCTCTTGAAGTCTACTCTAGAAAAAGATGAAAAAAGCCTATACATGATGGATCTCGATGACATTTCCATGCTGAAAAGAAGAACAGGAACTTCATCCATTAATAAATTACAAGCTATGCTCATTGCAAAAGCAGTCTTCCCCATCCCTGGTCTCCCTGCAATAATAAATAAGTCTCCTTTCTGAAGCCCCATAGTCAGGTTATCGATATATTTAAAGCCGGTGCTATGACCGACCAGGGGTCCCGATGACTTTAAATTTATATCGATGTTCTCATAAACTGGGCCAACAAGATCTTTAGCTATTTGCGGTCCACTTTTTCTTTCAATTGAATCTCTTAATTTTAATATCTTATCTTCAGCTTTAGTAATTGCATCATCACTGCTGAAACTATCTGTAGAAAACGCAGTTGATGAAATTTCATCAGCAGTTTCGATAAGTTTTCTCAAACTAGACGTCTGCTTAACAATATCAACATAATTAGAAAAGTTTGAGGTTCCAGGAGTTTCTTCAAACAAATCTTTAATGTAAGAGGAAAAATTTAAATTTGAATTTTTTTTTATTTCTTCATCTGAAGAAACAGCTTCTATGAGAGTTAACGTGTCTAATTGAGTGCCTTGGTCTGAAAGCTTTTTAATGGCTCTATAAATTATTTTATTTTCTGTTTGAGTAAAATCTTTTTCCTCAATTTGAGTAGTAAGATCATCCCACAAATTAGGCTCCAAAAGGAGACAGCCCAAAGCTGCTTTTTCTGCTTGTATTGATGAAGGTAAGGAATTTTTGTCTAAGTTCTTCACGTTTTCTATTCTCCCATTCGAATAAATAGAAAACAATGAAAATTATTCTTCTGGAGAAACTTTTATATTTATTTTGGCTATAACTTCAGGATGCAATTCTATATCTATCTCAAAATCACCAAGGTCTTTAATTGGTCCTTCAGGAAGTCTGATAGCTTGTTTATCTAGCTCAAAACCAGCAGTTGTAATTTTCTCAATAATTTCATTAGTACCAACAGAACCATAAAGTGTATTTTCTTCAGTAACAGCAGATACAATTTCAAAACTCTGACCATTCAGTTGCTCATAAACAGATTGCGCAGACGCTTTCTTTGATTCTTCGGCAGCTAGAATTTGAGCTTTCTCTGCCTCATATTTCTCCATGTTTTCTTTATTAGCTGGAATGGCTTTTTTGCCAGGTAAAAGAAAATTTCTACCATATCCAGATTTAACTGTAACAAGATCACCTGGAGCTCCAAGGCCGGTAATTCTCTCTAATAAAATTACTTTCATTTCTTAAGAATAATGACTATCTGTGTAAGGAAGAAGAGCAAGCTGTCTTGCTCTCTTGATAGCAGTTTCTAATTGCCTTTGATACTTTGCAGATGTTCCTGTAAGTCTTGCAGGAAGAATTTTCCCAGTTTCATTTATGAAGTCTTTTAAAAGGTTTACATCTTTATAATCAATCTGCTTGATACCGGCAGCAGTAAATCTGCATTTTCTCGATTGTTTAATTAAGGGCTCTAGACCAGTATTTTTCTTTCTCGTATCTTTTTTCCTTCTCATGATGTGCCTTTATCTTCTTTTAATTCGTTTTCTATTTCTAATTTTGTTTCATCGCCATCATTATTTTTTTCAGAATTGTCTGTTTCGTCTGAAGTATCTTCTGATTGATCGGCTTCTTCTTTCACATCAGCTTCTTTGTCAGAAGTGGATTCGTCTATATTTTTAGTTGCCTCTTTAGGAGTATTGTCATTTTTAATAGAGGCTTCATATTCCTCAAGTTGAGTTTCCCCGTCTTCTTGAGTTTGTTTTAAGAGTGAAGAAGGTTCCGTTTCAATCTCATCTTTTTTTACAATCAGATGTCTTAGAATTGCATCGTTATATTTGAAAGATTCTTTGAGGATATCAATTTGATGAGAATCACAGGTAACATTTATACAAAAGTAATTTGCTTTGTAACAATCTTGAATAGGATAAGCTAACTTTCTAGAACCGATATTCTCAGATCTATCTATAGTTCCATTGGAAGATTTAATTTGATCGCAATACTTATTAAGTATTGCCTCGGAGTCTGATTTTTGATCAGGGTGAACTAAAAAAACAATTTCGTAATGATTCATATTTTCTTATGGTTTATAGCTAAAATTTTTATATCTCAGCAAGAAAGGTTGCGATTCTAGAGAAATTAAGCTTTTTTGGCAAGAGCGTGATCCATAATGCTCTCCAGTAATTCAAGATAGCTGAAGCCAGAGAGATGAGATGATTTTGGAACTAAACTAGTTTCTGTCATGCCAGGAACAGAGTTAAGTTCTATTAGGAAATAATCTATGCCATCATCAATAATATCAATACGGCCCCAATTTTCGGCACCAACAAGTTCATATGCATTAATTACGAGATTATTCAAAGTATCCAATCTTTCTGATTCTAAAGCGTAATCTAAATATTTTGTCTTATTGGAAACATACTTGGCATCAAAATCATAAAACTCTCCTTCTGGAATAATATGAATGGGCCTAAGGCATCTTTTGTTAATTATCGGTACCGTTATTTCTTTACCATCTATAAACCTTTCTATTAATACTGAATCACCATATTTTTTAGCTAGATTAATTTTTTTTTGAAAATCCTCTTTCCCTTCAAAATTGTTATAAAAGGAAATACCGTTAGAAGATCCCTCTAAATTTGGCTTTATTACCCACTTTTCGTATGAGGATAAATTATCTATTAGAAAGTTTTCCTCATAGATAAAATATTCAGGTGTTTTAATATTGTTTTTCTTCCAAATTTCTTTGGTCTTTATTTTATTCATTGTAATTCTGGAAGACTGAGAATTTGATCCAGTAAATACAATATCATTTTCCTCAAAGAACTTTTGAATCTCTCCATCTTCACCTCCTCTGCCGTGAAGCAAAATAAAAACAAGATCGAACTCAGAATATAGCTCCTTATTGAATGCCTCATTTGCCGTTTTGACATCAATTTTTGAAACTTCATAACCGTTTTGTTTCAGACATTTGTATACAGAATCTCCGCTCTTTAATGAAATGAGCCTTTCCTCTGACCAACCTCCGCATAGTACTGCTATATTTTTTTTTATCATTGATTTGATATCTTTCTTGCAAGCTCTGAGGTCGTCCCTGCTCCCTGAGTTATGATCACTTCATTTCCAGCGGTCATATTTTCAAGTTTTTCAATTACCTCAGTATGATTTTGACAAAATACTACGTTTGAGCCATTCTTTTTTAGAGCTTTAAATAGATCTTTGCCTTCATAACCTTTAATTTTCTTCTCGCTTGCGGGATAAATATCAAGCAAAAGAAGGTTTTCTATATTTAAAAGAGTTTTTATAAATTCATCAAAAAGGTCCTTGGTTCGTGTGTATCTATGCGGTTGAAAAACAACAATCTTTTTTTTGTTTTTCCATATTTCTGATGCTGTGTCATGAGAATATTTGATCTCTTTTGGATGATGTCCATAATCGTCAACAAGAGTAATCTTTTTTGAAAAGATATCATCAGAAATAATTTCAAAACGTCTTTCTATTGAGGAGCAAGATTTGAGCGATTTTTTTATAATGGAGACATCAATATCTTCCTGAATAGCTGCAATAATCGCAGAAGTTGCATTCATAACATTATGTTCGCCGTGCATTGACATGGAGAAGCTATAATCTTTTTTAACGAAATTATCTTTCAGCTTAAAACTTGTTCCTCTGATGTTTTGTTCTATATCCTTGATTTGATAGTCGTTACTTTTATCCTTTCCGAAGGAAAATGAATTCCTCGGTATGTTTTTTATAATTTTTTTAACCGATTGATCATCTCCATTGGCAATTAAGTAGCCTTGAAAAGGTAATGAAAGACAAAATTTTTTAAAAGACTTTTTTAGATTATTAAAGTCATTATCGTAGGTACCTAAATGATCGTTATCTATATTTGTAACTAAAGCTTTCAGAGGTCTGAGATTTAAGAAAGATCCATCACTCTCATCAGCTTCCGCAATGATATGCTCACCAAGACCTAGTTTGGCATTAGATTCAAAAGACTTTACTTTGCCTCCAATGATGTAAGTGGGATCTAAGCCTGCCTCGGTGAAAATATGAGCCATTATGCAGGTTACGGTAGTTTTTCCATGACTTCCTGCAACCGCTATGCTATTTTTAAGCATCATAAGATTAGCCAACATCTCAGCTCTAGCAATAACTGGTATGCCTATAGAAATTGCTTTTTTAAGCTCAACATTTTTTTTTGATATTGCCGATGAAATCACTACAAGATCTTTTTTTAAGACATTTTTTTCTTTGTGGCCTTTAAAAATTTTAATTCCTAGATTTTTTAGTCTTTTTGTAACATTTGTATCCTCTAGATCACTCCCTGAGACAGAATAGTCTTGATTATGAAGAATTTCTGCAATTCCGCTCATACCTGCTCCACCGATACCAATTAGATGAATATTTTTTATGCTGGACATTAGATATTTAAATTATCAATGATAATTTTCGAGGAGTTAGTGAATGAATTCTTATTTAGTTGCTCATAATAACTTTTTACAGAAGTATTATCTAAAATTGATTCTCTGAGATTTGATATCAAGTTATTAATATCAGAATCTTGTTGAAAAACCTTTCCAAATCCTCTTTCTTCAAAAAATTTTGCATTTAAAATTTGGTGATTATCAATTGAATTTGGAATTGGAATTATAAATGCTGATCTTCTAACCTTGATCAATTCTGATACTGTCAGCGCGCCCCCCCTGCAAATGACAACATCGCTCCATTCATATGCTTCTCTCATATCATCTATAAATTCGCTTATTGTGAACTGGTTATTTATATTATTTTTCTTATAAGCTTCTTGAGTGATTTCTCTATGTTTTAATCCACACTGATGACGGATTTTCAAGCTGCTCCTATTAATTCCTCCAAGAACTTTTGGAACCAGATGATTTAAAAACTCTGAACCTTGGCTGCCTCCAATTATTAGAAGGTTGTTGAACTGATCAATATTTTTTTGTTTTAAACCTAAAAGTTCATCTCGAATAGGATTGCCACTATCAACAAGAAAATTGACTTTGGTTTTTTTGAAATAATTAGAAGCCTGGCCGAAGCCCAAAAATACTTTATCAAGATATTTTAACTTTGAAAGAATCCTTATTGCAGATCCAGGTATTGAATTTTGCTCTTGTGCATAGATTGTTCTTAAAGGGAAAAATAAAGCGATCAATGAAGTGTATCCTCCAAAAACAATCATTTGATCATTCTGACTGGAGAAAACTCTATATTTGAAAAAAAATTTCAATCCAGAGCGAAATAGTTTTAGAACTGAAGAAAATTTCTTAATCAAGCCCTTTCCTCTGAAACCTACCAAATCATATTCTATAAATTTGATGCCAAGCTTTTTACATATATTTTTCTCAGGTCCTCTGGCTGTACCAATCCAGATTATGGAGATATCTTTTTTTAATAAATCTCTCGCAATTTGCTCAGCAGGAAATACATGACCTCCTGTTCCTCCAGCAACTATGAAGATTTTTTTAGAAATTTTTCCTCCTTGATATCACTTTATGTCTATCTGATTCATTTAATTCAAAATATATTCTTTGAATCAGTGAAATCAAAATAAAGGTCAAAAATAAATTGGAACCTCCGTAGCTCAAAAAAGGCAAGGTCAGCCCTTTTGTAGGAAGTAGTCCGATGGACACGCCGATATTGATAAAAACATGCAACCCAATCAAAGTACCAATGCCATATGCAATAAATGAATTAAACATTTGATTCATTTGTCTTGCTAAACGTCCAATCATAAAACATCTTATGACTAAAACTAGAAAAATAAAAATTAAAATTAATCCAAAAAAACTACCAAATTCCTCCAAAATAATTGAAAAAACAAAGTCAGTTTGAGCGTCTGGCAGTAAGTTTAATTTCAACCAACTTTCTCCATATCCAGTGCCGAACCAGTCACCTCTGCCAATAGCAGAAAAAGATCTTGTCAGTTGATATCCTCCTTCTTGGGCATTTTCCCATGGATTCATAAATGTAAGTATTCTTTGAAATCTCCAAGGAACTAAAAAAATCATCAAAATAAATGTAAAAAAACCTACCATGGAGATTGCAATAAAATGAACAATAGGCGCACCCGCGATAAACATGATTGTGAGGGTGACCAAAAAGATAATTGCTGAAGAACCTAAATCTGGTTGCAATAAAATTAAAGAAATAAGTGAAACCATTATGAAAATGGGCTTCCAAAAACCTGTCCAATTTGATTTGAATTCTTCTTTTTTCCTGATACAAAAAGATGATACATAAATCAATAATGATAACTTGGCTAATTCAGCGGGCTGGAAACTAAAACCAAGGAACCTTATCCACCTCTTTGCTCCGTTTATTTCTGGTGCAAGATTTGGCACTAAGAGTATCAACAAAAGAAAGAGCGATAAAAAAATAAGATATAAATCAATATTTCTCCATGTACTCATCTCAAACCTGAATATGAAGAAGAAAAGAAAGAAACCCACCATCAAATTAAATATGTGCCTAATGGTTAACTCGTTAAATGAAATGCTCGAAACCATCAAGATTCCAAAGAAAGCTAAGAAAATAGATATTGTTATTGTTGTGAAATCGAAATTATCAAAATTAATGTTCCGATCGTGACTTCCAAATAAAATTCTATTTACAAAGTTTTGCTTTCTAGCCAACATATTTTTTGATTAATTCTTTAAACTTAGACCCTCTTTCTTCATAATTTTGAAATTCATCAAAACTTGAACAACCGGGAGAAAATAAGACCAAATCATTTTTAGTTGAATAATTTATAGCCTCTTTCACAGCTTGAGCCATACTCTCAAGCACGATTGGATTTAACTCTTCTATTTCATTTGAAATCTTTTTTCTGTCCGCACCATAAACAAAAACTTTCTTAGTTTTTCTCTTAAGAACCTCCATAAGCGGCCTAAAACTTAGATCCTTTTTTAACCCCCCCATAATTAAAATAATTTTTTCATCTTTATATTTATTTATTGCAGCATTAAGTGAATGTGGATTGGTAGATTTAGAATCATTTATGATGGTGAGGTATTTATTTAAAGAAATATCTTCAAGGCGATGGGGAAGTGGATCAAAGGTAAGTATTTTTTCCTCAATGGATTTTTTTTTAAGGCCTATGTGTAAAAGAATCCTTTTTACAGCTTCTTGATTATAAATTTCATGATCTGTGATCTCAGGCATAATGAAATCTAAATCTAATCCTATGCCCTCAGGTCCAATTTTGAAGTTTGAGTTTTCAAATATCCTTTTTTTTATTTTTGTGTACTGTTGAAAAGAATCGTGAACATCTAAATGATCAGGAGATATATTTAATAATACAGAAACTAAGCTTGATAAAGACTTTGTCCTTTCTATCTGAAAAGAAGATACTTCGATTACAAAATAATCCAGTTGATCTTCAATATGATTAAGCACAGGAAAACCATTATTTCCTATACTTTTAACCTTAAGTTCCAAGGATTTCATGATATGTTGAAGCAAAGATACTACAGATGTTTTTCCGTTTGTTCCTGTAACAAGAATTGATTTTCTAGCATGAACTTTTAAAAATAGATCTAAATCTGAAAGGATTTCAATGTTATGAGTGTTCAACTTTTTTACTATTTCATGACTGATATTAAATCCAGGACTCACATAACACGATCGAATCTCATCAAAAGCTATCTCCTTGAGATTAGAAATGATTAGAGGATTTTTACTTTTTTTAAGTAATTCTGTTTTGCAAGGAGGATCATCTCTGGTATCAAAAATAATTGGCTCTTGTTCAAATTTTATTAAGTAATTAAAAAGAGATAAGCCTGTCTGACCAAGTCCTAAAATAAGTGATCGAGAAGTTTTTTTTGACACTTGGCTACCTAAGTCTGAGGGTAGCAAATCCAATAAGAATTAGAATTAATGTAATTATCCAGAATCTCACAATAATCTTTGGTTCTGCCCATCCTGATAATTCAAAATGGTGATGCAAAGGAGCCATTTTGAATACCCTTTTACCAGTTAATTTGTATGAAGTAACCTGAATCATGACAGATAACGTCTCGGCAACAAAAACTCCTGCCATTATCGCAAATACTATTTCTTGTCTTATCATAACCGCAATTGCTCCTAGTGCTGCCCCTAAAGAAAGAGAGCCTACATCTCCCATAAAGACTTGTGCAGGATAAGTATTGAACCAAAGAAATCCAATTCCAGAACCTACAATAGCTCCACAAAATACAAGCATTTCACCTGATAGTGGTAAATATGGAATATTGAGATAATCTGAAATGATTATGTTTCCAGATACATATCCAAGAACCCCTAAAGCAGCTGCAATCATTACTGAAGGCATTATTGCAAGACCATCCAAACCATCTGTGAGATTCACCGCGCTACTTGAGCCAACAATTACAAAATAAGAAAAGAAAATAAAAAATAAACCTAACGGCAAAGAAAAATCTTTGAAAAAAGGAATTATTAAGCTCGTCTCAAGGGGATTAGTGGAATATGTATAAAAGATTATTATGCCGATAAAAGCTGATAGAGACTGCCAAAAAAACTTCTGCCTACTTGTAAGTCCATTGCTTGACTGAGTTTTTAGTTTAGTTAAATCATCTATCCAGCCAATTACCCCAAATGAAACCGTCATAAATAATACCAACCACAGGTACTTATTTGATAAGTCTCCCCAACAAAAAACTGAAAATACTACAGCTGCTAAGATCAGCAGCCCTCCCATTGTTGGAGTTCCTTCTTTAACAAGATGTCTTTCGGGCCCTTCTTTTCTAATGTATTGATTAAACCTTTCCATTTTCAAAAAATTAATGAACCAATTTCCAAAAGATAGGCAAAAAATCAATGAAGTTAGAGTGGCTAAAATTGCTCTAAAAGTAAGATAATTGAAAATCCTCAAGGGACCATAGCTTTCAGCTAGAATTTCTAAAATAGGTAAAAACATTATTTAAAAATATTCATGCAGTCTTCTATTTTAACTGATCTAGATGCCTTAAATAACATGGCAGTATTTTTACTCAATAAAGATCCGATCTTTTCTTCTGCATTAGCAATATTTATTTTGACTACATTCTCCTTCGTGAGTTCAAATTTGGAGTTAAATAAAAAAACGTAATCAAATCTCTCACAGGCTTCATCGATTATTTTTTTCATTTCTTGCTGAAAGTCTTTACCTAGCTCTTTCATATCACCAATAACACAAATTTTATTTTCCTTATCAGTAGAATCTAGGACTCTAAATGCCTCTTTAAATGAATCAGGATTTGCATTGTAAGTATCATCAATTATCAAAACACCCTTTGAATTATAGCCTTGCTCTGTCCTAGATGGGACAACAACATCTTTTGATAAATTATATATTTGATCAAAAGAGATATTTTCTATGCCTAAACTTACTAGAATAGCTTCTACACACTTACTGTTTGATTTTTTTGCATTTAATCCATCACTAGAAAAGGATCTCATCTTTTTATCATGAGACTTTGCATGAAACTCACTGAGATGAGCATTAATATCTGGGAAGATGCAAGTTCCTTGAAGTAAAACATTTTTAAAAATATCAGATTTCTCTTGTGCAACTCCCTCAAGATTTATTAATTTTTCTAGGTGAGCTTTTCCAATTGATGTGATGACTCCTACTTCGGGCTGCAATATTGACGACAATTCATTTATTTCACCAAAGTTATTCGTTCCTATCTCAAAAATTCCAAATTTATGATGTTTTTTTAATTCTAGGAGACTAAAGCATAATCCGTAAAAATTATTCCAGTTTCCTGGTGATACATAAATTTGAGATGGATCAAATTTGTTGGATAAAAGAGAGCTCAATAGCAATTTAGTCGAAGTTTTACCATTACTTCCAGTGATGCCTACAACTTTACCTTCAAACTTTTTTCTTTGATATTTAGCTAAAAAAGATAAACATTCATGAGTAGAATTAACGCCTAAAATTTTTTCATCTTGAGGATGATTTTTTTCAGAAATAATAAAAGAGGCTCCCCTATCCAGTGCTTCATCAATAAAATCATGCCCGTTGAAATTAGGCCCCTTTAAAGCAAGAAAACAATCACCTTTTGAAATTTTTCTAGAGTCTGTAACTATTTTTGAGGATACAAATTCTTTCGTAGGTTTCTCAAGGTTTAATTTAGCGGCTAATATTTGGTTTGAAAATTCAAATAGCATTCTTAAACCTCATCACCATTTCAAAATCACTAAAATCTTTTCTTAATCCATTCTCAAATTCTTGATAATTTTCATTTCCCTTGCCTGCAATTAATAATGCGGAACCGGGTTTACTATTAACAAGTGATTCAAGTGATTCAAGAATAGCTTCTTTTCTATCAAAAATTACTTTTATATTCTTTGATGAACACTCTGATAATATATCTTCAACAATTGTTTCAGGATCCTCACTCCTAGGATTATCATTGGTAACGAAAACCTGATCAGCTAAATTTTCTGCTATTTTTCCCATCTTTGACCTTTTAAATCTATCCCTTTCACCGCCACATCCAAATAGACAAATTAAATTTCCAGAATGTGTGCTTCTTAAAGATTTTAAACTTGCTTCCAATGCATCAGGAGTATGTGCAAAATCTATAAAAACATCTCTTCCATCAAAATCTATTTTTTGATTTCTTCCTTCAGGCAGGCTAAGGTCAAAAATATCTATGCTTGATAAATCAACGTCTTGGTTTGCAACCTTAAATAAAAGAAGAGCACAAACCAGATTTGAGAAATAATGATCTCCTTGGAAGTTAACATTAATTTTTTTCGGCAAGATATCTTCTGAATCCAATAAAAATTTATTTGATGAGCTTTTATGTATGAATACATCAGCATCTTTATTATGAAATGAATATGAATAAGAATTTTTGTATTTTTGCTTAAGTTTTGCTCCTAAATAATTGTCTTCATTAAATACATATCCTTCTGACGAAAAATCATCAGAATCAAAAAAAGATTCTTTTATATCAGAATACTTCTCCATATTGCCATGGTAATCAAGATGGTCCTCAGAGAAACTTGTTAATCCTTTAAATTTGATTTCGATATCTCCGATCCTTTTTTGATGTATTGCATGAGATGAAACCTCTAGCAAACAATTCTCAATATTGTGTTCACTTGATATTTCTAAAAACCTATAAAGTTTAAAAATATCAGGAGTTGTCATATTTGAAGATCGTAACTCGAGGCCTGAACCTCCATTTTCAATAGAATTAAAAAAAGATACCTTCATATTTAGCTGTTCATGCAATTGTTTGAGAAAATGAATCGTGCTGGTCTTACCATTTGTACCAGTTATACCAAATATCTTTTTAACTTGATTAAACACATAGGCCTTATTTGCCAGATGTACTAGTTTTTCTTCTAACCCAGATACATGAATTATGTTTCTATTATCATTGGCATGGTGTATGCCAGTAAGCACGGCTAATGCTCCGTTATCAAAGGCATGATCTATATATTTATTTCCATCTCTTTTGGAAGAATTTTTCAATGCAACAAAAATATCTCCTGGATCTATGTCATTTGAATTGATGCATAATTTTTTAAATTGAATATCACTTTTTAATTTACTACCGTCTAATAAATTCTTTAGATTTTTCATGAGGAAGCAAAAATTGATTTAAAAACATTAGAAAAGATTGGAGCTGCAACATCGGAGCCGCCTGAAACATCATTTTTTGGTTCTTGGACCATTATTGCTAGCAAATATCTCTCACTATTTTTTTCTATGAATCCTACAAATAGAGCATTTATAGAATCTTCATCATATCCTTGCTGTTTAGAAATGAGGCTTGTCCCTGTTTTCCCACCAACAACTCCATCTTTTACTTTGGCTAGTTTTCCAGTCCCATTATTCACAGTATGGATTAAAATATTTTTTATCTTATCAGTGGTTTCCTTTTTAAGAATTCTTCTTCTTATTTCATTACTTTCTGATGAAATAATCTTTAGATTTGCTTCGATACCGTCGTTTAAAATTCCAGTATATGCTTTTGCAATATGAAGCAAAGTTGTCTGGAGACCATACCCGTAACATAAACTAACTAAACCTCTTAAAGAAATATTCTGTACTCCAGGCAAAAATCCCTCTCTATGATTTAAAAACATCTCACTAAAGAACTCTCCGATTCCAAAAGAACGTATTCCAGATATTACTCTTGATTTGTTCATTTGAGAGCAAATTTTTACAGTGCCTACATTGCTTGATTTAGCTATGACTTCGCTTACAGAAAGAATTCCATAATTTTTAAAATCCTCTGTTCTGTAATCCTCAAATTCAACCCATCCAGGATTAGTATCAATCAAGGTATCTTCGTTAATTAATTCATCGTCTAGAGCTAAAGAAATACTAAGAGGTTTTAAAACAGAACCAGGTTCCAAAAGAGAAATCGATGCCTTGTTTGTCACTAAAGAAATATCTGATAAAGATTTTCTATCGTTGGGATTAAAGCTAGGATAATTAGTTATTGCTAAAATCTCTTCAGAATCTAGATCAATCATTATTGCTGAAGCAGTGCTCGCATTGTTTTCGATTACAGCTCTTTTCAATTCATCAAAAACAATAAATTGATAATCTGAATCAATAGATAACTTAATTAAGTCGCCATCCTTCTGAGGGACAATAACTTCCTCAATAACTTTTCCGTTACCATCTCTTTTAAGATCTATTCTTCCATCTGAGCTATCAAGACTTTTCTGAAAGCTAAGCTCAATTCCTTGAAGACCATCATTATTTATATCAGTGATCCCAATTAGTTGAGAAAAAGCTTCTCCTTCGGGATAATTTCTGTAGAACCTTTCATCAAAAACAAGTCCTTGAATTTTTTCTTTTTTAAGCGCCTCTGCTTTTTCCCTATTTACTTTTTTAGAAATTTGAATGAATTTAAGCCTCTGATTAGATGATCTTTCTCTTAAATTTTGCTCCTCGATATTTAATAAATCGGAAATAAATTTTATCTCGTCTGGTTTGTACGAAAAATAATTAAGATCTATTCCAATATCGTAAAAAATAATATCTTCAGCCAATATTCGATCGTTTCTATCGACTATCTTTCCTCGTGATGACTTTATGACTTTACTTTGCGAAATTCGATTTTCAATTTTATCAAATGAAAATTCTGCCTCAGTTATTTGGAAAAATACTAATCTTACAAAGAGAAGTGAAAAAAGTACGGGAAGAAAAAACCAGAGAACAAGTTCTCTGGTTTTTTCCGTTTGATGGCTCAAAGAAATCTAATCTATTTGTTTTTTAACGAACGATGGAATATCTAGATATTCTGAATCCATTAAATCACTAGACGAAACTTTTTTAACTTCCCTAGAAGAATGAGAAATATCTGGTTTAGGAAGGATGGGTTCAACCGATTCAAATTCAAAAGTATTTTTTGGCATCTTTTTAGATGCACTTCCGCCAAGGCCAGTTGCTACTATTGTCACCTTTATGTCTGCTCCCATAGAGTCATCAAACGCCACACCATGAATGATTGTTGCATCTTGAGCAGCAAATTCTCTTACTAAGGCAAGAACTTCCTCAATTTCACCAGTTTTCATATCTGGCCCAGCAGTAATATTGACAAGAACTCCTTTTGCGTTTTCTAGATTGATATCTTCTAAGAGTGGACTTCCAACAGCTGCAGAAGCTGCCTCTTTTGCTCTGCTTGTCCCATTTGCAATTCCCGTTCCCATCATAGCCGTTCCTTTTTCTGACATTACTGTTTTAACATCTTGAAAATCAACATTAACAAGTCCGGTTTGTGTGATGATGTCTGATATACCTCTAACAGCTCCTAATAGAACATCATTTGCTTGCTTGAAGGCATCAAGAAGACTATGTTCTCGCCCAAGAACTTCCAATAATTTTTGGTTAGGGATTGCGATTAGTGAATCAACTTCATCAGTAAGTTCTTTTAAGCCAACATCCGCAATTTGATCTCGCATTTCAAGCTCTAATGGCTTGGTAACTACTGCAACTGTCAAAGCACCTATTTCTTTAGCAGCTCTGGCAACAATTGGGGCTGCACCAGTTCCTGTTCCGCCACCCATTCCTGCTGCAACAAAAACCATATCTGAGCCCTCAAGCAAGGTTTTAATTCTTTCAAGATCATCAAGAGCAGCATCTCTTCCAACCTCAGGTTTCCCTCCTGCTCCAAGACCGTTCGAAATACCGGTTCCAAGAGTAATTTTTAATTCTGCTAAATTGGTATCAAGCGCTTGCTCATCTGTATTAGCACAAATCATTTGAACGCCTTCGATGCCACTTTCAACCATATGGTTGACTGCGTTTCCTCCAGCTCCACCTACTCCAACTACTCTTATAAGAGCAGATGATTTAGTTTCATTTTCTACAACGGTCCAGTTCATAGTCCCTCCTTATTTAAATTAGAAATTGTTTTGGATCCATCTAAAAGCTTTGTTAAAAATGTTCTTATCTTTCATGAACAGATAGTTCATATGATCTTCTTCTTGTGATTTCTGGCTATATAAGATCAAACCTACAACAGTTGCATATATTGGATTCCTTAATATATCGCTCAATCCTATCAATCCTGATGGCGAACCAATACGAACAGGAGCATTAAAAACTTCTTCTGCTAATTGAGATACTCCTTCCATTCTGGATGTTCCACCCGTGATTACAATCCCGGCGGGAATATTATTTTCTAAAGAAGATAAGTTAAGTTTTTGTTTAATTAAGCCAAAAATATCTAAATACCTTTGCTCAATTACACTGGCTAGAGCCATTCTTGAGAAAATTTTATTTTTTCTTCCTGCCATGCCTGGAACCTCAATTGTTTCATTTTCATGAATTATCGAACTTGAAGCACAGCCATACTTCTTCTTAAGTTCTTCTGCTTGCATACTTGGGGTTTGAAGAGCTCTAGCAATGTCTTTAGTAATATGATCACCTGAAGTTGGAATATTGGCAGTATGACTTATTGCTCCATTTTGAAAAACTGCAACGTCTGAAGTTCCGCCGCCCATGTCAATTAAACAGGTTCCCAACTCTTTTTCATCTTCTGATAGGACGGAGTAACTTGACGCTAGTTGCTCCAAAACAAATCCTTCAACAGTAATACCACAAGCTTTCATGCAGGAGGATATGTTTTGAGCAGAGTTCCTGTTACAGGTGACTAGATGAACTTTGGTCTCCAGTCTGACGCCAGCCATTCCAAGAGGTTCTTTAATACCATTTTGTTGATCAATAATATAGTCTCTTGGAAGAACATGAAGCAATTGAGAGTCATCTGGAATAGCATATGCTTGTGCGGCAGTGATGACTCTATCAACATCACTAACTTTGACTTTTTTATCTTTAATTCCTACAACACCTTCAGAATTTAAACCATTGATATGACCTCCGCTTATACCTACAAAAGCTGAAGTAACTTGTTTACCAGACATCAATTCTGCATCATTTACCGCGGATTCTATTGCGGATACAGTTGATTCAATATCAACAATCACACCGTTTTTTAAACCTTGGGAAGTTTGGCTTCCTAAGCCGATAACTCGTAATTCGTGATCAACATATTCGGCGATTAGACACACGACTTTCGAGGTGCCTATGTCAATACCTACTCTGATGTTATTTGATCCGTTGCTGGCCATATTAATCTCTAAACCCAATTGCTCCTTTGTTTTGATACCTTAAATCTAAATATGAAAAGGTATCTTTTATGTTGTTAAAGTATTCGCTCTTGAGAAATGTTTTAAGGTTTTCTAATTGATTTTCTATTTTTGATTTATTCATGTGAAACCTTAAGCCAGAGTTATCCTCTAAGGTCATTAAATCAAAATCTTCAATTAGAATTCTATTTAGAACCAAGTTAGACCCTTTCAAAATTTGATTGAGTTCAAAAAAATACCTTAAGACAAAATCAATATTATTTCTGTTTGCTTCAATATTGACTAACTTCAAATTTTCTTTGGTTTTAAATTTGAGGAGGCGACCAGATTGGGTCAGTATCTGGTCTTTTCCCCAAAAAACAAGCGGTTGAAATTCTTTCACGTGCAATCTTTTCATTGGCCAAGAATTGACTTCCTTAGATGATTCAACAAAGTTAGGATTATCTTTTGAAAATAAAGGTTTAGGATCTTCAAAAACTTCGGATAAAACAAAGGTTGAAGAAAATATCATTATAATCAAAGTTAAGAATTTCACTTTTCTGCTCCTTGAATCAAAACAACGGATTCAGGCAAAATCATTCCGTATTCGTCAACCGTTTTTTCTTTTACTGAATTGTGAGAAGTTAGATTTAATATCTTATTCTTGAGATAAACTGATTCCTCATCTAGTTTTGACTTATAGTCGTTTAAAAGATATTTTTCTGAGACTAATTGCTTGTAACTAGCATTCTTATTCAACACTAAGTAGGAACTAAAAAAAGTAGTAATCAGAGATCCTAAAATAAATATCAATATCATTTGATTAAACATTTTTTATCGCAATTCTCATTATTGCGCTCCTTGATCTCGGATTAGACTTAATTTCATTAATTGTTGGCTTAATAGGCTTTCCTTGCTTTTTTAGATTAAGATTTTTTGCTTCTTCTGATCTAAGAAAGTTTTTAGCTATTCTGTCTTCTATGGAATGAAAGCTTATGATGATTAATTTTCCATTTTGCTTGAGAAGGCAAGCTGCTGATTTAAATCCATTGATCATCTCTTCAATTTCATTGTTTATATGCATTCTAATTGCTCTGAATACATTAGTTGCTGGATGACGCTTTTGTGAACTGCTATATTTCTGAATAAATAAAGAAAGCTGTGCCGTGCTTTTAAACTTGGTCTTTTTTCTTGATTCAACAATTTTCCTGGCATAAAACCTAGATTTTCGCTCCTCGCCTAAATGAAATAACACGTCACTTATTTCTTTCTCTGTTGCAGTATTTATCCATTGCTCTGCTGTGATTTCCTCTTCTTTATTCATTCTCATATCAAGAGGGCCGTCCTTTTGAAAGCTAAATCCTCTTTCTGGATCATCTAGTTGCATGGAAGAATTCCCTAGATCAAAAAAGATACCATCTAGTCTTATATCTAAACTTTCAATTTTTGAAAAATTTAGATTTTTAAAATGAAATCTTTTATCTTTTATTTTTTGTGAATACGAGACAGTTTCTTTGTCTCTGTCTATTGCGATTAATCGGCCATCATCGTTAAGGTTTTCTAAAATCTTTTTTGAATGTCCCCCTAAGCCAAAAGTACAATCTAAATAAGTGCCGGCAGGATCATGAACTAAATTTTTAATAGTTTCGTTGATCATTACTGGCTGATGAGTGAACATGATGCTAAAAAGGGATCTCCTGGACGTTAGAAGGTAAGTCGATATCTAGTTTTTCACCTTGAATTTGTTGACCTTTCTCTTTTGCAAGCCAATTTTTTTCATTCCATACTTCAAATTTCTGACCCATACCAATCAAAGATACTTTTTCTTTAACTTTTAATTGGGCGTAATCTCTTAAGCTTTGAGGAATAAGTATTTGCATCCGATCATTGACTTCAAAATCAATTAAATTTGCATATCCAAGAAAATTCCACTGAATAGATCTAATTTTTGAATCTAGGCCTGATAAGTTTTCAAAAGCTTTCGATATGGTTTTCCATAAACTGCCTGGATAGATTCTTAAGGAAGGATATTGTGGGTCCCTAGTTATGACCAAAGAACCCTCTGAAACTTCTTTTAAAGCTTCTTTATACTTTGCTGGCATTGCAATTCGTCCTTTAGAATCCAATGCCAAACTACTGTATCCATAAAGTCCTATAGCCATCAAACAAGACCCCTTTTACACACATAGATACACAAATGTGCACTTCAGCACACTTTAGACATTTGTATAATCACTGTCAAGAGGTTTAGTCCCAAAAGATAAGGGTTTTAAAGATATTTATTATGTGAGCTGACCTATAAGCCGGGTTCTGTAATTAGTAATCATTCCTCTGGGATTTATGTTGCCATAAACCTCTAGCAACCTACCCTGACCTAATGCGAGAAACATTAACAGGTCTCTATTTGGTCTTGCTCCTGATGGGGTTTGCCAACGACTTTTGTTACCAAAAGTCTGGTGCGCTCTTACCGCACCTTTTCACCCTTACCTTTTAACACAAGGCGGTTTATTTTCTGTTGCACTATCCGTTACTTCACAGCACCCAGACGTTATCTGGCATCATTCTCTATGGAGCCCGGACTTTCCTCTATCTATTTGACAGCGATTACCCGGTCAGCTCGGCGATCATTATAAGTATTTAGATTTATTTGTCATTCTTTGATTCGCTGAAAATTGAGTAAATCTCTTTTGAGGTTTTTGAAGAAATCTTTGACACAATTTTAGATGCTGCCTTGGTTCCGTTTAGTTTTTGGATCTCTTTAAAGAGGACTTTCTCATGTTCGACTGAAATAAGTTGCTTCTCTTTGGAGCCTTCAATCACGACAACCATCTCTCCTTTTTTTAAAGTTTCATCTTTTATTATTAATTCATGAATTTCTTTAGCCTCATCTGTTATGACCCTCTCAAATTTCTTTGTGAGCTCTTTTGCTAAGGATACTTTCCTTTTAGGGCCTAAAATTTTTACAATCATCTGCATCAATCTTTCTATCCTCTTTGGAGATTCAAACAGAATGATAGTTTTCATCTCAAATTTTAAATTTTTTAAGAACGTTTCTAGCTGACCCTTTTTTTTTGGAGCATAACCTTCAAATATAAAAGAACTTGTTGATAAACCTGACGATATTAAAGCTGAAATAACAGCAGAAGGTCCTGGTATTGAAGTAACTTTAATTTTCTCATCAATGGCTTTAGCAACTAATTCGTATCCCGGATCAGATATTAAAGGTGTTCCTGCATCAGAGATTATGGCCAAAGAGGCTCCTTCTTTAAGTATTTTTAGGAAATAATTAATTTTCGAAACATTCGAGTGATCATGATAAGAGAGTAATTTATTTTTTATGCCTAAATCTTTTAAAAAGATACCCGATTTTTTTGTGTCCTCGCATAGAATGATATCAACTGAGGAAAGCACATCTTGAGCCCTTAAAGAAATATCTAATTTATTTCCTATCGGTGTACTGACTAAA
>CACIUX010000013.1 GCA_902589965.1 uncultured SAR86 cluster bacterium
ATAACACTTAACAGGGACGATAGACTTAATGACTTTCCGGTTTTAATTAATTATCTAATTGATTCAATGTCACGATACAAAGAACTAAAAGATTTCTCGAAGTTTTTACAGATTTTCAAATGAAGGCTTTTATTTTATGTGCTGGTTTAGGGACTAGGTTGAGGCCAATATCAAACCTAATCCCAAAATGTCTTGTTGAAGTTAAGGGTACGAGTCTCTTAGAAAGGCACATTAGAAAGTTGAAGGAAATCAATGTTTCTGAAATCATTATCAACTTACATCATAAACCCGACGCTATTAAGGAATTTTTAAATCGTAAAAAAAACTTTGGAATCAATATAACTTTTTCTGAAGAAGACACATTGATGGGAACAGGCGGGGCATTGATAGAAGCAAAAGAGGAGATTGGAACAGAGACTTTTATCTTAATTTCAGGAGACTTATACACCGAATATCCTTTAGAAAGGCTAAGAAATAAAGTGGACGGAGCGCATTTGATTGCCGTAAAAAACAATAAATCAACTGGAGATTTTTCAATAAACGAAGGAATAGTTGAAGAGGGAACTGATTTTAACTACGGTGGAATTGCTTTAATAAACCCAACTTTATTGGCAGATAGAAACAAACAACACAAAGAATTTTGGAAGGACATTATTTTACCTGCCGTGAAGAAAAAGAAAGTATCCGCTGAAATTTACGAGGGTGTTTTAAAAAATATTAATACAAAAGAAGATCTAGATTTTGTGTAAAATTTATCTGTGGCTAAACAGAAAAACATAATTGCTCCTTCAATTCTATCTGCTGACTTTGCAAACTTAGGAAGTGAGGTTGAATCTGTATTAGAAGCAGGAGCTGAATGGATTCATTTTGATGTGATGGATAACCATTTCGTGCCAAATTTAACTGTAGGCCCCATGGTCTGCAAATCTCTCAGGGACAATGGAATAGATTGTCCTTTAGATGTCCACTTAATGGTCAATCCCGTAGATGAATTGATTAAAATGTTCGCAGACGCAGGAGCCACTTCAATCACTTTTCATCCTGAAGCATCAGAAGATCCAGAAAAATCACTCAAATTAATTTCCGATCTAGGGTGTAGTCCTGGTTTAGTTTTAAATCCTGATATTTCTCTGGATGTTATAAAGCCATACATGGATGATTTATATATGGTTTTATTAATGAGTGTTTTTCCCGGTTTTGGTGGGCAAGAATTTATACCTGAAGTCATGTATAAAATTAAAGAAATGAGAAAAATAATTGATACTTCAAACCTTAAAATTAGATTAGAGGTTGATGGTGGTGTTAAGGAAGACAATATAGGAGAGATTTCGAAATCCGGTGCTGATACTTTTGTAGCTGGATCAGCGATTTTTAACAAACCCAATTATTTTGATGCAATCAAAAATCTTAAGAATAATTTTAGTTAGCTTTATTTGCTTCCCTTTAGCTGGAGAAGAAAGTCCCTCTAATTTATGCGCAGAAGGATACATTGAAGAAGGAGAATATTGTGTTAAAAATTTGTACAAGCCTGCTGATAGAAGGAAGGGTCTAATGTATGTTGATGACTTGCCTCCTAATCACATTGTTAAATTTCATTTTCAAAATTTATCAACCAAATGTTTTTGGATGAGAAACACTTCTATCCCTCTTGATATTAAATTTATTGGATCGAATTCAGAAATAATTGAAAAAGGTATTCCATTTTCAGAAAAAAGTATTTGTCACAGAGCTAAGCTTGTAGTTGAGGCAAATAGAGGTGAACTCATCGGAAGTAGACAATATGGAAAGCGTTACTAAAATTCCTTTTTTCAAAGAAATTTCAGGAGATCTAGAAACTCCTCTCAGCATCTATCTTAAATTCATGGATGATAGAAATTCCTACCTTTTCGAGTCAGTTGAAGGCGGAGAAAAATGGGCCAGATATTCAATAATTGGCCTACCTACCGATAAGAAAATAGATCTCTCTAAGAATCCTTTGAAGGACATAGAGAATTTTCTCAAACAAAATAAAGCTCAATCAATTCCTGATTTGCCTGATTTCCATGGGGGATTAGTAGGATACTTCAGCTATGAAACAATAAGACACATAGAAAAAAAGCTTCAAAATTCCTCTAAAGAAAAACTCCCTTATCCTGATATATCTCTGATGGTTTCCGATGAAGTTGTAATTTACGATAATCTAAAAAAATCTCTTTTTATAGTTGTTCACGGCAACGAGGATACAAAAAAAGAATGTCATGAAAGAATTGAACTTATTCATAAAAAAATTTTAGAACCCCTACCTTCTCAAAAATCATCCAAAAAAGGAGTTATCAATTTTGAATCATCTGTAAAAAAAGAAGATTATCTTGAAGCTATTAAAAAGATAAAAAACTATATCGTTGAAGGAGATGTGATGCAGGTTGTCTATGGGCAAGAATTCTCCACAAAATTTGAGGGATCGCCAATTGAATTATATAGATCTTTGCGAAAATTAAATCCTTCTCCTTATATGTACCTCATGAAAATTGATGACTTACATATTGTAGGGGCCTCTCCGGAAATTTTAGTGAGGCTTCAAAATGAAGAGGTTACAGTGAGACCAATCGCCGGAACTGTAAAAAGAGGAAAAGATAGCAAAGAGGATAAAGAGTTGGCTGACAAGTTAAAAAGTGATCCAAAAGAAATAGCTGAGCATCTTATGCTAATTGATTTAGGAAGAAACGACGTTGGAAGGATAGCTGAGGTCGGCAGCGTTAAAACTACAGAGGAGATGAAAATTGAGAAATATTCACACGTTATGCATCTTGTATCAAATGTTGTAGGAAAAATAAAAAAAGGACTTACTTCTATTGATGTTTTAAAAGCGACTTTTCCAGCGGGTACTTTATCTGGTGCTCCAAAAATAAGGGCAATGGAAATAATTGATGAGCTTGAACCCGATAGAAGGGGAGTCTATGGAGGAGCTGTAGGTTATTTATCTTGGACTGGAAATATGGATGTCGCAATTGCAATAAGAACAGCAGTTATTCAAGGAAAAAAACTTAGTGTAAGAGCTGGTGGAGGTATTGTTTATGATTCTGATCCAGAGAGTGAGTATCAAGAATCATTAAATAAAGCTATGTCCATTATGAAAGCTGTTGAGGAGATGGACTAATGCTTCTTATGATAGATAACTATGACTCTTTCACTTTCAATTTAGTTCAATATTTTGGTGAATTAGGTCAGAAAGTTAAAGTTCTGCGTAATGATGAGGTTAGTCTTGATGAAATTGAGGATCTCAATCCAAAATTTATAGTAATTTCTCCTGGTCCTTGTACTCCTAATGAGGCGGGCATTTCAATAGATACAATTAAAAAATTTTCTGGAAAGATTCCTATTTTAGGCGTATGTCTTGGACATCAGGCAATTGGAGCAGCTTTTGGTGCAAAAATAGTAAAAGCTAATCAAATTATGCATGGAAAGATTTCTAATGTGATTCATGATGGCTCAGAAATTTTTAAAAATATTGAAAGTCCTTTTCAGGCAACTAGGTATCATTCATTAGTTATAGACCCAGAAACTTTGAGCAAGGATTTTTCTGTTAATGCTTGGACAGAAGACGGGACAATAATGGGCATAAAACACAATTCCCAAGAAATTTACGGCCTTCAATTTCATCCAGAATCTCTAAAAACTATGGATGGGATGACCATGTTGAATAATTTCCTTAAAGCAAATGATTGATACTTTAATAGAAAATATTAAAAAAAAGATCAACCTTTCTTTGGATGAGACGGAACAACTATTTGATAAAATTTTTAAGGGAGAGGTAGATACAAGTTCCCTTACTAGCCTCTTGGATGCTCTAGACAAAAAAGGAGAAACCCCTGATGAATTGGCTGGAGCTACTACCTCAATGCGAAAAAATTCTAAATCCATTGATGTTAATCATAATCAAGTCATTGATTGTTGCGGTACAGGAGGGCTAGGGAAAAAAATGATAAACGTTTCTACTTCTGTCAGTTTTGTTCTAGCTGCGGCAGGCTTGAAAGTTGCAAAGCATGGAAATAGAACTGCAACGGGTAAGAGTGGTAGCGCTGACTTCTTAGAAGCAGCAGGTATCAATTTAAATGAGTCATCTAAATATTTTTCTGATTCTTTGGATAAAATAGGATTAGGATTTCTATTTGCCCAAAATCATCATCCAGGCATGAAATATGTCATGGAAGCCAGAAGAATATTAGGTAAAAAAACTATTTTTAACCTCTTGGGTCCTCTATCAAATCCCGCCGGCGCAAACATTCAGTCTATTGGTGTTTTTCACGGTAAATGGATAAAACCAATTGGTGAGGCCTTAAGAAATTTGAATTGCAAAGCTGCAGCAATTTTTCATTCAGATGATGGCTTAGACGAAATTTCTTTCTCTAGTAAAACCCAATTAATAGAATTATCTAAGAGTGAACTTATTACTCATGAAATAGATCCAAAAGCTTTTAACATAAAATCTAAAAATCTCTCTGATTTAGAAATAGATTCTCCTCAAGATAGTGTTAGGAAAGTTATAGATTCTTTTGAAAATAAATTCTTACCTGGCAAGGAGATAATTTCTTTAAATGCAGCTCCAGCTTTGAAAATATCTTCTGTAGTAGATAATTTTGAAGACGGATACGATCTTGCTTACGAACTCATTTCGTCAGGCAAAGCACTTGAGAAATTTGATGAGTTTATAAATTTTAAGTCTTAGGTAATTTATGAATCATCTTGAAAAAATTATTCAAAGAACAGAACAAAGGATTGAAACTTTGAAATCCACCTTTTCTAGAGAAAATCTTCAAAGTTACGGAAAGGAATATAAAAAAAGAAAATTTGTTGAAACTCTAAACAAATCCTCAGAAGAGCAAAGAAATTCTGTGGTTGCAGAAATAAAAAAAGCCTCACCAAGCAAGGGTATTATTAGAGAAGATTTCGATCCCGTCTGGACTGCCAAGCAATATGAGAAGGGTGGAGCTGCCTGTCTCAGCATACTAACAGAACCTGATTTTTTTCTAGGCAGTCTTGATTACTTATTGGAGGTAAGAAAAGTCTGTCATTTACCTATTTTGCGAAAGGACTTCATAATTGATGAAATACAAATTTTGGAATCCAAAGCTTTTGGGGCGGATTGCATTCTACTGATTGCTTCAATTTTAGATAAAAATAAAATTAAAGATTTTTATCAAATCGCAAAAGAAAATGAATTAGATGTTCTTATAGAAGTTCATGATGAGAAAGAAGCAGAAATAGCAATGGCAGTTTCACCTGAACTTTTAGGAATAAATAATCGAGATTTGAAGACTTTTGATGTAGATATTAACAATTCGATCAAAATCAAAAAAATGCTACCTAAAAGTCAATTAATTATCTCCGAAAGCGGCATCTATTCCAGAGACGACATAAATGATCTCAACGAAGCCAAAATTTACAACTTTTTGGTTGGAGAATTTTTTATGAGAAAAAAAGAACCCTATAAGGCTGTTCAGGATTTAATAGCTTTATCACCAATATCATCTCGATAAAATCCATCTTTCCAGTCTATAGTTTTAACTTTTTGATAAGCTAAATTTTTTGAATCTAGCAAAGTACTGCCTAATGCAGTAACGCATAAAACCCTTCCTCCATTGCTGAGAACTTGTCCTTCATGAGTTTTTGTTCCCGCATGAAAGACTTTTTGGCGTGGATTTTCATTTTCTAAATTATTAATTTCTTTGTTTTTCTCATATTCAAAAGGGTAGCCTTTGGATGCTATTACTACGCCAAGAGCTGAATCTTTAGTCCAAGAAATTTCTCTTTCATTTAAATTACCTTGCGCAGCTAGAAGACAAATCTCTGCTAAATCAGATTCCATTCTCATGAGAATTGGTTGTGTCTCTGGATCTCCAAACCGACAATTAAACTCCAATACACTAATTTCTGAATTTTTTATCATCAACCCAGCATAGAGAAAGCCTTTGTAAGTTATTCCCTCTGATTTAAGGCCATCAATTGTTGGCTTTATAATTTTCTTCATTACTTGCTTATGAATTTCCTCCGTCACAATAGGAGCTGGAGAATATGCTCCCATGCCGCCTGTATTCGGGCCTAAATCATTGTTATCTCTAGCTTTGTGATCTTGAGAAGAAGCAAAAGGAATGGTTTTTTTACCATCGCATAAAACAATGAAACTCGCCTCTTCTCCTTGTAGAAAATCTTCTATAACAACTTTTGTACCTGCAGGGCCAAATATCTTTTTTTGCATAGCATCATCTAGTGCTTTATGTGCTTCTTCAGCTGAGTGGGCAATGGTTACACCTTTTCCAGCAGCAAGACCGTCTGCCTTAATAACAATAGGAAACTTAGACTTTGATATATACTCCTTTGACTCTTCATAGTCTTCAAAGACTTCATACTCAGCAGTACGGATATGATTTTTCTTTAAAAAATCTTTCATAAATTTTTTTGATCCTTCAATTTGCGAAGCTTTTTTAGAAGGACCTAAAATAAGTAAGTTATTTTTTTCAAACTCATCAACGATACCTTTCACTAGCGGGGCTTCAGGGCCGACAATAGTAAGGTCTATAGATTTTTCAATGGCAAAATCTCTCAGTGCAGATATATCTTCGGAATCAATATTTATATTTTCACACTTATTTTCTCTTTCAGTTCCCGCATTTCCAGGAGCAATGAAAACTTTTTGAACAAGCGAGCTTTGGGAGATTTTCCATGCAAAGGCGTGTTCCCTTCCACCGTTGCCAATAATTAAGAAATTCACTTAATGCCTGAAATGCCTTACTTTAGTGAATAACATACTCATATCTGCCTCATTCGCAGCTTGAATTACTTCTTCGTCTTTGATTGAACCTCCAGGCTGAATGATGCATTTTATGCCCAGTTCATGAGCATTATCGACGTTGTCCCTAAAAGGGAAAAATGCATCAGAAGCCATTGATGCTCCATTCAATGAGAATCCAAATTCCTTAGCTTTAGAGGCAGCAATTTTACCGCTATCTATTCTGCTCATTTGACCTGCACCAATTCCTAATGTTTGTTCACTTGCAGCAAACACAATTGCATTAGATTTAACATATTTACACACCTTCCATGCAAACAAAGCATTTTGTATTTCATCTTTATTGGGTACTTTTTTGGTTACGACTTCTAAATTATCTTCGGTAATAATTTTATTATCTGCTGACTGAATAAGGAGGCCCCCAGATACAGATAAAATTTTATTTTTGTCATTTATTTTTGGTTCGAATGAGAGAACCCTTACATTAGGTTTGGCTGTGAAAATTTTCAGAGATTCGTCTGAGTATGCTGGAGCAGCAACTACTTCAAGAAATTGATTATCAATCAATCTCTGCGCAACTTCGCCTGAAACCTTTTCATTGAAGGCTATTATTCCTCCAAAAGCTGAGGTAGGATCGCTCTCAAAAGCACTTTGATAAGCATCCAATAAATTTTTTCTTGATGATACTCCACAAGGATTGGCATGTTTTACAATGACACAAGTAGGTTCAGCAAAATTACATACGCAATCGATCGCAGTATCTGTATCTGCTATGTTGTTATAAGACATTTCTTTGCCTTGATGCAGAATGGATGAAGATATCCCAAAAGGCTTTGAAAATTTATGTTTAAAAAAAGAGGCCGTCTGATGAGGATTTTCTCCGTACCTTAAATTTTCAGTTTTTTCATAACTCAAAAGAAGATTCTCTTCAAATTGGTCACCATTAAAATAGTTTGAAATCTCTAAATCGTAATTAGCAGTATGTGAAAAAACTTTGATTGCCAATTGTTTTTTTAAAGATTTTGAAATAGTTTTGTTTTTTTTGAGTTCCTTTATGACCAGATCGTAATCATTAGGATCAACAATTGTGGTAACGTGCTCATGATTTTTTGCAGCCGCTCTCAACATCGTTGGACCACCTATATCAATTTTCTCAATAATTTCTGATTCAGCACTATTTGGATCTTTTGCAGTTGAATAAAAAGGATAAAGATTGACTACCACAATATCGATTTCATCGATGCTGTGTTCCTCTATGATTTTTTTATCAATTTTTCTTCGAGAGAGAATTCCTGCATGAATTTTGGGATGTAAGGTTTTAATTCTGCCATCCATTATTTCTGGAAAGCCTGTATGCTCTGAAACCTCAATAGCATTAATATTATTTTCTTTTAGCAGCTGGTAAGTTCCCCCTGTTGAAATGATTTTGTAGTCCAGCGATATAAGATTTTTAGCAAAATCAATTATTCCATCCTTGTTTGAGACACTAATAAGGGCAATTTTAGACATCTTATTTTTTATTAATTTTAAGAAGGTCGTATTCTTTGAGTTTTGTTCTTAAGGTGCCCCTATTAAGGCCAAGCATTTTACTTGCCTCACTTTGATTTCCATTGCAATACTTCATTATTTCAAATAGTAGAGGCGCTTCTACTTCTTTTAGGACCATTGGATAAACATCAGATGATTTGTTGCCGTCTAACTCTCTAAGATATCTTCTGATTGATTTTCCGACCTGATATTTCAGAGAATTTTTATCGCTTGGATTATTTTTCTTTGAGACCATCAGTTAACCACACTTTCTTGACTGCTTCCTATTTCTTCTAAAGAAAGCATTCCTTGATTTAGAGACATCTTTGTTACAGAACAATTATCTGGGTAAAAAGTAACAATTTTTTTTGATTTTTGTAAATAACCTACCAAAACGTTTATCACCATGAAGTGTGAAAAAATTAAAGTCGGTGATGTAAATGAATGAGTGACATTTATTATTTTATCTCTCCAATCTGCTTGAGGCTTTTCAAACTGATCTACATCCTTTGAAAACATTTCCCTCAACCAAGAAGGTCTTTCAGGCATGTCTATCCCAGGAGAAGGAATTTCAATAAAGCTTTCATTAATTTCTACTTCCTTATTCAATTTCTTAGATATTGGTTTGGCGGTTTCTATTGCTCTTCTAAGCGGGCTTGAGATGATTTGGAAATCATTCAAATCTTCTTTAGCAAGAATGTCTGAAATATTTTGGGCCTGCTCTCTTCCTCTGAGACTCAATTCTGGATCTCTATCAACTTCCCAAGATTTGGCAGCTTCTCCATGTCTTATGATGTAGATTTTCATCTTTTAAACTCTGATAAAATTGAATGTTTAGCATACAAAGAAATTCATGAGAACTCCAAGAGTATTTTTAAAAGTTGAATTAAAAGCAAATTCAATTATAGAGCTTGATCAAAATATTTCAGATCATTTAAAAGTTACGAACAAAAAAATTGGTCAGCAGCTTCAACTATTTGATGGGCGAGGTAATTCAACTTTTGGAAATATCATTGAAAAAAAGAAAAAAACCTTTTTAATCAAAACAAACAAGAAATTAAACTTTTCTAAAAAACTTAAACCAATATTTAATTTAGGTATCAGTGAGATAAAAAATTTTGATAACGTTGTAAAACAGAGCACTCCTCTTGGGATAAATTCGATTAATTGCTTATCAAGCGAAAGATCAAAAATAAGAAAAAAACCTTCTCAATCAAAAATAGAAAGATGGAAGAAAATTGCTGCAAGCAGTTGCGAACAATGCGGAATGGATTGGGTCCCCGAAATTTATTCAAATGAATTAATGTCTTGGGCACATAATTCCAATGACTCTTTAAAAATTGTGTTGAATCCCAGAGCAACTAAGTCCATTAAAGACTTAAAAAAAGCTAAAAGCCTCTCTATAGCAATTGGCCCAGAGGGCGGATTTACAGATAATGAAATAGAAAAATTAGAAGAAGAAGGATTTATTAGCATTAATTGTGGAGATATGATTTTTAGAACAGATACAATGCCAATCGTAATATTATCAATGTTAAATTTTTCTATGAGGGATATATCATGAAAATCGGTTTTGTAATGGAGCCAATTCCTGCAAAGAATCTAAAAAAAGATTCAACTTTATTACTAATGTTCGAAGCCCAAAATAATGGACACGATATATATTTTATTGATTCAAAAAATTTATTTATGAAGGACAATCAACCCTACTGTAAATATCAAAAGGTAGAAGTTTCTCTAAATGATACGAACTTCAACGTTTTGTCTTCTTCTGAGAATACAATGAATTTTTTTGAAGTGATCATGATGCGTCAAGACCCTCCTGTTGACTACTCTTTTATTGTAAACACAATGATTTTAGAAAAAGCTGCCGATTTAGGGGTTAACGTTATTAATAATCCTTCAAATTTAAGAAATTTAAATGAAAAAATATTTGCATTAAATTTTCCAAAATTTTGTCCACCTACTATGATCACATCTGATTTTGAAATTTTTAAAAATTTTCTTAAAGAGAATGAGCATATTGTAGTTAAGCCCCTTAACTCGATGGGTGGAGATTCTATCTTTCAATTGAAGAAGGATGATGAACATTTATCTGAGGTTTATTCAAAAATATCTAAGGAGGGTGAAGTAAAATTTATTGCGCAAAAATTTCTTCCAGAAATTTCCATTGGAGATAAAAGAATATTAATTATCAACGGTAAAGTTCCTAAACACGCTGTGTTAAGAACACCTCCTGAAGGAGAGTTTATAGGTAATTTGGCTGCAGGAGGATCAGCCTCAACTATTGAGCTTAATGAACAAGATAAAATTATTGCTCAGACGGTAGCAGACAAAATGTTGGATTTTGGGTTGTATATAGTTGGATTAGACATGATTGGAAATTTTCTAACAGAAATCAATTTAACAAGTCCCACTTGCTTTAGAGAACTCAATGATCAAGCAGAGGAAAACTTAGCAAAACTTTTTGTAGATGAATTATTTGGGCATTGATTACGGAGAAGTTAATTATGGATTTGCGATTGGCAATTCAATTACCAAAAATTCAACAACATATTTTTCTGAAAAAATTGCATCTGAAAAAGAAGCTTTAAAATTTATTGAAAATTTAATAAAAGAGTGGGATTTAAAAGGAATTATTCTAGGATATCCGCTAAATATGGATGATACTGATTCAAAGCTTTCATTAAAAGTAAGCAAATTTAAAATAGCTTGTGAGCAGCTGTTCGATATTGATGTTGAATTGGAAGATGAAAGACTTACTACATGGGAAGCCAAGGAAATTATGTCTAATGAAAATAATCTTACTGATAAAAAAACAACATCTCACGCCCTTGCAGCTAAGATAATTCTTGATACTTGGCTTAACAAAAAATAATAATGGCTAAATTACCCAGAGATTTTATTCAAAGAGTTCTAGATTCAACAGATATTGTTTCTTTGATCGATAGCCATGTTTCTCTTCAAAAAAGAGGAAAAGATCACTGGGCGCTCTGTCCTTTCTGCGATGATGGAAGTAAGCCTTCTTTTAGCGTAAGTCAACATAAGCAGTTTTATTATTGTTTCAAATGCAGAGCGAGTGGAAATGCAATTTCGTTTCTCACAGATCATCAAGGGCAAACTTTTATGGATGCCTTGGAATTTTTAGCAACTAATGCAGGCATCGAAATACCTAAAAATTCAAATAGTACAAATAATGAAGATTTTAAAATTTTTGACAAAATCAATGATCTTACTGTGAAGTTTTTTCAAAAAAATCTTTCTGAGCAAAATGAATCTAGTTCTGTTTATAAATATCTTAAAAGTAGAAATATTGACGGGAAATCTTCCCAAAATTTCTCCTTAGGATACGCAACTAAAAGCTGGGATGATTTATGCAAATATCTACTTAAAGAGGGTGTATCTAGAGAAGATATTTTGAAAACAGGATTAATCAAAACCTCTGACAAAGGTAAAGATTATGACTTTTTTAGGAATAGATTAATGTTTCCGATACGAAACAGAAGAGGGCAGGTTATAGGTTTCGGTGGCCGAGTAATTGAGAATGAAGAACCAAAATACCTTAATTCTGCAGAATCTCTGGTATTTAAAAAAAATAGGGAGCTTTATGGCCTTTATGAATCCATTGAGCAAAATAGAAACATAAACAAAATTTTAGTGGTTGAAGGTTATACAGACGTCATTGCTCTGTTTGCAGGCGGTTTTCCTTATGCGATGGCTACACTTGGGATAGCGACATCAAAATATCATCTTGAAAATATTCTAAAAATTACCAATGAAGTAGTTTTTTGTTTTGACGGTGATCAAGCAGGATCAGATGCAGCTAGAAGAGCAGTTGAAGTCACATTGCCTTTCATTAACGATAATAGAAAGTTCAATATTTTGTTTCTCCCTGAAGGGCAAGATCCTGCGAGCATTATTGAAGAGCATGGTACGAATAAATTTGAGGAATATTTGAGTAAATCAGTAGTGCTTTCCAAATATATTCAAGATTCTTTTTTAGTTGGGATTGACGATTCAATAGAAACAAAAGCAAACGCTATGAGAAGTTTTCAAAATTTTATAAAGTCTATCCCTCCTTCAAATTTCAAAACTTTGCTGGTTGAAGACTTTTCATCGAAATTAGGTTTCAAAGTTGACGAAGAAATCCAACCATCAATAAAGAAAAAATCTTTCATGATGAAAGAAAATGAAAACTTTATAGAAAGTGCAATTTTAAAAAAGATTCTAGCGGTTGTATTAGATTTTCCTGGAAGGATTAATTTAGATTTGTTCTCATATTTCGACGTCAAGTCGCAAATAAAGGAAGAAGAAACAATCGCCAAGATAATTGAATTTTGTAAATCAGCCCCCAACTATAATGCAGGTCAATTAATTGAGGAATATCCTGAATTTAAGGGAGATATTACTTCTATTGCTGCTGATGAGAATATAGTTTCCGAATCTAAAGCTAATGAATACATTGAAGAATCGATTAATTTTTATTTAAAAAAAGAGAATATTTCTAAGCATGGATATTTACAAAAAAAGCTCATGGATGGAGATATTACGGAGAAAGAAAAGATCGAATTGAAAAAAAGCTTGCTTGAAAAATTTGAAGGTTTGAATGATCAAGAAAAGGAGCTACTAAAGTCTCTATAATCTTTTTACATATTTATTCAAACTTTAGCTCTTAGAAGATATAATCAACGACCTTCTTTAGAAACACATGTACGACGACGATTTAGAGAATAGCGGTTTAAGAGAACTCATTGAAAAAGGAAGAGAGCAAGGATACATATCTTATGCTGATATCAATGATTTCTTACCAGAAGATGTATCAGATCCAGATCAACTTGAAGAAGTTATTTCACTTATTAACGAACTAGGACTTGAAGTTTTAGAGAATCCTCCTGCGGAAGGATCGGATTTCATGCCTAGCGCTGAAAATTCACAAGAACAACAAGATCCAGAAGGTGAAATAGCAATTGAGTCAGAAGTAGGCAGAACAACAGATCCCGTAAGGTTATATATGCGAGAAATGGGGTCTGTTGATTTATTAACTAGAGAAGGTGAAATTTCTATAGCAAAACGAATTGAAGATGGCGCCAGAGATCTACTCAGCGCATGCGTTCATTATCCTGGAGTGGTTGAGGGAATAATAGAGGATTATAAGCTAACTAAAAAAGGTGAAAAAAGACTTTCAGATTTGATTGTTGGCTTTATGGATGAAGATGAGGCTCCCTCGGAAGCTGCTACTAATAAAGACATTAGCGGAACAGATGATGACGTTGAGGAAGAAGATACTGGAATAAATGAAGAAGAGTTAGAAAAGAGATTTGCTTCCCTCAGAAGACAATTCAACAAAACTGAAAAAACAATTACTGCTAGCGGAAGAAGCAGCGCAAAAGCTCAAACTGACTTGGAAAAGTTGGGAGAAATTTTTAAGTACCTTAAATTATCCCCAAAAAAATTCGAAACGATCGCTCTTCCTGCAAGATTAAATTTCCAGCAAGTTAAAGAACTGGAAAGGCTCATTTATGACATTTGTGTCAGAGAGTCAAAAATGCCACGAAAAGAATTTATTGAAATTTTTGTGGGCAGTGAAACTAAAGCTAACTTCCTAGACTCAACCTTAAGGTCAAAAAAATCTTTTGTGAAAGAACTTAAAACTAGAAAACCAGAAATTAATTTAATTCAAAAAAGAATAAATGCCTTAGAAAAGGTATCTGGGCTGTCTGTTCCTCAATTAAAAGAAGTGAATATGAGGATTACAAAAGGCGAATCAAAAATTAGAAGAGCTAAAAAAGATATGATTGAAGCCAACTTAAGGCTAGTTATATCAATAGCAAAAAAATATACCAACAGAGGACTCCAATTTTTAGATCTCATCCAAGAAGGAAATATCGGTCTGATGAAGGCAGTAGATAAGTTTGAATACAGAAGAGGTTATAAGTTCTCTACTTATGCAACTTGGTGGATACGACAGGCAATAACCAGGTCGATAGCAGACCAAGCTAGAACGATAAGAATCCCTGTGCATATGATTGAGACAATAAATAAATTAAACAGAATTTCCAGACAAATGCTTCAGGAAATGGGAAGAGAACCGACTCCTGAAGAATTAAGCGAAAGAATGGAAATGCCTGAAGATAAAGTTAGAAAAGTCCTTAAAATTGCAAAAGAGCCAATATCAATGGAAACACCCATTGGAGATGAAGACGATACGACGCTGGGAGATTTTATCGAAGATCCTCTTCAGAGTTCGCCTATCGATGCTGCTACTGAAAATAACTTAACAGAGGCAACTGGGGATGTCTTAGGAAGTTTAACTGCGAGAGAAGCTAAAGTTTTAAGAATGCGTTTTGGTATTGGCATGAACACCGATCATACTCTTGAAGAAGTTGGAAAACAGTTTGATGTTACTAGAGAAAGGATCAGACAAATTGAAGCTAAGGCTTTGAGAAAACTTAGGCATCCATCAAGATCAGCTCATCTAAAAGGGTTCCTCGACGAATAATTTCTCTTATTTCGAAATTAACCTATATAATTCTTCTTCCTAGGGGCCTGTAGCTCAGTTGGTTAGAGCAGCGGACTCATAATCCGTTGGTCGGAGGTTCGAGTCCTCCCGGGCCCACCATCACTCTTCTTAATTCTTCTCAGGGAAGGGGTCCGTGAAATGATTATCTTCTCTTTTGGGAAGAAAATCAGCATCATAAGCTCTTTCTGGATTTTCTCTGACCCTTCTATCAAGAGCTTCGGCATCTGGCCCAACTAGTATTCTCCATTGATTTTTTTTCACTCCATCTAAAATAATTTTTGCAGCATCTTGAGCTGAAGTAAGCGCATTATTTTTGAAGTCATCTTGTCTTTGAATAATAGCCTCCCTAAATACTTCGAGTGATAAGTTATGAATTGGAGCGCCTGCTTTCATCCAACCCTCCTTCATGAGTTGCAACTCATTTTCATCTAAATCTTCAGGTCTTTTCCCTAAAATTATTCCTGTGTTTTGACTAATATCTGTTCCTATGTGACCTGGCATTACTAAAGACACATTTAAGTGCGGTGTGTTTACTTTGAAATCATTAAGCAATGCTTCAGAAAAACCTTTCACGGCAAATTTAGCTGCTGAGTATGAAGTATGAGGTACCCCGTCTCCTAAAGATGCCCAGAATCCGTTTACGCTGCTTGTGTTAATTAAATGACCTTCCTCACTATTAATCAAAGCCTCCATAAAGGCCCTAGAACAGTAATAAACGCCGTACCAACAAACTGCAAAAACTTTTTCCCATTCTTCAATATCACTTTTTATGAAGCTTTGACCACCTCCTATCCCTGCATTATTGAAAAGTAAATTTATTGAATCGGTTTGCTGTTCATTTAAAACATCGTCTCTAAATTCCTCAACTTGATCTTTTATGGAAACATCGCACAGATGCTTTGTTATTTTGACATTTGGGTTTATGGAAGCTGCTAAATCCATTGTCTGATCCATATTGTCTTCTATAACATCGCACATAGATACGTTGCAGTTTGCCTTCGCTAATTGTAAAACGAGCTCTCTTCCCATACCTGTGCCACCTCCGGTGACAACAGCAATTTTATTTTCAAAAGATTCCATAAAACTATCTTAAGACTTATCGAAGTATAAGGAAACGAAAGAATATGGTAAAAATAGAAGAAAAGGAGTTTAAAATGACTAAAAAAGTTTGTCTAGTTATAGGTGCTGGCGGTGGAATTGGAGCAAACATAGCCAGAAAATTTGCAATAGAAGGTTATCACTCCTGCTTGGCAAGGAGAACAGATCAAGATGGTCTTGATAAATGGATTAAAAATATTGAAGCTGAAGGAGGAGAGGCTTCAGGTTTTTTAATTAATGCAATTGAAGAAGGTGCAATAGAAAAGCTGATCAAGGATATTGAGGAAGATATAGGACCAATTGATACTTTAGTTTATAACCTAGGAGCTCAAACTGGGATGAAGCTCTTGGATCAAACAAGTCTAAAAGAATTCGAATGGGGCTGGAAGATGGCTACTCAAGGACTTTTTAGAGTGGCAAAAGAGATTTGTCCAATCATGGCTAGTAGAGGAGAAGGCTCTTTACTTGTCACTTCAGCAACCGCAGCTGTCAGAGGTAATAAGACTCAACACTCTCACGCTGCTGCAATGGGAGGCAGAAGAATGTTATGCCAATCTTTAAACGATGAATTTGGTTCACAAGGTATCCATGTTGCTCATATTGTTATTGATGGTGCCGTTGATGCTCCCGACACTCTTGGAAAAATGCTCGGACCGGATATGTATCAAAAGATGAGAGAAACTCGAGGTATGGAACACGATGGCTTGATTCTTCCTGAAAAAGTAGCCGAGACTTATTTTCATCTTGCTAATCAGCATCGATCTACCTGGACCCACGAAATAGATATTAGATCTTTCTCTGATATGGCTTGGTGGAACACAGATAGTAGCTTTACTAGAAAATAAAAAAAGGCGGTGTTTCCACCGCCTTTTTTGCATATCCTATTTTACTAGAATCTGTACTGAAGTCCTGCTTTAAGAACAGTGCCGACAGGTGAGTGAGTATATGCATCATAACCAAGTTCGGAAGGCGCCTGAGGCGGATCTTCACCTAATAGGTTATAAGCACTTAAATTAATTCTTACTCTATCGTCAGCCAGCCTAACAGTATAGTTAAAATCGAGTGTGTTCATTGAATCGATTTTATCTCCTAGAAAAGTATATCCAGCAGTAATAGTGTCAGGAATTTCATATTCACCGATGTGACGCACGTACATGTTTATCGAGTGAATATCTAATTCAATACCTAGTCCAAGGAAAAGTTGGAGTTCAGGAAGTGATCTTAGATTTATAGGAGCTTCAGATGATCTTGTATTAAATTTACCTAAAGCATCGTAAGTTCCTCCACTAATTGCGCCGTCAACATCATATTGAGTTAAGAGCGTTCCTCCGTAAGAGAAAGTCATTACTGTATTACCAGCATCAAAACCAACGCTTCCTTCAAAATCAAGACCTGAAATGTCAACATCATCTCCGTTAATAAGTTCAGTCTCAATTCTTAAAATCCCGCTATCAGGATCTCCAGCAGTATTATAAACAATATCAGCACAAGGACATGTAGCCGCTTCGGTTCCAAAACCATTCGTAAAGGCTATATTAAAGTAATCAAAGGTAATTTGACTTCTTTCATCAGGCCTTATGATGAAACCTAAGTTCATGTTGCTAGACTCTTCCGGCAGCAATGACGAAGCAACAGGAGTTGCAATTGTCACGAACTCTCCTAGAGGAGCGTAACGCTGAAGACTCTCTTGAATATTATTAGATAACAACGGGACTCTATAGGTTTCCTCATATGAAAATCTCAAGCTGAATATATCAGTAGCATCCCATATAAAAGAAGCTCTGGGTTTTGTAACATCAGCTGCTTCATAATCTGAATATCTAACACCTAACTGAATCTCAAAGTTATCAGTAGCAGGAATGCTTACCTCACCGAACAATGAAGTAATTTCTTGATCTAGTCTTTCAGTTGTAGCCATTCCTAAGAAATGGAAAACGGTATTACATTTACCATTATCAGGGCATCGGTTATCCCCAGCAGCTCTGTAGAAATTGTAATACTTTCTGTATTGAAGTCCTACAGCCCAACCAACATCATTTGCTCCAAATCCTGAGAATACAAATTGACCTGTGGTAAGAGATTTTTTCTCTTCACTCTCTGGGCCTCCCCAGAAGAAGTCCCATGCATCAGGATGGTTATAGTAAGGGTCTGATGGACTGGCTCCGATTGCAGCACCAATTGGACTGTAGTAGTGACAGTTTCCTTGACCTGCAGCAGCTAAAGCAGCATCGGTACCAACTTCATAAAATTCCCCAGTTGTTACATCTCTACAGTTTTCACCACCGATTCCATGTAAAGCCATGGTAAATCTATCAGTTAACACATCTCCCCAAGCATTACTCCATTCAGTAGAGGAATAATTTACAGATGCATCGAACTGAACTGATTCTGTTATGTCGCCTCTCACTCCAAGAATCGCTCTGTTAGAATCGTGATAATTAGGTCTTTCCATCCCTGGTCCTTCTACCGCTCTTGCACGGCCCCACCATAAAGCAGATGAACCCATGTCTTGACCAGTTGCCCTTTCAATTTCTTGAAAACCTGGGTTATGGTCAGGAATAGACAAGTAAAATCCTGCTGCTGTTGGAGGATAAGAAGGTGATCCTGTGTAAGTTGTATCCAATCCAGCATGTAGATATTCAAAATACAGTTCTGTTGTATCGTTAATATCCGAACTAGCAGTAACATAAAGTTTGTTTCTGGTTGTTGGATCAATCATGTTGGAAAAAGGAACAAAGTTATATCCACACTTAGAGTGAACATTAAAACCTGTATCAGGCGAAGGAACCGAGTAAGACAATCCACCATTTTTAGACGCAGCTACAGGCACTGTCATACCACAAGTGGGATCCATAATAGCATCCGCTCCTTGAGCTGAACCGCCTACGTGAAAAGTACCTGGATTACCAAATGATGAAAAACCAAGAGGCCACGTAGTTGGACTGCTCCAGTCAACCAATCCTCTGTCGATGTTCATTAATCTTCCAACTTCTTCATATTCATATGCAACAGTAAACCTGTTGTCACCGTTTTGATTTCCATAAATGAATCCAAAGTTATACCCAGGATCTGCATTATCGATCTGAGTTGTGGATACATTCATCTCAAAACCCTCAAAATCTGTTCTGGTAATCATATTAAAAACACCAGCAACCGCATCAGAACCGTATGTTGTAGAACCACCGTTTTTAAGTAATTCAATTCGTTTCAATGCAATTGCAGGAAAGTTTCCAATGTCCACAGGAGATTCACCTGCGTTGGTTTCAACAGCCGTTGGCACCATTCTTTTACCGTTTATTAGAACAAGAGTCCGACCAAGTCCAAGACCTCTGATATTTACATTCTTAATCCCGGTAACTATTCCTCCTTCTATGAATTGCTCAGACTGGTTTACCGCACCAGATACAGCAGTTAGATTTCTAACTAAATCTGTAATCTCAGGCATACCAGATGATTCAAAATCATCCCTATCAAATGAATCAACAGGAACAGATAGTACTTCCCTGTCAGTAGCAATTAAAGAACCAGTTACTACGACTTCTTCAGTATCATCATCCTGTGAATTTATAATAGGTACAAAAAGGAGAGAGATTAAAAATAATCTTAATAAATAGAATTTATTCATAATTTTCCCCCTAGAAAATAATCTATATTGATGCAGAATATTCAACTCTTTAAAAAGCGTCAAACCCTTATTTTTTTGTGCATTACAAGAAAAAAGAAAAAGGTCAAGACTTTTAATTCTTAATTTTTACTAGAAAGTTATAAAGATACTTCTAAAAGCAATTGATAATCATTCTCATTTATATATAATTGAGAACGATTCTCATTATCGTTAGAGATTTCTCCAGAAATATTGGAAAAATTATGAAAAAATTTATTTACACTTCATTGTTTTTATTAGGATCGCTGTGCACATTTGCTCAAAACAGCGACGACGTTGAAGAAGTTGAGGTAAAAGGAAAGGTTTTATACGTTGATCAAGTTAATTCTCTTAAACCTCCTTTACCAATTCTAGACGTCCCTCAATCAGTTTCTGTTATAACTGATGAAGAAATAAAAAACCAAGGCTTTAGGGAGATAGGAGACATAATTCGTTATACTCCAGGTGTTAACACTTCTCAAGGTGAAGGCCATAGAGACGCAGTTGTCTTTAGAGGTGTTAGATCAACGGCCGATTTTTATCAAGATGGAATTCGAGACGACGTTCAATACTATAGATCGCTTTACAACGTCGAACAGTTAGAGATCTTAAGAGGTCCAAACGCTCTACTTTTCGGAAGAGGTGGAACAGGTGGATTAATCAATAGAGTTACCAAAAAAGCTGAGATCGGAGAAGCTTTTGGCTCTTTTGATGTCGGCGCTGACTCTTTTGGAGCTGCTGATATCGCAGTTGATGCAAATTTTGCAACTTCTGAAAACACCGCTGTCAGGTTGAATTTGCATACTGACTCTTTAGCCAATCACAGAGACTTCTATGAAGGAGAAAGATACGGCATAAACCCAACAGTTAAAATTCAAGCGGGAGATACCACTGTAGATCTTTCTTATGAGTACGCAGATCATGAAAGATTTATAGATCGTGGTATTCCAACTGCTAATAATACCCCTGTGGAAAGCCTGAAAGATGTGGTGTTCGGCGTAGAAGGATTAAACTTACAAACTTTAGAGGCAAGCATTTTAAGAGCTAATATTGCTCATGATTACTCGGATTCTGGAAAATTTAACATGAGTGTTACATCTAGTGATTTTAAAAAAATGTATAAAAACCTTTATGCTGCTGGCTATGACGGAACTGCTAACACTGTGAAGCTAGACGGATATTTAGATCCAACAGAGCGACAAAATTTAATCCTTAATGCAAACGTTGTTAATGAATTTAATAACGGTTCAACTTCTGGAACAATCCTCGTAGGCTTAGAATTCGTCGATACTGATAATAAAAATTACAGATACAACACTTTCTTTAATAACAGAGCAGGTAGCGATGCTGGGGAGCCTACAGATCAGCAAATATTTAATATAACTAGGCCTCTTGATATTTCTGTAACTTCAACAGGTCTCACATCAACTGTTGACTACACAACTGATTTAAAAAGTAGCTCAGAGTCAGATATAACTGTGACTTCGCTTTATTTACAAGGTGACATAGATTTTTCCGATAATTGGAAAATGATTATCGGGGGTCGTTTAGATAACTTTGATATTACAGTCACTGATGTCAAAAAATCACAGGACCAGTCTAGGAAAGATGATATGTTCTCTCCAAGGTTTGGTGTAATTTATAAACCTGCAGACAACATGTCCTTATATGTGAGCTACAGTGAGAGCTTTCTTCCAAGATCGGGTGAGCAATATAAAAAGCTGGATGCAAGCGGAGCTGCCCTTGATCCAGATGTCTTTGAAAATACTGAAATCGGTTACAAATATGACATCAACGATGCCCTTACGTTTACAGCAGCAATTTTTGATTCCAAATCGACTCGAGCTGAGAAAGATAACGAAACTGGAGAAATGAATGAGATCAGAGGTCTTGAAGTAGAAGGAGTTGAGATCGAATTATCAGGTGATATTGATGATCAAAATAACCTAACTTTTGGATACACTTCACTCGACGGAGTTACCAGCAAAGGCACTAAACAACCAAGAGAACTTCCTGATCAGATGCTTTCACTCTGGTATTCATACCAAGCAAATGAAACTATTGGTTTTGGTTTAGGGGTCACTCATCAAGGTGAGTCATTTATTAAAGATACATCAAATGGAAGCACAGGACCTGCCTTGCCTGACTACACTAGAGTTGATTTTGCACTTTATATAAATGCATCTGATAACGATGTGGTAAGAATTCATGTAGAGAACTTGACGGATGAATTATATTTCCCTCATTCACATAGCACCCACCAAGCCTCTGTTGGTGAATCTCTAAACGCAAGGATTTCATATTCTAGAAGATTTTAAAATCGAAATATTTAAATTATGAACTTTCTTGCTCTGAAATCTAAAAATTCAAAACCGTTGGCGTAGCGGCTATGAAGATCAATACCCTGGTAATAATTTCGGAGCAAGTCAGGTTCAAAAGCTCAGTTCTTAATTAGGAGAAAGAACTGAAGGGAAAATCAATCTTACCATCTGTACCTACCATCAAGATTGATTTTCCCTACACTTTTAAAAATTTTGGAAGAGTTTTTTTATTCGTTCCTTACAAACACCCCTGATGAAAAATTAAGCTCTTCCTCTCTTTATTTGGTAAATTATTGTAATGAATGAATTCATCATTGTTTTTAGAGAAACGCTCGAGGCTTCTTTAATTGTTGGGATTATTTATACGATCCTTATAAAAAACGAACTTTACGAATCGATTAAAAAACTTTGGATAGGTGTTGCTGCAGCACTTGTATTCAGTATTCTTGTAGGTTATCTGGTCTATGTTCTCAAAGAAAGCTTCAGCAACGAATCTGCTAGAGCTCTTTTTGAATCGGTGTTCATGTTTATCACAGCTGGATTGATTTGGTATGTAATTTTTTGGCTATCAAAACACGTCAGTGATAGAAAGCAAATTGAAGCCGAAACTAACACGGCTGTTCAAGCATCAACTTGGGGAATTTTCTTCGTAATTTTCTTCTCTATTCTGAGGGAAGGATTTGAGACAGCTATTTTCCTTTTGGGAAGTTTTTCAATGACAGGATCTTTTAGCTATCTAGGTTTCACAATAGGTGCAGCATTGGCAATTTTAATTGGCTATCTTGTCGTTGTTCAGGGGAGGAAGATCAACTTAAGATCTTTTTTTCAAGCAACAACATTGTTACTAGTTTTCTTAGCATCGGGAATGATCGCTTACGGTACGCATGAAGCTGAAAGTTACTTGGTTAAATCAGATAATTTGCAACTGATTGGCTTAGAAGATAAATCAGATATTTCTCGTCCTTGGGATATTTTAAAACCAAAGGACAGTCTTGATGAAACTGATAATTCTTTCTTCTATTCCTACGACTTGAAGGGCAAACAACAGTACACGCACATCATGCATGACAGCGGAAGAGTTGGCGTCTTTCTTAAAGGTTTTTTTGGTTACAACAGTAATCCTAACTACATTGAATTACTATTCTGGATTATCTCTTTGATTGGTGGGATAGCTCTTTGGAGATCTTTCTACCGCCCGACAACCTAAATTATTAATTCAAATTTACTACTTTGATATCTGCTTCGACCCTTTCTAGTGACATTTCTGACCAAACATCGTCAATAGCATTTAAAAAGTTTTGAATATCTTGTGCATTATGTTTTGGCGTAATAGTAACTCTAAATCTTTCATCCCCTTTTGGAACTGTTGGGAAAAAGACAGGCTGAATATAGATACCGTGCTTTTCAACCAAAAGATTTGCTGCGTCTTTACACAGGACAGGATCTTTAATAAGAATCGGAATTATGTGACTATCATTTTCGATAAATGGAATATTGAGATTTCTTAGGCCAGATCTTATTTGATCAGAATTAAATTTTATTTCTCTTCTCAGATGATCTGCTTTTTTTG
>CACIUX010000014.1 GCA_902589965.1 uncultured SAR86 cluster bacterium
TTCTTTGGGAACATTAATCGTTGAATAAGGATTGAACTCTGAATCTGTAAAATGAACTCTGCAGACTGTTCTTGAATTTGAAATAACTTTAGATGCAATATTAAGAAAATTAAATGTTCTTAGTTGCTCAGAATCAGTGTTAATTGCTCTTGCGGTTGGACTAACTCCCTCATTTTTTTCTATAACAACTACACTGAGCCCAAGAGAGGATAGTAAGCCAGCTAAAGTCGCACCAACTGGACCGTAGCCAATAATTCCAATATCAAAAATTTTGTCGGACATTTAAAATATTTTAGAATAAAAAGATGATTAAAGTTATAGATGTTGCATACCCTATTTTACAAGTACCAAGTTTAAATAAGCAGGAAGCATTTCTTAAAGATTTTGGATTAGTTACTACAAAAAAGACTAATACTGAACTTTACATGCAAGGTTTGGGTCCACATAAATTTATACATAAGACAATAAAGGGAAAAAAGAAATTTATTGGCTCTGCTTTTTATGCAAAATCGATAAACGACTTAAATAAATTATCTAAATCAGAAGATTTTAGCGAAGTAAAAAAATTAAAATCTCCTGGAGGCGGTTTTATGGTCGAGGCCCTCGATCCAGATGGCTTGAAAGTTGAAGTGATATTTGGCATGAAAACGAAAAAGTTTAATAAGAAAGATCTCATTGCAGAACCATTTAATTCTGGAGGAATTGGAAAGGAAACTAGCCTAAGAAAAAATCAACCTAGAAGAGTTGGCAAGCCTCGAAGTTCTAAAATAAAAAAACTTGGGCATCTAGCAATCAACGTTAGTGATCCATCCGTTTCTTTTGATTGGTATAACAAACATTTAGGTCTTATTCCTTCCGATAAAGTGGAACTAGGTAAAGGCTCTGGTATTTATGTAGCTCTATTTTGTAGATGTGATCTTGGAAAAAAATTAACTGATCATCATTCATTTCTACTGCAGAGTAATCTTTCATCCGATCTCATAAGTGGATTAAACCACTGCGCCTATGAGGTTGTTGAAGTGGATGACATTTTTTTAGGTCATGAAGTTCTTAAAGATAAAAATTATAAACATGAATGGGGTATAGGAAGACACTATGCAGGAAGTCAAATTTTCGACTATTGGCGTTCTCCCTACGGGCACGTTCATGAACATCAAACTGATGGAGATTTGTTTGATAATCAAGTAAAACCAGGAGTAATTGATATTTCAGAAGCTGCAGGAATGCAATGGGGACCAGATATTACCAAAACATTTGGTAATTCTGAGGGCGTTTAGTTCGATTATAGGAATGAAATATTTAATTATTCTTTTATTTACACCCTTTCTTTTTTCAATGGATATGAAATTAAATTGTGAGAATGTTCAAAGTGTCCATTACGAGAAAGGAAAAAAAACCATTGACCAGACTAGGATGGTATTAATTTACGAAATAGATTTTAAGAAAAATGAAATTCTAAAATACCCTCAAAAATTTAAACTTACACCTTTGAAATACAAAATTACAGGAAAGAGTAAGAAATTTATTAAAGCTAATAAAAAAATTGCCAATTTAAATAATTCTTATGGCAATTGGAATTTGATGCTGAATATTGAAAAGGGAGAGTTAAAAGAAACATTTGACTCAGGTAAGCACAAAAGCCAAATTACTTACAGATGTCTAACTTATTAAGCTTAGTTGGTTCTGGCTGTTCCCCAATAATTAAAACCAGCAATTCTAGGCGTGCCTGGAAGGAACATTGTCTCTAGATCTATAATTTCTAATTTTGAGTTAGAAATTATTTCAGGTATGTCCCTATTGATATTGCATCCACCCATTAACCTTTTCCAAATAGGATTTATCCTATTTTGCCAATTCTTTGTTTTTAGGTCGGGAGCAATTCCGTGTTCACAGAAAAATAGAGTTCCATCATCCTTGATTACTCTTCTTATTTCCTTCATCGAGTCATCTAAGTTTTCAATAGAGCACAAGGTATAAGTAACAAGTATTGAATCAAAGGATTTTGATTCTAGTGGAATTTCTTCAGCTCCACAGTTTATTACATCAATATCGAGATCTAATTCAGAAATTCTTTTTTTTGCAATATCAGTTAATTCTTCTGCTGGATCTAAAGCAGTTATGTTGCTTATATTGGAAACATTGTAATGCGGAAGATTCAATCCAGAGCCAATTCCAATTTCAAGAACATTACCACTTACCTTAGGGACAATTTTTTTTCTCTGATAATTAATAGGAGATGATCCGCAAAGCAAATCAAGAACTTTGGGTAATATTTTTTTTTCGTAAAAACTCATTAATTCAATTATATTGTATTTTTAACCTTTTAGACTTGGCTAAATTATATTTTAATTATTCATCTATGAATGCTGGTAAATCAACAGCATTGCTTCAAGCAAGCCATAATTATCAAGAGAGAGGAATGAATACACTGATAATTACTTCTCAAAAGGATGATAGGGGTGGAAAAGGAAACATCACTTCAAGAATAGGTCTTTCTAAGAAAGCTGAAGTTTTTGATGAAAATACAAATTTATTTGAACTTTTTAAGACTGCATCGAAAATAAAAAAAATTGCCTGTGTCTTAATCGATGAAGCTCAATTTTTAAAAAAGCAGCAAATCAAACAAATATCTACAATAGTAGATGATTTTGATATTCCTGTTTTAACCTTTGGTATCAGGACAGATTTTCAGGGAAAATTATTTGAAGGAAGTAAATATCTCTTAGCTTGGGCAGACAATATAAAAGAAATTAAGACGATTTGCTGGTGCGGAAGAAAAGCTACAATGATTGTTAGAGTTTCTGAAGATGGAAAAATTATTGAAGAGGGTGATCAGATTCTAATTGGTGGAAATGAAACCTATATTTCTTTATGCCGGAAACACTTTTTTTCAAAATCCCTCGGATAAGATATTAATGTCAAAGATTAGAATATTTTCATATTTACCAAATCCCAGAGTCTGGAAAGCAGTTATTGCTGGGAAATTATGCAATGTTGAAGTTGAGGTCATTGGTGATAAACCAAGAAACCTTCCAAACTGGCTTTGGGATTATGATGCAAGAATTTTAGAAGAAGAGGAAAAACAAAGCAGTGCTCACAGGTTAGAAGGTAAGAGGGGCTTCACCGGAGATCTCTTTAAAACATCAGAATTCCTAAACCAACACCCATTTGGAACGGTACCAGCAGCCTTCGTAGGAGAAAATAAAATGGGAGTTTTTGAATCCAACAGTATTATGAGAGCAGTATCTAGAATGAGTTCTTCAACAGATCTGTATGGAGGGAAAGATTCTACATTTAGTTCTAGAATTGATAGTTTTTTAGATGCAAATCTGGTTTTTTCAAGAGAACATCAAGTATATATTTTATCGATAGAAAATTTGAATTCTTACACTTATGAGAGAATGAAATCTGCATATGAATTTTATTTGGATGGCATAGAACTTTCTTTGTCTAACAACAAATATATAGCTGGTAACAAACTATCTCTCGCAGATATTTCATTCGTTTGTGACTTTTCGCAATTTTTGCGGGAAGGTCATTACGAGGAGTCACTTGCTAATCAAGGATTTAAGATAATCTCAAAAAATATAAAAAATTCATATCCTAAGTCTATTCATCATTTGATAGAGCTATCAGAAAGAAAAGAATTCTTATCTGTTATGGGATCTTACTTAGATTGGTTTAAAAAATAAGTTACTAATTATCTTTGAGGTTTTTTATGGAAGAAAGGATTAGAGCAGCTTGGCAAGGAAGAATTTCAGGATGTCTTTTAGGCAAACCATTGGAAATGTTATCCATGAGAGAGGGTTTTGATTCACTTCAAAAATATTTACAAGACGCAAATTCCTTACCTTTAAGAGATTACGTAAACTATATAGAAAACCCTAACATAAGAGGCGTCGCCCTCAATTGCTGTAAAAATCGAATATCTAAAGCTGAAATTGATGACGATATTACTTATACAGTTTTAGCACTGATGATGCTTGAACAATATGGTCTTGATTTAACAACTGATGATGTAGCCCGATCATGGATAAACATGCTACCCGCTGGTGCAACTTTTACTGCAGAAAGAGAGGCGTATATAAAAATTCTTGAAAATATGAATTTTAGTTATCAATTTGGTGGTGAAAGAGATTTTGATCTAAACATCGCAAGCGATAATAAATTTAATGATTGGATTGGGGCTCAAATAAGAATAGATATGTATGGGTGGACTCTTCCAGGAAAACCAGAGAAAGCTGCTCAACTTGCTAGAACTGATGCAAAGTTATCTCATAGGGGATGCGCAGTTGAATGTTCAGCATTTATTGCAGCTTTAGCAGCAGCCATTCCTTCGACTGATGGGAGAAAAAAAGCTGTAGAAGAAGCCCTTAAATTAATTGATCAAGACTCTTCTGCATTTGATGCAGTACAGATAGGTATTAAAAATTCTAATAAGAATATTAATGAAATTTTAAAAAAATATAAAAGTATGTCACCTGTTCATAGTTTAAATAATCTAGCTGTTGTTGTTTGGGCATTTCTTAGTTTTTCTGAATCTTTTGATCAAGCTGTTGGAGAAGCTGTTGCCGCAGGATGGGATACAGATTGTAATGGGGCTACTGTAGGAGGCTTGGTTGGTCTTGCTGATTGTAATGTCCCTGAAAAATGGCACCTACCATGGAATGGCAAAGTTAATACATCCATCGCAGGATTAGGAGAGCTTAGACTTGAAGATTTGATACAGAGAACAATAACAATTACAGAAAAACTTAATAATTAGGTATGGCAAAAGTAATTGTCTTTGGCGGTATAAACATGGATTTATTTGCATACATTCCTAGGTCTACACGTGAAGGAGAAACTATCACTGCATCATCTATTGAATTTTATTTGGGAGGAAAGGGAGCAAATCAAGCTGTCGCGGCATCTAGATTAGGTGCAGAAGTTGCTTTTGTTGGTACTGTCGGAAAAGATGAATTTGGAGAGAAATTAATGGGAATGATTTCATCTGAAAATATCGATACTTCTCTTATAAATTCAAAAGCTGGACAGTCAGGTACTGCTTTAATAAACGTACTTGAAAACTCAAACAATGAAGTAATTTCATATCCTGGAACAAATAAATTGACCCAGCATGCTTATATAGATGAAGGTTCTTTATCTGAAGCCGAAATAATCATTTGTCAAATGGAAGTAAATGAAGAAGAAACGTTTAATTTATTTAAAAGGGCAAAACAAAAAAATTGCAAAACTGTTCTAAATCTTGCGCCTTACAAAAAAATTAGATCCGAGATACTGACATTGACAGATGTTTTAATTGTAAATGAAACAGAATTTTCAGAGCTATCGGGGATTGAACTCAATTTGATTAATGAAGATATAAATATAGATATTATTAATTCTCCTGAATCATTAAAATCTATCGACTTGATTGTTACCTTAGGAAAAAGGGGTGTTTTGATATTTTCAAAAGGAAAAAAAACCTTTATAGCTGCGGAACAAGTTAAGGCTATCGATACTGTTGGAGCAGGGGATTGTTTTGTGGGCGCAATGAGTTATGGGATCTTGAATGGTAAAGATTTATTGGCTGCTAGTAAATTTGCAAACAAAGTTGCGAGTATTTCAGTAACCAAAAAAGGAGCTGCTGCCTCTATGCCGTTCTTAAAAGATATACCTGATTTAAATTATTGAGAGGAAAAATATGTTTAGTCATGTCATGGTAGGTGCAAACGATATAGAGAAATCAAAATTGTTTTACGATAAAGTTCTTGGTGTATTAGGTGCTGATGAAGGAAGATTATTTCCTAATTTAACAGGGCAAAAAAGATATTTCTATTTTTTGGATGGAACGACCTTTTGTATATCTGAACCTATAGATAATAAGCCCGCTACTTCAGCAAATGGATCTACTATTGGTTTTAATATTAGAGATGAATCCATGGGAGATGAATGGCATAAAGCTGGAATAGAGAATGGTGGAGAATCAATTGAAGATCCTCCTGGAATTAGACAATACGATGAAATTAAAATTTATTTAGCTTATTTAAGGGATCCTTCTGGAAATAAACTATGTGCGATTAAAAGGCTATAAGTAGTTAAATTATAAAAACTGACTCACATTTTGTTAATACAAATTCTGGATTCATAAAAGTTGTGTCAAATAATCAAAATTCGTTAGTGATGCTATCTCGATGAAAAATTATTTACTTAAGTTAGTTTTACTTTTTCTGATTATAAGTTGCTCTGATGAAGAATTTATAAACAAACACAAAAAAGTAAATTTAGAGCAACTAAAATCAACCCAAGATGTTTTTGATGCGGGCTTAAAATTGATGGCAATGCCTAATGGTCTTCATGACTTAGAAATTAGTGATGATAATCAGAAAACTTTATTTATCTCAGTCCATGGCAATAGCAGTAGGGGATATGAATGGATATACCCTCTTCAAGTTATAAATAACGAGATAAACTTAATCACTTTTTTTAGATGGGATGATAGCTCGTGTGTTAATTCTTCAGTTAAATCTCTCGATGACCTGATACGAGATAAATTGAGCAAAAATAAGAATATCCAGAAAGTAATTTTATTTGGACATAGTTATGGTGGATTATTGGTAACATCTTTTATGGAGCAATGGACAGGAGATTTACCTTTAGAGGTCCATACAATTGCAGCACCACTAAAAGGTCTTGGAAGTCTATCAGCTGTATGCAATTATAGAGCGCCTGAGCAAGTACCTAAAAAATCTTCCCTTTTTGAATGGAGAACAATTCATAAATTAGATGGTGCTTTTCAGGATTTAAATTATGATCCTCAAAACGTTGAGATTATAGGAAGCAACATTACAAGACTTCCTGAAAAGTATAAAAATAATAAATTGGGACATAATTGGTCCATAAGCTGGGTAGCAGATAATTTTAAGAAGGAAATAAAGAGATGAATTTATTAGCTGGAGCAACAGGATTCTTAGGAAATGAAATTCTTAACGAGTTAGGTCTTTTAGAAGATCAGACTTTGGTCGTGACTAGAAGAAAGATGGATACCTTACCAATGAACACTGACCAACTGATTATAGATTTTAATAAAATTTTAGAATTAGATCTTCCGCAAATAGATCATGTCTTTCTTTCTTTAGGATTTCCACTTTTCTTTCATAATGTAATGGGGTTCATGAATAAAAATCATAAGGAAGGTTTATTTCTGGTAGATTTAACTTATCAACTTGAAATGGCAAAAATGGCGAAAGAAGCTGGAGCTAAAGAAATATCGATTATTTCGGCTGTCGGTGCTAATTCTCAATCGTGGAATTATTATTTAAAAATTAAAGGAATGGTTGAGAAAGAATTAATTAATATTGGATTTGATAGTACAAATATATTTCAGCCTGGACACTTGAGAGGGAATAAATATCGATTTGATATTCTTTTAGCCGATATGGTTTCAATACTTTTTGATCCTTTTTTACACGGACCACTTAAAAAGTTTAGGAGCATCTCAGCTAAAGCAGTTGCAAAGCAAATGGTTGATAATTCTCTGAAGAGTGAGCCAGGAATAAATTACTTTAATTTCACAGATTTCCAACCCTGGAGATGATATGCAAAAAAACATATTCAATGAAGATATAGAAGAATGTTGTACAAATCCTATAACGGGTTTCTATAGAGATGGATTTTGTAATACAGATAAATTAGATTTTGGAACACACACTGTTTGTACGTTAATAACAAATGATTTTTTAGAATTTTCAAAAAGCATGGGAAATGATTTATCTACTCCAAGGCCAGAATTTGATTTCCCAGGATTAAAAGAAGGCGATAAGTGGTGTGTTTGTGCAAATAGATGGCTTGAAGCTTACGAGAACGGAAAAGCTCCTAGGGTCTATCTGAGAAAAAGTCATCAAAAATCTCTTTCGATAATTGATTTAGAGATATTAAAAGAATATGCAATTGATCTTGAATAAACTTAATTTAAAAAATGGATGAATGAGAAATTACTAGAGATATTAGTTTGTCCTCTTACTAGAAGTAAACTAATTTTAAAAAATGATGAGCTTATTAGCAGAGAAGCAAAGCTTGCCTATCCCATTCGAGAAGGAATACCTATTTTGATTATTAGCGAAGCAAGAAATATTTCAGATGAAGATCTAAAATAATTATGGGTCTTATAGAAAGTTTTTTTCAAAAAAATGACATTAATTATGGCTGGGTTATGGTTGTTGTTGTTTTTACTCTTAGTGGTCTTGCATTTGGATCTATGGCTTCAATTTCTGTATTTTTAAAACCTGTATCTCTTGAATTTGATTGGTCCAGAGGACAAACCTCTTTTGCTTACACAGTAGCATCTTTTTCCTCAGCAGCATTTGGAGTGTTTTGGGGTTACGTGGCAGATAAATATGGAACTAAATGGTTTGGTCTTGCAGGTGCATTAAGCATGGGATTTATCCTTTTTTCACTAAGTTCACTTGATTCAATTTACAAGTTTTACCTTTTATATTTCTTATTTGGAGCATTTGGATCAGCTCTTTTATTTTCACCGCTGTATGCAAATGTCGGATTTTGGTTCAGAGAAAATCCTGGTCTTGCATTAGGTATAGCTGCATCTGGCGGTGCTGTTGGACAGGCTTTTGTACCCCATATTAGTGGAATATTAATCGAAGCATCAGGTTGGCGAGATGCCTATATTTATTTAGCTTTAATATACTTAGCAATATCTTTACCTATTGCTTTATTAATTCAGGAATCACCTTGGAGGGAAGGAGCGAGACAAGATGAAGAAATAGAAGAGAGGGATTTTCCTTTATCTGAAAAAGCAGTAGTCGCATGGATAAGTTTTGCTGTAATTTTTTGTTGTGTATGCATGTCGGTACCAATAATGCATCTAGTGCCGTTACTCACGGATAAAGGTTTCTCATTAGAATTTTCTACATTTGTATTAATGCTTTTAATGATTTGTGGAGCTTTTGGAAGAATTTTTGGGGGCATGCTTGGAGATTATATTGGAGCATTGCCAGGCTATATATTAATGTCATTAGGGCAAACTATTTTTGTGGTTTGGTTCCCGCATTTAGTCTCACCTTTAGGTATCTATTTAATTGCCGCTTTGTTTGGATTTACCTATTCTGGCGTCATGTCTAGCATTTTAGTGTGCACAAGAATGATGGTATCAGCAAAGTTTGGAGCCAGAGCAATGAGTATTACATCTTTTTTTGGCTGGATAGGAATGGGCTTAGGAGGTTTTCTTGGAGGTTATTTATTTGATATTAATGGAGACTACACTTTAGCATTCACTATCGCAGGTATATCTGGAATTATAAATCTGATTATTCTTACAATTTTCTTTTTGCAAATCAGAAGAAACAGTAATCCATCTTATGAATTTCAATCTTAGCTGGAAAATTTATAATTGCTTCCTTTAAAATCTTTCTTCGTTCTGAAACTCATATAGAATAAGCAAACCAAAAAGGAGGGGTGGCAGAGTCTGGTTGAATGCACTGGTCTTGAAAACCAGCAGGTCAGAAATGGCCTCGTGGGTTCGAATCCCACCCCCTCCGCCATAACAAAAATGAATATTTGTGTCTTTCTAGGTTCATCAATTGGTAAGGATCCTCTCTATGCCGAAACAGCCTTTGAATTAGGTAAACAAATTGCTATCTCAAATCATAAACTTGTTTATGGTGGAGGAGGGTTAGGATTGATGAATGAACTTGCAAACGGCTGTCTTTCTGCAGGAGGTGACGTTTATGGAGTTATTACTGAAAGATTACTTGATATGGAAGCCGGTCATGAAGGTATTCAAGAATTAGAAATTGTTCAAACCATGCATGAAAGAAAAACACTCATGTGTGATGCTGCTGATTGTTTCATTTTGTTACCGGGAGGAGTTGGATCGTATGAAGAAATCTTTGAAATCATGGCATGGAATCAACTCAAAATTATAAAAAAACCAATTTTTATTTTAAATACGAACGGTTTTTATGATTCCCTTAAAATATTTCTTGAGCATGCAAAAGATGAAGGTTTTTTTAATGAAAAAACATTCAATATGTTCAACTTATACGACTCAATTGAAGAAATCTTATCTATAATTGATTAAAATCCAACCAATTTGCTTTTTTATTTTATAAATAAATATAAAAAATTTTTTTAATAATTAATTAATCTTAAAAAGTGCATTTTGGGTATTGAATCAAACTAAAAAATCTTTAGTATAGATATCAGTCTTTTAACAAAATTTAATTAACTCGAGACGATTAAACGGAAGTAAAAGATGAGAAGAAGAAGGGTGAGAAGAACTGAGGAAACTCAGCCACCTGCAGGGAGAAGGGTCAATCGCCTGCATCAGTAGAACCCACTGAACCCCTTCAACTTCGATAAAACACCACTTTTGTGGTGTTTTTTTTTATACTTACACTATGGATTCCTCTCTTACAGGTATTACAACTACTGGTACGCCTCATTTAGGCAATTACGTTGGAGCTATAAAACCTGCTATAAAACTAAGCAAGAAATTTAAATCCTATCTCTTTCTAGCCGACTATCATTCTTTGATAAAAGTTAATGATCCTAACGCAGTGAAAGAATCTTCCATGAAGATAGCTGCGACATGGTTAGCATGCGGACTTGATAGTAAAAACTCTCTTTTTTACAGACAATCAAAAGTTCCACAAATACTTGAATTAAACTGGATCTTGTCTTGTATGGCTCCTAAAGGGCTCCTTAATAGGGCGCACGCATACAAAGCTGCAGTTGATCTGAACAAAGAAAATAAAAACGATGAAGACTATGGTATTTCTCATGGTTTATTTAGTTATCCAGTGTTGATGTCAGCAGATATTTTGATGTTTAATCCTAAGTATGTTCCTGTAGGAAAAGACCAAAAACAGCATTTAGAAATTACTCGTGACATAGCAGATAAATTCAACAAAACTTATAAAAATTTTTTTCAATTACCTGAACCCATTATTGATGAATCTCTTGATTTATTGACTGGTACAGACGGGAGAAAGATGAGTAAAAGTTACAATAACTCAATCGATTTGTTTTCTTCTGAAAAAACTTTACAAAAATCTATCAATAAAATTAAAACCGATTCAAAAGAACCTGGTGAAAAAAAAGAAACAAAAGATTCAATTATTTTTCAGTACTTTAGTCACTTTTCTGATGAAGAAGAAATAAATCAAATAAAAAATGAATTTGAAGAGGGAATTGGTTGGGGAGATGCCAAGAAAAAGTTATTTACAAAAATTAATCAAGAAATATCCCCTCTTAGAGATAAATATTTTGAATTAATAAATAAT
>CACIUX010000015.1 GCA_902589965.1 uncultured SAR86 cluster bacterium
TTAGGAATACCGGAGATCTATTATCTGCATTTTAGAAAAGATAAAGATGCATTAGAAGATATGAAAAATCGCTAAAAATTAGTAAAATAATATGAAGAGGTACAAATATGGCTGAAAAATTAGCAAAATTCACAACTATGACCAAAGGTACAGCTGAGGATTATCAAATAATCGCAGAAGCTAGTATGCAGCACAGCGTCAATCTTCCAGACCGAATGATTGAACACCTAGAGTTATTGAAAGGCGATCATGGTGGTTTTGCAGTAGATAGGTACACTCACTGTTTGCAAACTGCAACTAGGGCAATGCGCGATGGTAGAGATGAAGAATATATTGTTTGCGCGCTCCTTCATGATATTGGAGATACTTTAGCGCCAGCAAATCATGCAGATTTTGCAGCAACTATGCTTGAACCATTTATTTCCGATAAAAACTATTGGATTCTTAAACATCACGGAATTTTTCAGGGCTACTACTTTTTTGATTTCCTAGGATTGGATAAAAATTTGAGAGATAAGTTTAAAGGTAATCCTCACTGGAAAGATTGCGCAGAATTTTGTGCAAAATACGATCAAAATTCTTTTGACCCAGAATACGACACAGAGCCTATTGAGACATTTATTCCTATGCTAAGGAATGTACTCTCTCAAACTAAAAAATCTATTTACAAAGCTAGTTAAGATTTTTTTGGTTCTGCTTTTTTTTGAATCTCAGAATCGTGATTCCTTTTAGTTTCAACGAGGTTTCCTATAACTCTGTCTAATTGATCTAGAGACCATAGTTCTTGTGATAAGAAAGACTCAATTACAGCAGGCTGCTGCATAATACCTACCGTTCCGTTTTGAACATGAATGATTTGATTGGTTACATCTGATGCTTCATCACAGCATAACCATGTAATAACAGGAGCTAGTTGTTGTGGGCCTTGTTTCCAATCATTCACATCAACATCCCTACCTGCGGCTTTAATCAAGTCAATGGTCATTCTGGTAGCTGCTCCAGGCGAGATTGTATTTACAGTACATTTATATTTAGCCATTTCAAAAGATAGGCTTCTTGTAAATCCAGCAATACCCGCCTTAGCAGCACCATAATTGGTTTGTCCAAAATTTCCATACAATCCAGAAACCGACGACATGTTGATTATTCTGCAGTCCATCCTATTAGTTTCTCTTATATAGGAGACAAAAGGCTTGGTGCAATTAAAGTGCCCTTTAAGATGGACAGCAATGACTTGATCCCAATCATTTTCTTCCATATTAAAAAGAGTTTTGTCTCTTAAGATTCCTGCATTATTGATCAGGATATCCATTCCACCAAATGCATCTATGGCTGTTTGAAAAATATTTTGTCCTCCAGCAAATTCAGAAACGCTATCGTAATTTGCTACTGCATCTCCGCCAGCAGATTTAATTTCTTCTACTACTTCATCTGCTATTTGAGTGCCGCCTGTACCATCTGTATTGCCGCCCAAATCATTAACAACGACCTTCGCGCCCTCACCAGCTAAAAAAAGTGCAGTTTCTTTACCGATACCGCGGCCAGCTCCAGTTACTACAGCTATCTTGCCATTTAATCTTCCCATGATTTCTCCCAATTAAATTAATGCATTATGTTTATCTCTAAAGTATATTATTTTTTTTAATCAAATAAATGTCAGAAGTAAAAGAATTTAAAGTTTCAAACCTTACACTTTTTCTACATTCAGCAGGATCAGGCGTTGTAGGGATAAAAAATGTTATTTTTGGTGCTTGGGTTCTTTTGTATTACAACCAAGTCTTAGGCTTGCAGCCATATTTAGCTTCAATTGCCATTGGTGTTTCTCTTTTTTTCGATGCCATATCGGATCCTCTGGTTGGAGTTTGGTCAGATCGTATTAAATCTAGGCTTGGAAGGAGACATCCTTTTATATATGCCAGCATCATTCCCTTAGCATTATGCGTTTGGTTACTATTCACGCCGCCTAATTCTTACGACCAGAGTTACTTGTTTGTTAAATTGCTCGTTTTAACAATACTCATTAGGTTAGCTATCACTTTTTTCGAAACACCTAGGGCTGCTCTAGGTCCAGAATTAACCAAAGATTACGATAGAAGAAATTTACTTAATGGGATGGGTATTTTCTTTGGATACGTTGGAGCAATAGTCATTGGGTTCGTGATGCTTGAATATTTTTTGCCTGAAACAGAGGAATTTCAGGGCTCAACGGCTTTCTTAAACCCAGAAGGATACGAAAAGCTTGCTTATTTTGCTGCTTTTCTCGTGATAATTTTAGGAATAACAGCTGCATCCAGTACTCATAAACATATTAAAGATCTTCATGTTGTTGAACCATCAGGACCAATCAAATTAAAAAATGTTTTAGCAGAAGTCATAGAGGCGCTCTCTAATAGATCATGGTTGATGATCTTTCTAGCTGGGTGTCTGTATGCTCTTTTTTTGGGGTTAAATAATGGTATTGCTAATTACATCAGTGTTTATTTTTGGCAGTGGACTCCGTCAGATATATCCATCTTTCCTTTAGCAGGGGGAATCTCTGCAATTATTGGAGCAGTCATCGCAGTCGCAATTTCTAAAGGCAGAGAAAAAAGAATTATTGCGCTTTTAGCTTTTACTGGAACAATTGCAATTTCATATATCCCATACATTCTAAGATTAGTTGATCCTTATTTTGAAGTACAGACTTTTCCCGTAAACGGATCCGACGCACTCTGGTGGGTGATGTTAATGCATCTTTGTATAACTGATATCTTCTCTGTTATGGGTTGGGTAGTAATGATTTCAATGATGTTTGATGTTGTTGAGGATAGCCAAATGAGAACGGGAAGGAGAGACGAAGGACTCTTTTTGTCTGGCCCGGGATTATTCCAAAAAATATTTTCAGGCCTCGGTGTTTTTATAATAGGTTTTGTATTGCAGTTTCTGGGATTCGATAACTCTCAATCTAACGTTGAGCAGATGCAAGAACCCATCAACAACTTAGTCATTTTTGTATGCATCAGTGGGCCAATACTAAATTTTGCTGGATTAGGATTCATTTACTTTTACTCTATAACTAGAGATTCACATACTTCCGCAGTTGACGAGTTAGGTTATAAGACATAAATGTTTTTTCCTTTATATGACGATAATCCAACATCCATAAGGCCGTACGTAACGCAATTTATTGTTGTCGCTTGTACGATTGTTTTTGTTTTTCAATTTCTTGCTGGGATGCCTGGACAAATATTCTTAGATTTTGGTTTTATTCCAGATAGATTTTTTTCCAATTCTTTTTTTGATTTAACAATTATCTCTTCTATGTTTCTTCATGGCGGTATTGCCCATATCGTGGGGAATATGGTTTATCTTTGGATTTTTGGCGACAACGTTGAAGAATCTATGGGAAGGATACGGTTCGTACTGTTTTATATAACTTGTGGTCTTATCGCTGCGTTATCTCAAGCCTTGGTTAATCCTGATTCAAATATACCGATGGTAGGTGCAAGCGGAGCAATTGCAGGCGTTTTAGGCGCCTATTTAATGTTACATCCAAGAGCAAACGTAAGTTGTTTTGTTTTTTTAATTATTTTTATACAAGTTATAAGAATTCCTGCCTTTATTGTCTTAGGTTTTTGGATTTTAGGTCAGTTTTTTAGCCTACCAAGTTCATTGCAAGATGAAGGAGGGGTTGCTTACTTAGCTCATATCGGTGGGTTTATTGCCGGAATGGTTCTTGTGCCTTTTTTCAAAAAGAAGGACGTAAAATTATTTGATATTCCCCATTCAAGGCCTTGGCAAAACGCGAATATGAACTTTCGAGATGAAAATCCAAGAGACTTTCTTAAAGATTTTATAAATAAGTCTGAAGATAAATATCGGAAATAGCCTGATGCGAATATTTTTTAAATCATTTTTTTATTTACTCTTTACAACACTTGTTATTGTTCTTACTTATAGTTTATTTGCTTTTTATGGCTATTTTGGATCTTTGGAACCCGGAGGAAAATCTATAAACACTGAATTACCAAAAAAAATTTTAAATTCAAAAATTAGAAGTCAACTCAAGCACTCCAGTTCCTCAAAACAGATTCTTTTTGGCGATACCCATGTACATACAACATATTCTACTGATGCGTTTTTATGGAGCCTGCCAATGTATAACGGAAGAGGTCCTCATCCAGTTTCAGATGCTTGTGATTACGCAAGATTTTGTTCGGCCCTAGATTTTTGGGTTATTTCTGATCATGCTGAGGCCAGCACTCCCCATAATTGGAATAATACAATAGAACAAGTTCAAAGCTGTAATAAAAGTACTGATCCTGAAAATCCAGATATGATTACCTTTTTGGGTTTTGAATGGACCCAAATTGGAGATAGCCGAGAAGAGCACTATGGACATAAAAATGTTATTTTGAAAGAGATTGACTCAGAATATTTGCCTAAATCACCAATCGCTGCTGGTGGTGACAGCCTTAATAATTTTAGAGATCCTACTAGAGTGACCGAAGCTCGTGTAAATATGATGGTCCAAGCATATAGTGATCTTAGCAACAGGCAAAGATATTATGATTTCATTGCCTACAACACAGATATTTCTGATTCTCCGGTATGTTCCGGTAGCACTAATGATAATGAGGATTGTCTTATCTCGGCTGATACTCCCAAAGATCTTTTCACAAAATTAAATGCCTTAAAAACCGACTCGATAGTAATCCCACATGGCAATACATGGGGATTTTACAGTCCTTTGGGAACTTCCTGGGACGACAAACTAGATGATGTTCACGATCCGGATAGACAAATTTCTTTCGAAATCATGTCCGGACATGGAAATTCAGAGGAATATAGAAGTTGGAACGAGGTTATTTTTGATGGTGATAATTTAATTTGTCCTGAAGAGTCTGATAATTATCTTCCTTCTTGCAAGCAGGCTGGAAAAATTATTTATGAAAGATGCATAGAAAATGGGAAGAGGGAAAATGAATGCAGACAAGACGCTTCGCAAGCTGAGATTTTCTATTTACAGGCAGGTCAGTCCGGACATTTTGTCGTTCCAGGAGCAACGCCTGAATCATGGCTTGATTCGGGACAGTGCAAGGATTGTTTTATCCCAAGTTTTAATTATCGACCTAAGGGTTCTTTTCAATATGCTTTGACCCAAAAAGGCAGAAATAACGAGAAATTTATTTTTGGTGTTATAGCATCTAGTGATAATCACAGAGCTCGGCCCGGTACTGGATACAAAGCCGTTGATAGGTTATTGACTACTGAATCAAACGGCATTAAGAATCCTGCTTTTGAAAGACTCTCTTATCCTTTAGATGAAATCAGTGATACACCAGTAGAATTCAAAATTGAAGAAAGGTTCATACCTAATCCATTGGCTTACTGGGAGTCAGAAAGACAAGAAACCTTTTTTACCACTGGCGGTTTGGCTGCAGTTCATGTTGATTCAAGAAGCAGAGAAGGAGTTTGGGAAGCATTTAAAAGAAGAGAAACTTACGGAACGAGCGGACCAAGAATTTTGCTTTGGTTTGATCTAATTACAGAAAATGGATTGGTTCCAATGGGTTCTGAAATTTATTTAGATGAGAATCCAACTTTTCAAGTTAAAGCTGTTGGTTCCTTTAAACAAAAACCTGGATGTCCAGATTATAGTCTAGGCAAAAGATCAGCAGAGGATATTAAAAATCTCTGTATGAATGAATGTTTTAATCCTGGTTCAGAAAGATACTCAATATCAAGAATAGAAATTATAAAGGTTTTGCCTGAAATCAATGCATCAGAAAATCCAGAAGAATTGATTATGGATCCTTGGAAAATATTTGAATGTGATGAAAATAAGGCTTCTTGCAAAATTAGATTTCAAGACGAAGATTTTGTTTCAGATAATCGAGATGCAACTTTTTATGTTCGAGCTATACAAGAACCAACTAAGCGAATAAATGGCAAAAATCTCAGGTGTACCTATGACGATGAAGGAAACTGTATTGAAACAAATTTTTGTTATGGTGGGTACAAGACAGACATAGAAGATAACTGTATTTCTATGTCAGAAGAAAGAGCTTGGTCATCACCAATTTATCTAAGTCCCTTAAAACAACCTAACTTAGCTGTTTCAAAGCTTGATTAATAAGCTTTTAGATATCTGTACTTGATTAAACCATTTACTCCAATTATCTGTATTTTATGAGATACTTCAATCGTAGGAGATAGATGGAAACAGATAAATTAAATAATCCGCATAAACTTCCTTTTCTGACGAAATT
>CACIUX010000016.1 GCA_902589965.1 uncultured SAR86 cluster bacterium
ACTCATTTTTTTTGACAGGAACATCAACCACCTTTCCAGGCATAGGAGCAGTTAAACCACCGGCTATTTCGTTTATGGAGCTGGACTCAAATCTTTCTTTCATCTCAAACAATAAGTCTCCCTTAATGGTTTGAATAAGAAACTTACCTTCATGGTATGTAATTTTTGAAATTATCCTTTTTCCATCAATTTCAATATCTATAGATTCATCATCAAATTCATAAATTCTTACTGAAGCATCGTCTGAAAGACAAAAGTCTCCACCTCTTTTTGACTTATATTTGACCTCAATAACATCATCACCAAAAATTAAATCTACTTTTTGATATGGAAGCCTTGCGTTATGCCAACCAGATTGAATGTTAGAAAGAACACCTGCATTTTCTCTGTTTTTAGCTTGATTCCACATGGCTACCGCAACAGCATGATCAAAAATTTCATTTTCCGATAGATCAATTTCTGTGTTGAGACTTACTCTCTCGACAAAGTCGGTTGTTGTTTTTCCTTTGAGAAAATCTTCAGACCTTAGGATTGAAATAAGATAATCACGGTTTGTCCTCATGCCACCAAAATGACTTCTTTCAAGAGCCAAAGCTAGCTTTTGAGCAGCTTCCTCTCTAGTTTCAGCATAGGAAATAACTTTTCCAAGCATTGGATCAAAATTTGAGGACACAACAGTTCCTTTTTCAATCCCTACATCCCAGCGCACAGAAGGGTTATCGCATGGATCGAAGGCAATTATATCTCCAGTAACTGGGAGAAATTCATTTGCAGGATCTTCCGCATAAAGCCTAACTTCGATTGATGAACCTATCAATTCAATATCATCTTGAACAAACTCTAATTCATTGCCTTGAGCAATCTTTATTTGCTCTTTAACAAGATCTAGACCAGTTACCTCTTCTGTCACCGGATGTTCTACTTGGAGTCTCGTGTTTACTTCTAAAAAAAAGAATTCTTTGGTTTTATCATCAAATAAAAATTCAACTGTTCCTGCAGATTCATATTTAAGTGCAGAAGCAAGCTGAACAGCTGCAGATCCAATTTTGTCTCTGAGCTCTTGATCAATAACTGTAGAAGGAGATTCTTCAACTATTTTTTGATGCCTTCTTTGAATTGAGCACTCTCTTTCTCCTAAGTGAACAACGTTTCCAAAAGAATCACCTAAAATTTGAATCTCTATGTGACGAGATTTTTCTACATATCTTTCTAAAAAAACTCTTTTATCGCCAAAACCGCTTTCGGCTTCACGCTCTGCAGCTGATATGCTCTCTTTTAACTTTTTGGGATCTTCAACAATTCTCATCCCTTTACCACCTCCTCCAGCGGAAGCTTTAACAAGAATTGGATATCCAATTTTTTTTGCATCTTTGGCATCAGAAGTCATAGGAAGAGTCGGAACACCAGCCTTTTCAGCAAGTTTCTTAGAGGTAATTTTATCTCCCATTTTTTTAATGACATTCCCACTTGGTCCTATCCAAATGATCCCTGCTTTTTTCACAGAATTTGCAAACCCAGCATTTTCAGATAAAAAGCCATATCCCGGATGAATTGCATGAGAACCTGAATTTGTTGCAATAGAAATTATTTCTTTTGCATCCAAATAACTGCCTTCTAATTTATAAGCTTCATCAGCCTCTTTAACATAAGGTGAATTAGCATCATCTTCTGTATAAATAGCAACACATGAGATTCCCATATCTTGAGCACTGCTGATGACTCTACTTGCAATTTCTCCTCTATTTGCAATTAGTAATTTTTTAATGATCATAGTCTGAAGACTCCAAATCCATCTGATCCCTTAACCTCTTTATTGTTTACAACAGAAAGGCAAATACCAAGAACTGTCCTGGTATCTCTTGGATCAATAATCCCATCATCAGAAATTGCACTTGTGGCTATTAAAGCTTCAGAACCTTTGTCATGAGAAATTTTTTGACCTTCTACAATTTCTGCATCCTCTTTTTCATCGAAGGGGAGACCATCACGCATAGCTTTTGCTCTTCTAACCATCGACATAACTCCAGCAATTTGTTCTCCTCCCATTACGGCAATCTTTGCTGTTGGCCATAAAAAGGTAAAAGCATTACCAAATTCTCTTCCAGACATGGCATATGTACCCGCTCCGTAGGAGTTTCCAAGAATAACCGTCAAATGAGGTACTTGAGAATTTGAAACTGCATTAAGCATTTGAGCCCCTTTTTTTATGGATCCATTCTGCTCAAATTCTTTTCCAATATTAAAACCTGTAATATTTTGTAAAAAAACAAGAGGGATACTTATCTGATTGCAAAGTTGAATAAAGTGAGCTGCCTTTTGAGATGAATCTGGAAATAAGGAACCATTATTTCCCAAAACTCCAACTGTGTGCCCATGAATTTTCATGAAACCGCATATTATTGTTGGACCAAAGAGGGGCTTAAATTCTTCAAACCTTGAACCATCTGCTATTCTTGAAATTACTTCACGAACATCAAATGGTCTTTTCAAGCTTGGATTTACAATACCTAATAAATCTTCTTGATCATTAATGGGCTCTTCATAGATAGAATCAGGAGAATTACCTTCTTTTGACCAATCAAGATGAGACATAACTTCTCTTCCAATTCTTATTGCATCCATTTCATCTTCAGCAAAATAGTCGGCTAAACCAGATTTTTCAGCATGCATCTTTGCTCCGCCTAGACTTTCAGCATCAGATTCTTCACCTGTAGCCATTTTAACTAATGGCGGACCACCCAAAAAAACCTGAGACTGTTCTTTAACAAAAATGTTGTAATCTGACATTCCCGGCTGATAAGCACCTCCCGCAGTGGAAGATCCAAAAGTAATTGTTACAGTTGGTATACCGAGCTTTGATAGTTCAGTTATCTCATAGAACTGTCTTCCTGACTCAGCAAAATGACCAACATTTAGAGCGACTGAAGAACGGTTTCCTCTAGGCCTTAAATCTCCTCCAGCTGATTCAACAAATTGCACAAAAGGAATGCGGCAGTCTCTGGCAATTTGCATTGCTCTCATCCATTTTTTTACTGAGAATGCTTGCATTGCCCCAGCCAAAACTGTTGGATCATTAGCAAAAATAATACATTCAACACCGGCAGAAACTCCTATGCCGGCTACGCAACCTCCTCCTACTGGATAGTCAGACTTATAACCTGCTAGTGGGCTGATCTCTAAAAATGGACTATCAGGATCTAAAAAATTAAAAATTCTCTCTCTTACAGGAAGCTTTCCTCTAGCAGCAAGTCTTTCATGATGCCTCGGACCACCGCCAGCTTCAGCTTCATCGAGAAGTTCATCAATTTCATCAAGCTTTCCGAGCATTGATTTTTTATTTGAAATAAATTCTTCATCGTTTAGGTTTAAACGAGTTTTTAATGGTTGTGCTTCTAACATGATTTTTTTAAAGAAATTTTAAATAAAATATGCCTCAATATTTCTACATTGTCTATTTTGTTGATAGCCCAACTAAGTGATGACTTGCATAGACTTGAATACTATAATCCCGTTTCTCTGGGCGATTAACTCAATTGGTAGAGTGCCACCCTTACAAGGTGGAAGTTACAGGTTCAAGTCCTGTATCGCCCACCATTTATCTAAATATTTGAATTCTCCTTTTCAAGTTCAAAATATCCAATTTTGTAACATTACTTCCAATTAAAAATGTTATTTTTTATAAATGAAAAGAAGACAATTTTTACGTACCCTTGGCATCTTTCTAGTTCTCTTGCCATTTAGAGTCTTCCCTTTTAGCCAAGATAAAAAAATCTCTTTCAAATATGGAGTTGCAAGCGGAGACCCAACTAATTCAAACGTCATTCTCTGGACAAAATTATCAGGAGTAGAAAGCAAAAAGAAAAAAGTTAGATGGGAAGTCTCTAATGAAAAAGACTTTTCCAGAATCATTGCTAAAGGACACGTAACTGCAAAACTAAGCGATGATTTTACTGTGAAAGTTGATGCAAGAATCCCAGATCAATTTAATGGAGAAACCATTTTTTATAGGTTTACTGCCGACAAAATTTATTCTGAAATTGGTACAACAATAACTTTACCTTCTTACAATCCAAGAAGTTTCAATATTGCTTTTTGCAGTTGTTCTAATTATCCAGCAGGGTATTTTAATTCTTACAAAGAAATTGCGGAAAATATAGATATCCATCTTGTTCTTCACTTGGGCGATTATCTTTATGAATATGCAGCCGATGGATATGCATCTTCTGATGCAAAAGAGATGAATAGATTAGTTGAACCTAAACACGAAATAATCTCACTTGATGATTACCGTAAGAGACATGCAACTTACAGAAAAGATAATGATCTTAAAAAGCTACACGCAAATAAACCAATGATTGCGGTCTGGGATGATCATGAGTTCACTAATGATTCATGGAAAAATGGTGCTGAAAATCATCAAAAGAACGAGGGAAATTTTCAAGAAAGAAAACGAAATGCACTCAAAGCATATTATGAATGGATGCCCATTCGCGAGAAAGGCAAAAAAGAAAAGATTTGGAGAAGTTTTAAAATTGGGAATCTTATAAATCTAATGATGTTAGATACAAGATCGGCTGCAAGAGATAAGCAGTTGGATATTGAAAGCTATTTTGAGGGTAAGAATTTCAAAACAAAATCATATAAGAGAGATTTACAAAAACCAAGAAAGCTTCTTGGAAACGAGCAGTTTAGATGGATTAAAAAAAACAATTCTAATGAATTCAAATGGTCAATTTTTGGGCAGCAAATATTGATTGGACCAAAATATTTGCCTAATATTTTAAGTCAAATCGATAGCGACGAATTTCCGTCATACATTCAGAGATTTAGAGCTCTATCTGGAAAAGAAATTCCTTACAACACAGATCAATGGGATGGTTATCCCAAAGAAAGAGATAAATTTTATAAAATTATTAGCAACTCACAAGCAAACATAATTTTGGCCGGAGATTCACACTGCTCATGGGTATCTAATTTATATGACAAAAGTAATTTCATTGGAGTCGAAATAGGTGCGCCTTCCATTTCTTCCCCAAATTTTGTTGACACCTTTGGAAGCCTTGTAAATTCAATAGAAAAATCCTTTGTTGAATCAAATAGAGACTTAGTCTGGATGGATGGTAAGAATAAAGGTTACACCGAAATTTCAGTTAATTCTGATTTTATTGAAGCAAAGTTTCACTATGTCTCTACAGTTAAATCAAAGAATTATCGAAAACTTAAACCAATTTCTTTCAGAATAGAACATAACAAACCAATATAAATTTTAAAGAATACATTCTCATTTTAAGTAAGTTACTTTCTTTACATACTATGTATAATTGTCTACCTCAATTGGACCGGTAGTTCAGTTCTGGTTAGAACGCCGCCCTGTCACGGCGGAGGTCGCGGGTTCGAGTCCCGTCCGGTCCGCCATAAATAAAAGGTTGTATATGAAAATTGAAGAAATTTTTTCTGTCAAAGATAAGGTAGCACTAGTTACAGGTGGTTCAAGAGGAGTAGGCGAGATGATCGCATCCGCTTACTTAGCTAATGGAGCAAAAGTTTATATAACTGCTAGAAAAGCAGAAGCTTGTGACAATAAAGCAAGCGAACTTAGTGAAAAATATAATGCCGAATGTATTTCAATTCCTTACAATACATCTAGTTTGGAGGGTATTCAGAAACTTTTTGAAGAAATAAATCAAAAAGAATCAAAATTAGATATCTTAGTTAATAATGCCGGTGCAGCATGGGGAGAGCCAATTGAAGAATTCTCAGAACTTGGATGGGATAAGGTAATGGATTTAAATGTCAAAAGTATGTTTTTTGTTACTCAAAAATTCTTACCTTTATTAAAAAAAGAATCTACCAAGGATAATCCAGCCAGAGTGATAAATATCGGTTCGATAGATGGTATTAATACACCGGCTTTTGAGAACTATGTTTACAGTGCGTCTAAAGCGGCAGTTCATCATTTGACGAGACATCTATCCTCAAGATTAGTACAAGATAATATTTTGGTGAATGCAATTGCTC
>CACIUX010000017.1 GCA_902589965.1 uncultured SAR86 cluster bacterium
AAGTAGATTTTGTTCCTTTGGGTAGAGAAATTACAGCAAACTATGAAGAGGGAGAGACTGTTGAGGTAAATTTACATGATGGATCAAAAATGTCTTTAGAAAAGTTAGACAGTAGTTATGATCCGACTGATGCTAATCTCGCGTTGAATACTGTCAGAGAGAAAAATGATGAGGGCAAAGTTGCAACAGGGCTTTTATATATTGACACTAAAGCTCCTGACCTTTACGAAACTCTAAATGCCATCGACAAGCCTCTTAATACGCTGAATGAAAAAGAGCTCTGCCCAGGATCAGACAAACTGAAGACAATCAATGAGGGTTTAAATTAGTTTTCTAAACTAACTCCTATTCTTGAGGCTATTTCTTGATAGGACTCAATTACGTCACCTAAGCCTTGTCGAAATCTATCTTTATCAAGCTTCTTTCTTGTCTCAGCATCCCACACTCTGCAACCATCGGGAGTCATCTCATCGCCTAAGTACATTTTTCCATCTTGTCTCCCAAACTCGAGTTTGAAATCGACAAGCAATAATCCTCCATCTGCAAACATTTTTTTTAAAACGTCGTTAACTTTGAAAGTTAATTCTCTCATTTCTTCTATATCTTTCTCAGTTCCCCAATTAAAGGAAATAATGTGAAATTCATTTACCATCGGATCGCCTAGCTCATCATCTTTATAGAAAAATTCAAACGTTGGAGGATTTAGCTCCATGCCTTCTTCAAGCCCCAATCTTTTGCATATGCTCCCAGCTGTAATATTCCTCACAACACATTCAATTGGAACCATTTCTAACTTCCTAACAAGGCTTTCATTTTCTGAAACCTCGTCAATGAAATGAGTAGGTATGCCAGATTTTTCTATTTGTTGCATAACATGCGCATTAAATCTGTTATTTACAGTCCCTTTGCCAGCAAGTTTTTCGATTTTTTTTCCATCAAAAGCAGAAGTATCATCTCTATACTCCATAATAAGCTGATCAGAATTTTCAGTGGTATATAAAGATTTTGCCTTGCCGCTCGATAAAAGTTCTATTTTTTTCATAATTAATATTTAAGATAGAGATTGATTAATTTCAGACAAAAGACTTTCAAGCTCATCATTCCATTCTTCTGAATCTAACATTATTTGAGTTAGATCTTCTGATGATGATCTTACAATAATTTTATACTCTTTAGGCTCACTTTTTCTAAGTCTTGCGAGGATTCCCTCTTCTTCAGGCAACCCATAATTAATCAAAACATAGCCCTCTTCTCTATTTAGATCTTTAACATTAATTGCTGCTTCTTTAAGAGCTCTGTTCAAAGCCGCCCAAGTTCTAGCAAAACCTATACTCAGATTGATATATGATTTTCCATCATTTGTATTGATTACCTCAGACTTTCTGCCTTTATTTAAGTTTAAAGCAACCAAGGAAGTACCTTGAGAAACAGTAGCTGAAGAAAAATAATCCAGCAACTCCTTTAAAAATTCATCTGCTTCAGAATTATCATTATCCAGAATAGCCCAATCATTTTCCTGTTTAACCAGCTCAGTAAAAAATAATTCGGTGCTGGCTTGTCTTATTCCATGCTCAACTTTAAATCGATACTTGACCTCTTTATCCTTTTTGTTGAAGGTTTCTGTCTCAATGACTCCTTTATCTGGATCAGAAATCCTAATAGATAAATCATTTTCATTTTCAATATATTGGTTAAGAATTGGCCAAACAGAGCTAGGTAATGACTCAACATATAACCATCTAATTTGACCCAGTTTATGGAGTCTTATTTCATTATTGCTTCCTGAAGAAAAAAACTGTCTTGGTCTTTGAAGCTCATAACTTAATTTCTCTTTATCTATTTTGCCATTTATAGGATACAAATCTAAGAGAACTGTAATGTCCTCAATGACTTCAGACAAAGTAGTATCTTCCTCTTCTAATAAATATGCATTTCTAGATTGCTTGGATGGATCAGAAACACAGCTAGCTAATATTAAAAGTAATACAAAAAATCTCATCTCAAATTAACTCAAGTTTTAATAATTCCTCTTGCAAGGTTTGTTGATGCTCTTTAGAGAGGTTAGTTAGAGGCAATCTAATTCCAATATCTATCAAGCCCATTCTACTTAAAGCCCATTTTACAGGTATTGGATTAGATTCTAAAAAAAGCATTTCATTTAAATTAGAAATTTTATTTTCTATAACCTTTGCCTCTGAAGATTTTTCAAGAGCAAAATCACATAACTTAGACATTAAATCAGGTACAACATTGGCAGTAACCGAAATATTTCCATGGCCTCCATTTAGAATAAAGTCTGTTGCCGTGGCATCGTCACCTGAGTATAGAAAAAAAGTTTCATCTCTAATTAATTTTTTGAGTTTTTCTAATCTTGATAGATCCCCAGTGGCCTCTTTGATTCCTGAAATGTTCTCATGAGGTGCTAACCTAGCTATAGTTTCAGGCAATAAATCACAACTAGTTCTTCCTGGAACGTTATAAAGCACTTGAGGAAATTCAACTTGATCTGCTATCTGAGTGTAATGTTGGAATAGACCTTCTTGTGTTGGCTTGTTGTAATAAGGCGTAACAGATAAAGAAGCATCGGCACCAGCACTTTTAGCTGCCATGCTTAAGTATATTGCTTCCTTTGTACTATTAGCACCCGTTCCAGCAAAAATAAAAACCTTTTTATCTGCTTTTTTGACTATTCTTTCTATAACTGAAATATGTTCAGAAACTTCCAAAGTAGCAGATTCACCCGTTGTGCCTACTGCAATAATTCCTTTAGTTCCTGATTCAATATGAAAATCTACAAGTTTATCGAGAGCATCCAGATCAAGATCTCCATTTGCCTTCATAGGAGTCACAATTGCTACTATACTTCCTTTAACTAACATATTTCTTTTTGCAAAGTTGAATTGTATATTATTGACTTAAATAAATTACTTTTTTTAAGAGGAAACAAATGGGAAAAATTATAGAAGGAAAAAAAATTCCAACTTTTAAGGCAGATGCTACAAATGATTCTGTTTTTGATCTAAAAAATAATAAAAAGAATTTGGTGATATATTTTTATCCCAAAGATAATACTCCCGGATGCACGACTGAGGGAGAAAATTTTAGAGACCTTTATAAGAAGTTTAAAAATTCAAATGCTGAGATTTTCGGCGTTTCGAGAGAAAGCTTAAAGTCTCATGAAAATTTCAAAGAAAAATTTAAATTTCCTTTTGAATTAATTAGTGATCCTGAGGAAAAGCTTTGTAAATTATTCGATGTGATTAAGGAAAAGAGTATGTATGGTAAAAAATATATGGGTATAGAAAGAAGTACTTTCTTAATCGATTCAAATAATAAATTAATCAAGGAATGGAGAAACGTTAAGGTTCCTGGACATGCACAAGAAGTCTTAGAAGTTCTTGAAGAACACTTAAAAAGTTAATTATTAACTGCAGGCCAAGATTTTATTACTGCCCTTATAGCAGTGGCTAGAGGGACAGCCAATAAAACACCCCAAAATCCCCAAATACCTCCAAAAATCAGTATTGCCAAAACAATTAAAACTGGATGGAGATTTACTTCCCTGCCAATTAAGAGCGGGAAAAGAACATTCCCATCTAAAGCTTGAATGATCAGATAGGTAGCAAGGAAAATTAAATAATTCATATCCAAGCCCCATTGAAAATAGCCAACGATAGCAACAGGTATCGTTACAAAAATAGCACCAAATAATGGTATCAAAACCGATAATCCAACCAATATGCCGAGTAAAAGGGAGTAATTGGCACCGAGTATAGAAAATGCGGTTGTTGTAACAATCCCTACAATGATTAATTCAAGAACCTTGCCTCGCAGATATTTAAAAAGTTGAGAATCTAGTTCTATCCAGATTTTGGAGGCTGAACTTTTATCGCTAGGAAGAAAATAAGCAACGTACTCAAGCATTTGCTTCTTATCTTTTAAAAAGAAGAATACTAAAAAAGGAATTAGCACCAAATAAACAAGGGCGCTCATTGCTGCTGAAAATCCAGCATTTAGCTGCAAAAGGGTTTGCTCAAGAATATTAGGCAAGCTAGAGGTTACAGTTACGCTAAGGTTTTCGATTTGTTCTGAGGTAAAAAATTCTGGGTAATCATTGAAGAAATTCAAAAGAATGTCTTCTAAGTTTTCTACGATTCTAGGTAATTCATTTACCAACCCAATTATTTGTCTTGAGAGTAAAGGGAAGATTAGAAACAATGAAAGATATAGACCGAAAAACAAAGTTATCGAAATAGTTAGACCAATCGGTCTTGAAAATCCTCTTCTTTCAGTAGTAGTAACTATACTGTTTAATAAATATGCAACAAGAGCACTTATAAATAACGGCGTAAGAATTGAACCGAAGAAAATCACTATAATTCCTATGAAAACTAATAAAATTGATAAAGAAATTTGATCTTCCGTATGAAAATATTTATCAATAAGATTTTTAAAATATGAAGCCATAAAGTTTTGAACTATTTTGTTTTCTAGTAATCAAAAGTAATTATACTGTTATTGTGAAGAGATTTTTTTTATTTTTAACTCTAGTAGTTCTATCTTTCTTGAGTGCACAAGACATTCAGGATGATTTACCAGTTTTAGGAGATAGATCTTCCGCATCTGTGTCTTTATCTGGTGAATTTGAAATGGGGAGATTATGGCTATCTCTTTTCAGATCGCAAGCTAAAGAGCATTCCGATCCTCTTGTGAGGTCATACATAGAAGATTTGATATATAGGCTAGCAGAGAATTCACAAGTTAAAGATAGAAGATTCGAATTCATTATCATTGATGATAAGTCTATAAATGCCTTTGCAGCGGCTGGAGGAATAATAGGGATTAATACTGGTTTATTCTTTTACACAAATGATGAGTCTGAATTTTCGTCAGTTATGACTCACGAATTAGCTCATTTAAGTCAGAGACATTATGCAAGAAGTCAAAATAGAGGATCGCCTTTGGCAAATGCTCTAATGATTCTAGGAAGCATAGCTTTGGCGGCTGCATCTAATAATCCTCAGGCGATCATAACTGGACCAGCCTTAATGCAACAATTGAATACTAATTTCACTCGCTCTAATGAGCAAGAAGCAGATCGAATAGGCTTCGATAATCTTGTCAAGTCAGGTTTTGATCCCAAGGGACAAGGAAGGATGTTTAAGATCCTTCAGGATCTCTCTCGTAATAATTCTGAAGATCAATTTGGTTACTTAAGGACACATCCATTTCCTAAGGATCGTATTACTGATGCTAGGA
>CACIUX010000018.1 GCA_902589965.1 uncultured SAR86 cluster bacterium
GAGGCTTTTATGGAGCGCTTTGATGTGCGGGGAGATTTGGCGTCCAGGGACATTGTCGCCCGGTCTATTGATTTCGAGATGAAGCGTTCTGGCTTAAACCACGTCATGCTGGATATGACCCATGCCGACAAATCGGCAATCCAACAAAAGTTTCCGAGCATCTTTGAGACATGCTTGTCCTTTGGTTACGACATGAGCAAAGTTCCCGTTCCGGTGGTCCCAGCAGCTCACTATACTTGCGGCGGGGTTATGGTAGATCTCTCCGGCAAAACCGATATTGACCGGCTCTTCGCCATAGGAGAAGTTTCCTACACAGGTTTGCACGGAGCTAATCGCATGGCGTCTAATTCACTATTGGAATGTATTGTCTTTGGTAAAGCAGCAGCTGAAGTGATTTTAAACGATGATTCCATCGACCAGCCGGAACTGCCCTTGTGGGATAGTTCAATGGTGGTGGAATCGGACGAGAAAATTATTGTCAACCACAATTGGAACTTAGTCAGGCGTTTGATGTGGGACTACGTTGGGATCGTGCGTTCCAATAAACGTTTAGCCAAAGCAGCTGCTGAACTAGCAGCTATCCAAGCAGAAGTGGAGGATTATTATTGGAACTTTTCAGTTACCTCAGATTTGATTGAGTTGCGAAACCTTACTCAAGTTGCCGAACATATAATTAAAAGCGCGCAGCTGAGAAAAGAAAGTCGCGGCTTGCACTTCTCCATAGATCATCCTAAAAGGATGAATCTTACTGAACCAACGGTGATAAAACCCTAAGCTAATCTTTACTTCTTGATTCGTTAACCACCAACGGTCTGCCTTCGAAGTCTTTATCGTTCAATTCAGCAATTGCTTGTTCGCCACCGTCAGCCATTTCAACAAATCCAAAACCTCTAGATCGTTTTGAGAATTTATCGACAATGATTTTAGCTGAAGTAACGGTACCGAATTGTGCAAAGAGCTCTTCGAGCTTATCATCCGTGACCGACCAAGGGATATTCCCTACGTAAATATTCATAAAATCCTAAAAGAGATAAGTGTACAGATGTTTCTGTACCTCGTCTTAATTAAATTGTGATCAAGCTGTGAAACTTAAGCAAGCGAGCAAGTCATGTCCATGCCGCAGCACAAAGGCGATTTAATTTTGCCTTCGCAACTGGTGCATTTTGAAATCTGCACTTCCCTACCATCATCTGTAATCAACACATCGTCGATTAGAGCAAAGTCACATTTTGCGCAGGAAGCATTGACTGCCATCCCGCATTTAGAGCATTCATAAGTAGCCATACCAAATATTATATTAGAAAAAAGAGTTTATAAAAAAACTTGTTATTTCTTGAAAATTCATCAGAATGGAGTTCATAAAGTGATTTGTCCCTGCTTGCATACTTAAACTGCTAAAACGGGACACCTTAACAAAAGGTGTACTAATGAGAATATCTTACGAATTTTTCCCGCCTGCTGACCTCGACTTTACTCGAGTTGCAAGCCATTTCAATGAGCTCAAAGGTTTTCAGCCTGCATTTCTTTCAGTGACCTTTGGCGCTGGAGGATCGCCCGAAGATAAAAGTCTTGGCTTAATAAAAGAATTACAGGCACATACCAATGTTAACGTTGCTGCGCATTTAACCCTGGTAGGGAAAAGTATTGATGACATAGATACGATCATCCAAAAACTAAAAATTCTTAACGTAAAAACCATCGTGGCTATTCGAGGAGATAGTCCCAACAATTTATTTGTTCCAGCTAAAAAAGGATTTATTAATACTTCTGATTTTGTGGCCTATTTGAAAAGGAACGGTTTTGAAGTTTGTGTTTCTGCATATCCCGAACCGCATCCAGAATCAGAGGGATTTGATTTTGACTTGCAACTGCTTCAAAACAAAGTTGAAGCGGGGGCTAGTAAAGCTATCACACAGTTTTGTTTCGATTTGCCACAATTTGATCGTTTAGTTGAGTCAATTGCTCAAAGAAATATCGACGTAAAATTAATACCGGGCATCATGCCTGTTGCAAGCATTAAGAATATCCTCAGGATGGCAGACAGATGTGGAATTGTCATACCTAAATCGGTCACAAATCGATTTAATGGAGATTTAGATGAAGATATCAAGGCAGCCAAAGAACTCTGCCTCGAGCAAATCGAATATTTACAGAATCTTGGTTTGAACGACTTTCATTTTTATACCTTAAATCGTTCTGATCTTACTTATTCAATATTGAAGGAGATAACAGCAAATGAAATACATGAGCACAAATCTCGGAATGCCAAGAGTTGGCAGGAAGAGAGAATTAAAATTCGCAACTGAAAAGTACTGGCGACAGGAAATTACTGCAAGTGAGCTGCTTAGCATAGCCACTGATGTTGTTGATGATATTTATAATCAGCAACTCAATGCTGGTATCGATCTAATTCCAGTAAATGATTTTTCTTTTTACGACAGAGTTTTGGATCTGTGTTGTTTTCTTGGCGTCACCCCCGAGAGGTTTTCTCAAAACGTGAAACCATTTTTCTTGGATGAATATTTTAGACTTGCTCGCGGTGACGGCGATATAGCAGCAATGGAAATGACCAAATGGTTTGATACCAATTATCATTACCTTGTGCCTGAAATTGAGGCAACAACAAGCCCTTCTTTTTCCGATCAACTCTTCGCTCAACAAGTTCTGCCAGAATTAGATTCTAAAAAACAAAAGTTTTGTCTCGTTGGACCAGTGACTTTTCTTGCTCTTGCTAAAAGCGAGGATTCAGTTGATAAATATTCCATTAAAGAAGAACTAACAAAAGCCTATACTGATCTTCTTAAACACATTGAAAATCTAGGCTATACGAATATTCAAATTGAAGAGCCTATCCTGGGTTCAGATTTATCCGATCAAGACAAAAGCTTTTTTTCAAGCTTTTATTCTAAAATCTCTGAAAACCTAAATCCTGCAACCAAAACTCATTTGGTTACTTATTTTGGCAACATTGAAGATAACATTGATTTAATTTCGTCAGCCTCTTTTGATAGCGTTCATCTAGATTTGATTACCGATGACAGTAATTTGGAAAATATAAAGAACGTTAACTGCAAAAATATTTCTTTGGGTATTATTTCTGGGAGGAACATTTGGAGGCTTAATTGGGAGAAGACACTTAGAAAAATTGATTCCCTTCCCTTGAAAGATTTTCAAACAATATACCTTGGGCCATCCACTTCTCTTCAACATTTACCCTACTCCATAGAGTTAGAAAAAAAGATAGATGATGAACTTTTATCTTGGCTTGCATTTGCTAAAGAAAAAATTTCAGAACTTGCTTTATTAGCAAATCATTTCTCCGATCAATCTTCAGAAGAGGAAATAGAAAATATAAAAGCTGCTAATGAAGCGCGGCAGACCTCAAACAGGGTCACAAAAACTTCTGTAAGAGAAAGAATGTCTGGTCTTTCAGAGAAAGACTTCGAGCGAAACAGTGCTTTTGCAGTTAGACAAAGTGCTCAAAAAGAAAAATTTAATTTTCCAATTTTGCCTACTACGACTATAGGT
>CACIUX010000019.1 GCA_902589965.1 uncultured SAR86 cluster bacterium
AGCCAGTTCTTAAGGAGGCCGGTTTCCTTACAAGAGATTCAAGAAAAGTAGAAAGGAAAAAGGTGGGTTTAAGAAAAGCTAGAAAAGCTCCTCAGTTCAGCAAAAGATAGACTTTATGCAGCCAAAATCACCTCCGAACCCAATAAGACGACAATTACTAACCTCAATCACATCCTTGCTTGGATTTGTGGGTGTTGTTTTTGCAGCTATTCCTTTTCTAAGTGCATTCAAGCCTAGTGCCAGAGCTGAAGCTGCTGGAGCACCTGTAAAGGTTAATATAAGCAAGCTAAGTCCAGGAGAATTAATGACTGTGGAATGGAGAGGGATGCCTGTATTTGTTTACAAGGTCTCAAGCGAAGCTCAAAACGCTTTATCCGAAGATAAATCCAAATTAGCTGACCCAAATTCAAATCAACAACAACAACCTGAATATGCCCAAAACGATACAAGATCTAGAAAAAAGGGTATCGCCGTTGTAAAAGGAGTTTGTACTCATTTAGGCTGTGCCCCAAAGTTTTATCCAGAAGCCACCTCACAGGATTTTGATCCTAATTGGCAGGGTGGTTTTTTCTGTCCATGTCATGGATCAAAATTTGATCTCGCTGGAAGAGTTTATGCCAATGTACCTGCCCCAACCAACCTTGAAGTCCCACCTCATTATTTTGAGACCGATTCTACGTTGGTAATCGGTTCCGATGGAGCAAGTTAATGACAACTGATACTAGAACGAAACGTTTCCTTAGTTGGATAGACTTTAGATTTCCTTTAACTGAAGTTTTCGAAAGGCATTTATCTAAATATCCAGCACCCACTAACCTCAATATTTGGTATCTCTTTGGATTTCTTCTTATTGTTGTATTGGCAATGCAAATTGTCACAGGTCTTTGGCTGATGATGAATTATACAAATTCAGCAGAAGAAGCTTTTTCTTCTGTTGAATACATCATGAGAGATGTAGAGTATGGATGGCTTATCCGTTACATGCATGCTGCAGGAGCCTCAGCATTTTTTGCACTCATCTATTTGCACATGTTTAGAGGAATGATGTATGGATCCTATCAAAAACCTAGAGAGCTGATATGGCTCGGAGGTTGGTTTACTTACCTTATTCTAATGGCTGAAGGTTTCACTGGCTATGTTCTTCCCTGGGGTCAAATGTCGTTTTGGGCTGCTCAAGTTATTATTTCGTTGTTTAGTTCAATCCCTGTTGTAGGAGAAGATCTAGCAACATGGATAAGGGGTGATTATCTGGTATCTGGAATTACTTTATCAAGGCTTTTTGCATTTCATGTTGTTCTTCTTCCAATATTGCTGATCGCAATTGTCTTTTTTCATATTCTTGCACTGCATGAAATTGGTTCTAATAATCCAGATGGTATAGACGTTAAAAAACATCTTGATGAAGATGGTGTCCCTTTAGATACAAAACCATTTTTTCCATACGACATTAGTCATGATATTTTTGCACTTGGAGTATTTTTAATTATATTCTGTTCGGTAGTCTTCTTCTTTCCAACAGGTGGTGGTTATATTATTGAATATGTCAATTATGAGCCAGCTAATCCTCTTTCAACGCCTGCTCACATTGTCCCTTCATGGTATTACACTCCGTTTTATGCAATGTTGAGAGCTGTTGATTTTCCTTTGTTTGGACTAACTGCAAAATTCCTTGGATTTGCCACTATGATGGCAGCTGTCGCAATCTTTGCTGTTCTACCCTGGCTTGATAGAAGTCCTGTGAAATCGATTAAATATAAAGGAATTTTAAGTAAAACTTTCTTAGGAATCTTTGTTGTAAGTTTCTTTGCTCTTTGTTACCTAGGTATGGTTCCTCCCACAGAAACAAAAACACTATTATCTAAAATTTTCACTTTAGGTTATTTCTCTTACTTCCTTTTGATGCCTATTTACACAAGGATAGAGAAATGCAAACCTGTTCCGGAGAGAGTAGCAGAAGCATGAAGCTACTAGTTTTTTTAGCTTTTGCTTTTTTTTCAGGCTTTACTATTTCCGCAGGAGAATACAAATGTGGCTCGATTGAGTGCTATGAATTTAGCCCCAATACAAAAGATAAAGAATCTCTTCAAAGGGGTCTCTCAGCATATATGAACTATTGTTATGGATGCCACTCTCTCAAATATTCACGTTATAAAAGAGTTGCCGAAGATCTCTCAATCCCCCTTGATATTTATGAGCAAAACTTGATATTTGATGACTCTAAAATAGGTGACTTGATGCATATAAGTCTCAAGGAATCCAAGGCTATAGAGCTTTTAGGAGCCAAACCTCCTGATTTGACTTTAGAAGCAAGATTAAGATCTCCTGAGTGGGTTTATACTTACTTAGACACTTTTTATGAGGACTCCTCTAGACCTTATGGAGTCAATAATAAAGTTTATGTAAATGTTTCCATGCCACATGTATTGGAGGACGTCCAATCAGAATTATCAGAAGAAGAATATGATAGATATATTGCTGATATAACCAATTTTCTTACGTATGTTTCAGATCCATCAGCTGAAACCAGAAAACAACTTGGCATATATGTTATTCTTTTTCTTTTAATCTTCACTGCTTTTGCTTATCTCGTTTATAGAGAGTTTAAAAAAGACTTAAAATAAATTTATAAAATGACAAGTTTATTAGGTAAAAGATCATCCATGGTCTTATTTCATAATGAAATTGGACATCAGAGCCATAAAGTAAGAATAGTACTATCAGAAAAGGGTATTACCGCCGATCTTGAAGCTTTAGATCCTGAAAATCTTCCAAAAGAAATTCTAGAAGTTAACCCAAAAGGGTTTCTTCCTTTACTCATCGATAGAGAGCTAGCCTTGTATAAGTCTCAACTAATTGTTGAATACCTTGATGAAAGATTTCCTCATCCTCCCTTGCTTCCTGTTTATCCTGTGGCAAGAGCTCAAACTAGATTAATTCTTCATAGGATTGAGGAAGAGTGGACCTATCATGTTGATATTCTGGAAGATGCATCTGCCACAACCTCAAAAAAGAATTCTTCAAGGAAGGAGCTCAAAAAAAATATAACAAATTCAATGATGCTTTTTGATGGCTCTGAATACTTTCGAAGCGAAGAATTTTCTGTATTAGATGCAACAATCATTCCTATTTTGATTAGATTGAAATTTCTTGGCGTGGATATTCCCAACAATAAATCAACAAAAAATATGCATGAATATGTAGAGAGGATGGTTGAAAATGAGCTTATACAAGAGAGCTTAACGTTACGCGAGAGAGAATCTTTTTTTACCGATTAAGTTAACCTTGCTTTACTCCGCTAAGATCTATTCTGAATTTTAAAGGTTTAGAATAAAGAAAATTCTCTTTAACTTCATATCTGCCAAGCAATCCAGAAAAATTAGAAGATCTGCCTCTAATTTTTGCTCCAAAAAAGAAAATATCAAAGCCAGCCGAAAAAG
>CACIUX010000020.1 GCA_902589965.1 uncultured SAR86 cluster bacterium
AAGAGTCATCAACCGTATTTCCAAAACTGTTGATCAAATTAATTCTTTGGAGTCCTCTCTTGAGCAATTAAATGCTGATGATTTACTGGCAAAATCTAATGAACTGAGAGATCAAGTTCGTTCAGGGGAAGCCTTAGAAAAAGTACTTCCCCAAGCATTTGCACTAGTTAGAGAATCGAGTAAAAGAAATTTGGGTCTGAGACATTATGACTGCCAACTCGTTGGAGGAGTTATTCTTAATGAAGGGAAGATCGCTGAGATGGCTACCGGTGAGGGAAAAACCCTTGTGGCTACTCTACCCTGTTATTTAAACGCTTTGACCGGAAAAGGTGTTTACGTGATTACTGTTAACGAGTATCTAGCTGAAAGGGATGCAAATTGGATGAGGCCCTTGTTTGAAGGCCTTGGATTGACAGTAAGTCATGTTGTTCCCAATCAAAGTTTTGAAGAGAAAAAAAATGCCTATCAGGCAGATGTTGTTTACATCACGAACAACGAAGCTGGTTTTGACTATCTAAGGGATAACATGGCAATGGACAAAGCCCATAAAATGCAAAAAGACCTTTTTTTTGCTGTGGTTGATGAGGTAGATTCAATCCTGATTGATGAGGCTAGAACTCCTTTAGTCATAAGCGGTGTCGCCGAAGATAATTCTGAAATATATAAAAAGATTGGCCAAATAATTCCTCGTCTTAAGCAAGAAGAATTTGATTTGGAAACAGGAGATGTTTTTGTAGAAGGAGATTTTCAGATTGACGAAAAAGTAAGATCTGCTGAACTTACCGAGAAAGGTCATGAAAACGTTGAACGTCTTCTTGTACACAACGGACTTCTTAAAGAGGATGACTCGCTCTATGCGAGTGAAAATCTAAAATTATTAAATATGGTTCAGTCTTCCCTAAGAGCCTTTAATCTGTTTGAAAAAAACACAGATTATCTTGTGCAAAATGGTCAAGTAGTATTGATTGATACAAACACTGGAAGAGCTTTACCAGGTAGACGATTATCAGACGGAGTTCATCAAGCGCTAGAACTAAAGGAGAATGTAAATATCCAAGTCGAAAGTCAGACTTTAGCATCAACCACTTTTCAAAACTTTTTTAGACTCTTCGATAAATTATCTGGCATGACCGGAACTGCTGAAACTGAAGCTCAAGAGTTTGAAGAAATTTACTCTTTAGAGACCATTGTCATACCAACGAACCTGCCCATGATCAGAGACGATAAGGAAGACAAAATTTATTTAACCCTTGAGGAGAAGTACGATGCTCTTGTTGAGGAAATAGAGAAAATTAACTCGACCGGCGCGCCAATTTTGGTTGGGACAATTTCCGTAGAAACTTCTGAATTAATATCTAACAAACTAAAACAAAGAAAAATTGAACATAACGTTTTGAATGCAAAACAACATGAAAGAGAGGCTGAAATAATATCTCAGGCAGGAGCTCAGAATGCTGTAACCATAGCGACAAATATGGCAGGAAGAGGAACAGATATCGTCTTAGGAGGCAATAAAAAGGACGCTTCTTTCAGAGAAAAAGTTTTATCTCTTGAGGGTCTGCATGTGATTGGAACTGAAAGACACGAATCAAGGAGAGTTGATAATCAACTTAGAGGAAGATCTGGGAGACAAGGAGATCCTGGTTCCTCACAATTTTTTCTGTCATTAGAAGATAGCTTGATGAAGATTTTTGCACCGGAAAGAGTTAAAAATCTTATGCAATCAATTGGAGGTATGAAGAAGGGAGAATCCATAGAACATAGAATGCTCACCGGAGCGATCGAGAGAGCTCAAAGAAGAGTTGAGGGAAGAAATTTTGATCTAAGAAAAAGAATTCTTGAATTTGACGATGTCCTTAATGAACAAAGACAGGTTATATATTCACAAAGAGAGGAAATTCTTCAGGAAGATGACTTAACAGAATTAATTGATTCAATGCGATTCAATGAAATAGCAGGTTTAGTTTATTCGTTTCTGCCGCCTTCTAGTGTAGAAAGTCAGTGGCAAACAGATAAGTTAAAGAATTCCTTGTCTTCTGATTTCGCTTTTGAATTTGACCCAGCTCAGTTCTTAGATGATGAAAAGAATAATCAAGATACCTTAATCGATGAAATTGTAAGTCAGCTTAAAAATAAATATCTTGAAAAAAGAATCGAATACAGCGAAGTTCTTCCTCGTCTAGAAAAACAAATTGTTTTGCAAGTCATAGATATATCTTGGA